>JAFLKZ010000013.1:0-11751 GCA_019162915.1 Campylobacteraceae bacterium
AGGCGTAAGGAGAAAGTGAGTGTAAGCATCTGTTAAAAAACTATTTTGAAGCATAAGAGCAAGAAAAGTAACTATAATAAGAATGATTCCAGAAGAAGACTCTTTTTTTATAAATTCTCGAGCATGTCCAAACATAAAAACCCTTTTTTAGTTGGTTTTATAATAGCACAATTTCTTAAACAAATATTAAATATTCTCTACTTCCCAAGGCAAAAACTACTGAACATTTTATCCAAAATCTCATCTCGCTCAAACGCCATCGTTATCGAAGATATACTCTCAATAGCCTCATTGATATGAAATGCAAAAAGTTCAAGTTGCCCAGCGCTAAGGAGTGTTTGACTGTTTTCAATACTCTCATATGCTTTGCGAACAGCTTCTATTTGTCTTGTGGAAGTTAGCATAACCGTGTCATCGACCAAAGAAGAATCCAATATCAATCTGATTTTTTCGATGATATCTTCACTACTTTTTTTACAACTAAATTCGCTAAAGTCATCTCCTAAAAGTGTCTTATCAAAGGCATTTTCTAAATCAGATTTATTTAAAACTTTTAAAATGTGTTTAGTTTCTTCGTATTGTTTGACAATACTTAATATTTCGATGTCTTCTTTATCATTAGGTCTGCTATTATCAAACATTGCAATAACAATTTGTGATTCTTCTATGGCTACGATGGAACGCTCAATTCCTATCTTTTCAATTGTATCATGGGCTTCTCGAATACCCGCTGTATCAACAATTTTAATCAAATGAGTTCCCACTCTTATCTCTTCTTCAACCGTATCTCGTGTCGTTCCTGCGATATCACTGATGATAGCGCGCTCATAATTTAAAAGAGAATTTAGAAGTGAGCTTTTACCAACATTGGGTTTACCTACGATAGCCACTTTAAAGCCATTCATAAGCCCATATCGTCGCTTACTACTCTCATATGTTCTGTGCAGTTCAACTTTTAAAATTTCTAGTCTTTGTGCGATAGAGTCTAAAAGATCTAGGGGTAAATCTTCTTCTGCATAATCGATATTAACCTCGACATACGCTAAAATATCAATCAATAAATCTCTTACATGTAAAACAAAATCTTTGAGTTCACCTTTTAACTGTCGCGCCAATATCTTAGCAGCATCAACACTTTTTGTCTCAATTAATGCCGCGATAGCTTCTGCCTCACTTAAATCAATACGTCCATTTAAAAAAGCTCTTTTAGAAAATTCACCAGGATTTGCCACTCTTGCACCATTGGCAATAATCATATCTAAAACCATACGTGCAACTACAAAACCACCATGACACTGAAATTCTACGACATCTTCAGTCGTAAAACTATGAGGCGCTTTAAAATAGATAATGATAGCTTGGTCTATGGGATCATTTTGAGCATCATATAAAAAAGACAAAGTTGCCATTCGAGGAGTTAATACCTCTTTGTGAGAAAGTTTGTGAGCGATAGTAAGAGCGTTAGGTCCACTAACTCTTACGATGGCAATGGACCCAATTCCTGCACTAGTGGCAATAGCAGCAATAGTATCTATGAATTTTTCCTATTAAAATCATTCACGACGATAAACTTTCCACCCTCTTTACCAGACTTAATTCCCACATATTTTTCAGGAAATTCAGCTCTTAAAGCTTCTAATGCGATTTTTATCAAGACGCCATCAAGAATTCTAGTTTGACCTCTTCCGCTATTTCTAATCCGTTCAATCACAGGTATAAGATACTTTTCAATCATCTCTTCTTGATTTTTCAAAAATTCAGCAATCTCAAGTCTAATATTTAAACCATACTTGATATTAATCCAGTTATACAAAAGGTAAGAGAGTGCTTTATAACGATACCCTTCTTTTCCAATCAAAAGTGCTGCATCTTCTCCACTAAATTCTATTAAAATAGTATCTTCATTATATTTAGTCACAACTGGTGAAGATACGGCAAAACAACTATATTTGAAAAGATTTTGAACTTGCACTCTTATCTCATCAATCACTTCGCTAATTTCTCTTTTTTCATGATGAAAATTTTGATCAATTTGACTTGGAGCATTACTCTGTTTCATTTCTTTAGGTAAAGGTTTAGGAGAAGCAATTTCTTGTTTTATTTCTACCTTTGGTACAAAAACTTCTTTCTTTTCTACTTTTTTGATTTCGACTGGTTCTTGCTTTTTTTCAACAACATTGTCTAACCCTTCAGAACTTTTAACAAAATCTCTATTTTTATTTTTGTTTCTTCTATTTTTATTTCTTCTACTCTTCTCGCTTTTACGCTCTTCTGATACCACTACATTTTCGTCATGTTGCTCAACAGTCTTAGTAGGAATAAAATCTCTTTTATCCCTACTGCTATTATTGTCTCTATAGTTACTGTCTCTCGTTTCTTTTGATTTGTTATTTTTGCGTTCTACCTCGATAATAGCGCTTTTCTTGAACATGCCCAAAAAACCGCTAGAACCATTTTGAAGAACATTTATTTCTAAGTCTACCACAGAACAAGACAATTCACTCGCCGCTTTAGAATAAGCTTCTTGTAATGTCGGTGCTTCAACTTTTATCATTTCTCAGCCTTTTCTTCTTCATGTTTTTTTGCAAAAAGTTTATTAACATAAAACTGCTGTACGATAGAGGCTAGGTTGTTTGTAAACCAGTACAAAGTCAGACCTGCTGGGAAGGTAACAAAGAAAAAGGTAAATACAAGTGGTAAAAATTTCATAATCTTTTCTTGCATTGGATCAGTAAAGCTTGTAGGTGTAATTCTTTGATGGATAAACATCGTCAAACCCATAGCAACGGGGAGAATATAAAACGGATCCATCACTGCTAAATCTTGTACCCATAAGATCCACGCAGCACCCTTAAGTTCAATCGCATTTTGCAATACTCTATAAATTGCAAAAAAGACAGGAATTTGTAAAATAATAGGTAAACAACCACCCATTGGATTGGCGCCATGTTTTTTGTAGAGTTCCATCATATGGGTATTTAATTTTTGTTTGTCATCACCATATTTTTTCTGTAATTCTTTGATTTTAGGAGCAAGTTCTTTGAGTTTATTCATCGATACCATACCTTTGTACGTCAAAGGATAAAGCACCAAACGAATAATAACTGTCATTCCAACAATAGCCCAACCCCAGTTACCAAATAATCCATGTAGATAAGAAAGTAACATAAACAGTGGCTTTGCGATGAAGGTAAAAAATCCATATTCAACAACATCGGTTAATTCTGGATTGATAGACTTTAGTTTTTGAAACTCTTTAGGCCCGATATAACCACTAAGTTTAAAGTCTTCATTACCTTTTACAAAAAGAAGTGGATTTTTGTCTTTTCCCACAGAAACAACAGTATCTAAACCTTTTTCTAGCTCATAGAAAAAGGTTGTATAGTATTTATCTGAAGAAGCTACAATTTTTGAATTTAAAAATCTATCATCACCTTTAGCATCACCATCGTCAATAGTTTTGATAGTACCATCAGCTTTTTTAACAAGGGCCCCATGAAAAGTGTAGCTGTCAACTGCAATATTAGGATGAAAACCAGGAGCAATAAAATACTCTTTAGCATCACTAAGCTTTACATGTAAATCATATTTACCTGATGGAAAAAATGTTAATGTTTTAGTCAGAGTAAGGGCACCTAATGTTTGCGTTAAGACGATACTGCTTCCAGCTTCATTAACTTCAACCAAACTTTTATCTGCGCTATAAGACATTACGAAAGCATCTTCATTGATTTTTTTATCGCTAAATCTTACTTCAAGAGGAAGAAGATTTTGAGATATGTCCACTAATTGAAATCGCTCGCCTTTTTCATCTTTGTACTTGGCTTCTTCAAGATAAAATTTGGCTATCCTACCCAATCTATCAATGTGCAACTCATAAGAAGCGGCTTTGATAGTAGCGATAATTTCACTCTCTTTATTACTCGTAAGAGGAGCATTAACGCTTGCTGCGACATTATCAACAGATACAGGTGCAGATGTTGAATTTGGAGCAATATCTTTTTGCTCAGATGTTGACTTTACGACTTCCGTTTGTGCTTGTGGAATAATTTTTGGAATAAAAAAATGATCATATGCTGCAAAAAACAAAAATGATAAAGCTGTTGCAATTATAATTCTCATCTGGCTACTTAGTTTATCTATCACGAGATTCCCTTTATTTAGATGTTTTAAAAGCTTTTACAAGATAAAAACTCTTTTTACCTTCTGGTACAAACCAAAAACAAATAGGTATACATTGGAGTTTATGAGGAGAAAGAGGAGGAGATGCGATAAATTTATTGACAACAGGATAATCAATCCCGCCAGCAAATAGTTGATTGCATTTTAAAATACGAATAAAACTATAAAAGATAGCTTTTAAAAAACTATTGTGTAGAAGTTGCTCTTTTGCATATTGCGAACATGTAGGATAATATCTACAACTTCCATAGCCAATCAGTGTAAAAAACTTCTGATAAAGCTTTATTATAAAAAGTGCTAAAGATTTCATTCTTTAATACAATTTAATTTTTTCATAGACCACATGACTCCCTTTTTGAGGGCTTCATAAGATATCTGATTCATCTTCTCTTTCGCTACAAAAACATATATACCGTCATTCAAATTGTTTTGAATTTCCAAAAATATAGCACGAAGTCTACGCTTTGCTAAATTTCGCTTGATAGCATTACCGACTTTTTTACTTGCCGTAAAGCCAACTCGTTTTTTGATATCACTATTGTAAAAAACCAAGGCACTTTCTGTGTGCCATTTTTTTGCATTGTTATAAATATATGAATACTCTCTTGTTGCCTTGAGAGTTTCATACTCTTTTAAACGGCCAATTTTCTTCTTCCTTTGGCGCGTCTAGCAGCAATGACTTTTCTTCCACCTTTAGTCTTCATTCTTACTCTAAAACCGTGTGTGCGTTTTTTTGGAGTATTGTGTGGCTGATAAGTTCTTTTCATTAAAAGTCCTTTTATAAAAAATAATTTAAGGTACGGATTTTACCTCAACTTTACTTAAAATTGCATAAGCTTAAATTAAGCGCACCTTTACATGTAAGGCTTTATCGTACCTCTAAAACTTGTTTTTTTAACACTTCTTTGTCTATCTTTCCCTCACTTGGAGAAGTAACCGGAAGTTTTTCTTTGTAAATAATAATAGTCGGGATCATATGGTTAGGAAGATGCTTTTTTAACTCAAAAAGTATCTCATTTTTAGGCAATTCTCTTTTAGCACTATACACCATCACGATTTCTTCTTCTGTTTTTTCATTTTCTATCGAAAAAACGGCACACTGCGCGATATCAATCACTCTATCATGAACCACGCTTTCTATCTCATAAGGACTAATTCTAAAGCCACATGATTTTATCATGTCATCTTTTCGTGAAACAAAATAGATATAATCTTCTTCATCTCTATACACAAAATCACCACTACATACAACAATTTCATCGGTTAAATCACCTTCTAAATTGACGATATTTTTCAAAATCTGAATACTTTGAAGACGCTTTTGTGTATCTTCTTTTGATTTCCAATATCCCTTATAGATATAACCACCACGATGAATGAGCTCCCCTATTTCACGTGGTTTACATTCAAAGCCTTGTTCATTGAGTATATGTATCTCAACGCCTGGAATTGGCTTGCCAATAGAATTAGGACGGATTTTAAGCTGGCTTGGATCAAGATAGGTGGAGCGAAAGGCTTCTGTTAATCCGTGCATTGAGAAAAACTGTGCGTTAGGGTAGCGCTCTTCGATGTCATTAATCATTTTTGGAGTTATTTTTCCACCCGATGATGTCACGATGCGTAGATTTACTAAAAGCTTAGGATTAGGAATACGCTTTATGTCACCTTCAAACATCTGCGTGATATGGGGAGGCATCAGTGGTAAAATCGTTACCTTGTCGTTAATAAGATGATTGAAAAAATCTGCTGGCAGCACAAGCGAATGTATCGCCAAAGTAGCATTGTTATAAATAGCACAAAAGATTTGATTCAAACCATAATCAAGAATGAAAGGCAACGTACCAGAGATGACATCATCGCTTTTAAGATGAAGATACTGTGACACAACCCTTGCGCTATCGATGAGATTTCGATGTGTGATAACGATACCTTTTGGAAATCCACTCACCCCAAAGCTATACGTAATAGCCGCATTTTTATAATCTCCAATATTACACGTATAAACATCACTACAACATTTATAAATCTCTTCAAAAGAAACAATATCACGCTCAATCGCTTCATATGTAACGATTTTACCATCATACTTAATCTCATCAATGTTTTTAATCTTCGCTTTGTCGGTGATAATACACTTAATATTGCAATCTTTAACGATATGCTCTACTTGTTCTGGCTTTAACAGTCTTGAAATGGGAACAAAAATATACTCAGTTGATAAAAGTGCCAAGATAGCGATGACTTGTTCACTCCCTTTATGAGAGTAGATACCGATACGTGAACCACTTTCTAATTTTAATTCACTAAAGTATCTGGCTATTTGATTGACTTTTTTATACAACTCTCCAAAAGTTAACTGCTTTTGACCATCAATGATAGCGATTTTATCAGGACAAATTTCATTGGCTTTTTCGATGAGCGTTCGTATACAATTTATAGACATTTTGGCTCCTTATGTTCATTATTTTTCATTCCTAGCGTCCAAATAGCATAGTCATAATCTAATACAATAGTAGGAAGAGAATGTAAATTCATTACTTTTTTGTAAAAAAACGTGATAATAGCTTCCACTTCTGCATAAGAAAGTACCTTCGTAATGCCCCCTGTTAAAACAATGCTTTTTAAAAGTTCAAGATGCAACGTGACATAAAGAGGATTAAGTCTTGAAACTTTATAAAGCACTAAAAAGATGGAGAGTTGCATCAAAACGCGAAGCGCTTTTTCACTCTCTTCTTCTAAAATGTTTTCTGTCACATTGAGATATGCCAAAAGTTCATACACAAATTCATTATTTTTGGCGGCAAACACCAATGTCTCTTTGGATTTATAAACACCGAGTTTTTTGAAAACCAATCTATCATATTCACTATCGCTTAAAATGTTATCGCGCACCAAATCACGGCTATAATGGATATCCGTTGTAGCACCACCTATATCAACAACGATAAAGGGATTCACTACTTCAAAATTAGCATCGATGAGAGGCAAAGAGCGATTAACAATATAAGGCGTAGAATAAATCTGATTAGAGGTAAATTCGTAAAGATGTTTGATATCTTCTTTCCCAACAATATCCGCTTGATAAAGATTGGTTAGATATTCTTTAAGCTCTAATTCGTTTACATGTAACTTTCCCGTGATGATATTGCCAAGCACTTTAAGTGATTTGATATGAGAGGAAAGATAATTCGCATCTTGCACTGTTCCTACATAAACGATATTACTATATTGTACTTTTTGAAGATACGTTAATAGTTTTTCATCAAAAACACCGCTAATGCCATCGATTCCACCAACGACAATCACAACATCAATCAACTCTAAAGGTACTTTACTCTCTTCAATTTTGCTATATAAAATGGTGTCTATGATATTGATACCTGAATTAAAAGCAATATTTTTAGCAAATTTAAGACTAAAAGAGTTTGTAAGCCCGATAATAAGGGTGCTTAAACCACCATTTGCAGACGAACAGATAAAAACATCTTCTTTCTTGTATCGGCTAAAAACATCACCACATTTATGGAGTAAATCTTCATAAATATCTTTTTTGAAATCCCTAAAATGCTGTGTAATATTTGTCTCTTCACAGACTTTAAAGTACGTACTTCCTACGTCAATTAAAAGTTTACTCATAGCATCGCTCCTATATCATGAATCATTTTATTAATGACTTCTGTTTTACTCGCAGGCAAATTAACTTTAGATTTTTCATAGGCAAAACACTTATCGGGTAATGGTAATTGTCCTTTTTCGATAATACGAATGTTGCCATTCTCATCTCTTATCGTAATTACTTCGTTTTTATTGATGATGTGTGGGGAAAAAGGAACATCGATAACGCCACTTTTGATAGAGTTAAAGACTTTTCTCCACAGTGTGTCTGCGCTATCATTCAAGACTGCATCCATAATCGCTTTGACCTCTGCTTCTAGGTTTGCTTCCTCTTCTTCATCATGAATCAGGGGAAGTCCTTTAAGGGTGCGAAGCGTATATTTTGTATTAGCAACGGACTGTGCATTGCACTGCATCGTTGGTATTCCAAAGGCTTCATCACGTGTTTTAATGATGATTTTATCGGCTCTTACCATCGCCGCGATAACGGTATTGGTATTGATAAGTGAGTCTGAGAGTTCTTTATTACGCGGAAATGCCCCCATCCACTGATGATAAACCAAATTAAGGATAGCATCCTCTCCCCCAAACTGGTCAGCATAGTAGCGAGAGAGTTTTTTAAGAACATTGGAAGTCACGATATCTTGCATCATTGAGCCATTTTGAGAAAAACTCACTGAAAAAGATTTAACGCCCTCTTCTATGGAAAGTAACATCTCTAAAATCTGAATGACTATCACGATACAAGGAGGAACTAAAGTTGCCGTAAGGGGTCCAAACGATTCTCTATTGATAGGTTCATTGAGCGTTGAGTATTTGGCGCAAACCTTATCTACATATTTCCAATATAAAAAAGCTTTATCTAGGGGAAAGTTTTTAGAGTAAGGCAACATATACGTGATAGGTCCACCTTCTATTTCAAAGATGCCTGAAGCCAACGCTGTTTCTACCAAAAGTCTTGCATCAGGAGTGCCGTGCCTTAGGCTGACTGGTTTATTAAAGTGCGTTACCATTTTTCTGGTGGTTCGATAACCGTGGTTCACAAGCGGATAGCCATTAAGCATATCCATCTCATTTTCTTCGGAAAGCGTTAGCATCTTTTTTGCCATCGCATAATCATTAAGTCTGGTATTACTATCAATAGTCAGTGGCAGAACATCGATATCAGCACTCATAAATGTTTCGTAAAGCTCAAACATTTTTTTATAGGTAGGAAAACCACCGCGTGGCTGAACCAATAATCTATCTCTTTTTTTGAAGTGATGGGAGATAAAAAGCTCTTTAGGTGCATTTTTAATAAACGCCTCAATCTCATCAAAATCAAACGCGTCAACATACTCATTGCGAGTGATAATATCTCGCTCTTTTTGTAATAAACTCATTTTAGCTCACTCATATATTTTTCTAACACATCTAAACCTGTATTTAAGTCCACCTGATGAAAGACCAAATCAAACCCATAAGATTTGTATTTTGGGATAATGTCGCTCTCTTTTGCTTCGCCAACAGCTAAATTGCCACCTATCACAAAAACAACATCTTTAAGGTCATATTCGGAGCGCAAAAATTGTAAATCCCTACACCAACCTTCTGCCTCACCATTAAGGGAAGAAATGAGTAAAATATCTGCATCCGTTTCTACCACAGCATCAATAAATTCTTCCAAAGAAGTATTGACACCCAGATTAAACACCTCAAACCCTCTTGCTTGCAAAGAGATATCGATGAGCCTATTTGCTACTACGTGAATATCATTTCCGACTACGCCTGTCACTACTTTTTTCATCTGTTTGCCTAAAAATTTTTGTATAATTTTGCATTCTATCTTAACGATATTGAAGTTACCATTAATAGGAGAAAAAATGAAATTTTATACAGCAGATTTATGTGACAAATATGACAACCAAGTTCAAGTCTTAGACCCCATCTTAAAATCATACGGTGGCTTGAAAAAAGTTATGGGTCAAATCATTACTATAAAAATTGAAGACAACAATCAAAGCTTAGCAAAGTTACTTCAAACAGACGGAGACGGAAAGATTGTTGTTGTTGATGTGGAAGGCAAATATACGGCTGTTGTAGGCGATAACTTGATGAAATTTGCACTAGAAAACAATTGGACTGCGATCATCGTTAATGGGTTTGTACGTGATACTAAAAATACCAAAGAGATTGAAGTAGGACTTTTTGCTCTAGGAACTTGTCCTAAAAAAACCTTGCCACCAAAAGATGGCACTTTACATGTAACGTTTTCTTTTGGTGGTGTGACTTTTAGAGAGGGTGACTATCTTTATGCGGATAGAGATGGCATTATACTCAGCGCTACACCTTTGGAGATGTAATACACTCCCTCATCACTTTGTGCCACACTTCATCAAAATGTTTTAGAACAAAAGATTTAGTATGTGGCACAATACACTTTGAACAATCTAAATGTTCTATGTTGTCATAAATGAACTTTGAAGCATTTTTAGAAGCAATAGCACACATACTTTTAACTAACACACTCTCTTTTACGGCTATTCCTTCATCATTAAACCTAAAATGTGGACAGGCACACAGATAACAGTTAAGATATTTTATGTCGTGGCACTTTTGTTTGTTAGCATATAAAAGACAAAAATGAGGCTCTTTTTCAACCATATTTTCAAATACAAAATAATCAATTATGGCCTCACCAAAGAAGCCTTGAGCCTTTAATTTTTGAATAATCTGGTGATGTTTTCGGTCATGTTCTACAAACCAATCAAAATAACTCATAAATTGCATTTTCCTGTGAAGAATTTGATAATTTTATTGTAAAATTCCGGCAAAGGAATTCCATGAAAAAAATCTTAACCATTTTAGCACTTATTTCAGCTTTATTTGCAGATAACACGAGTGATTTTGAAGAGATAAGTGAGCAAGATGTACCAAAAATTCTTTACATTATCATGGAAAGTACCAGAGAAAATCTCCCTATCGTACTTGATGATTACACGACCGTTTTTGATATCATCACTGTTCATAATATCATCGAATATCGAAATAGAATCAATTCAGAAAATGAAAATCTTAAAAAAATTCTCAAAGAAGACAAAGCTACGCTCATTAAAACAACATTTGAAAACAATAGAAACTATTTATGCACCGACTATGAAACAAAATATCTCATGAAAAAAAGTGCCATATTTGTTTATGTTTTTTATGATTTAAACAATACTGAACTTTTTAAATTTTCGGTGCAATATAAAGATTGTAAATAACTTCTTACATCTTTACATGTAAGAAGTTATTTTGTTAAATTTTATGGATAACAATATCTTCGCCAACCCCATCAATCACGATTTTGTCGCCCTCGTTTAATTGTTCTTCTAAAATCATCTCCGCAAGTTTGTCTTCAACAAGTTCATAAAGTGCTCTCTTAAGCGGTCGAGCTCCATAAACTGGGTCAAAACCAGCTTCGGCGATGATGGCTTTAGCATTTTTTGTCAACTCAGCCGTAATCTCTTTTGCTGCAAGCTTGACTTGGATGTCTTTAAACATAATCGACACAATTTCTCTAAGCCCATCTTCACTAAGAGGATTAAAGATAACGATATCATCGAGGCGGTTAAGGAATTCTGGTTTAAAGTGAGCTCTCAGTTCTTTCATAACTTCTTCTTCTCTTTTTTCACCCTCAAATTCCATGATTTTATTACTTGCAATATTAGAAGTCAAAATGATGATAGTATTTTTGAAATCAACCGTTACACCTTTATTGTCAGTTAACCTACCATCATCAAGTACTTGAAGCAAGATATTGAAAACATCAGGATGTGCTTTTTCAATCTCATCAAACAGAACAACACTATATGGTTTTCTGCGTACCGCTTCGGTGAGTTGTCCACCTTCATCGTAGCCCACATAACCAGGAGGTGCGCCGACTAAACGACTCACGGAGTGTTTTTCCATATATTCACTCATATCAAAACG
>JAFLKZ010000013.1:11761-27959 GCA_019162915.1 Campylobacteraceae bacterium
GAATGAGTGCTTTGGTCGTATCGAACAAAAAGTTTGCTAACGCTTTAGCACTTTGTGTTTTTCCTACACCCGTTGGACCTAAAAAGAGAAAACTTCCGATGGGTTTATTGCTCTCGCTTAAGCCCGCTTTATTACGTTTGATGGCGCGTCCTATCGCTTTAATTGCAGCGTCTTGTCCAACCACTTCTTTTCTAAGATACTCTTCGACTGCTAACACTTTTGTTTTTTCACCTTGGAGCATTTTATTGACCGGAATTCCTGTCCATTTACTCACTATGGTGGCTATCATCTCTTCATCGACACTATTTTTCAAAAGTGTTCCAGAAGCTACCATTTTTTCCCATTTTTGTTTTAACTCTTCTTCACTTTTGGCAAGTTCAGGGAGTTTTCCATACTCTATTTCAGCTGCTTTGTTAAAGTCACTATTTTTCTTTGCATTTTCAGCTTCTCGCCTGAGTGTTTCAGCTTTTGTTTTAAGAGAGGCAATATCATTAAAAACACTTTTTTCAGTTTCAAACTGAATTTCAAGGGCATTTCTCTTCTCTTTAGCATCACTGAGTTCTTTTTCTATCACTTTAATTCTGTCTTCGTTTTTCTTGTTTTTTTCCATCAAAAGCGCTTCTTTTTCAACCATCAACGTACCCATAACTCTTTTGATACGGCTAAGTTCAGTTGGCTCACTTTCTATCTGCATCTTAAGCTCTGCTGCTGCTTCGTCAATAAGGTCAATTGCTTTGTCTGGTAAAAATCTATCACTAATATAACGGCTACTAAGCTTTGCCGCCGCAATCAGCGCTGAATCCATAATCGTCACATGATGATGTGCTTCAAGGCTTTCCTTAATTCCTCTCAAAATCTGCAATGCTTCATTAATCGTTGGTTCATTAACCGTAATGGGCTGAAATCGTCTTTGAAGAGCCGTATCTTTTTCAAAATATTTGCGATACTCTTTAAGTGTTGTTGCACCAATGGCATGTAGTTCACCACGTGCCAGTGCAGGTTTAAGAATATTAGCAGCGTCCATACTTCCCTCACTAGCACCGGCTCCCACGATAGTGTGAATTTCATCAATAAAAAGAATGATATTTCCACTTTTTTTCACTTCGTCAATAACTGCTTTAAGTCTATCTTCAAACTCCCCTCGATACTTTGCACCAGCGATAAGAGCACTCATGTCGAGCGCTACCACGCTTTTATTTTGAAGGCTAAGCGGTACATCATTGTGTGCAATTTTAAGGGCTAATCCCTCTGCAATAGCAGTCTTTCCCGTTCCAGGTTCACCTATCAAAATAGGATTGTTCTTAGATTTACGAATTAAAATCTGCATCATACGGTGAATTTCTTCATCTCTCCCAATCACAGGGTCAAGCTTTCCCTCATTGGCAAGTTTCGTAAGATTAATCCCATATTTTTCAAGCGCTTCAAGGTTTTCATCGCTACTTTGTTTATCTATCTTTTTTCCACCACGAAGTGCTTCTAAATTCTTTTTAAATTCAGAAATATTGAGGTATTTACTAAAAATCTTTTTCAGGGGATCAGTATCAATATTGGCAAGTAACCACGTATCTACGGAGAGATAACTGTCTCCTTTTTGTTTCATCAACCCTTCTGCTCTTTGTAAAGAATCAACCAAGTTTTTAGATATCTTAATACTCTCTTTTGTGACTTGCGAAGCTGTTGGTAGATTTTTTACTTCACTTTTCATCTCAAGCTCAATAGCCGTTTTATCAATATTCATCTTGTTTAATACTTGATTGAGGATTGAATTTGAATTCGTAATAAGTCCCCAGCTTACATGTAAAGGGGTTGATTCTGGGTTTTTGGTGTGGAGTGCCAGACTAATCGAGCTTTCTATCGCTTCTCTCATTTGATTGGTTAATTGTTCAAATAGTGAGTTCATAGTATCTCCTTTTTATTTTTTATAATTGTACAACTTTAGTCTATTAGCGTCAAGTTTATTTAGCAATACAGCATTACTTTAATGCAATATATCACATTATATTTTATAAAAATGATATAAATTTCTATAAATCTATCGACTATTTATAGAAATTTTAGGGAAATTAAACTATAATCAGCGCCTAGATAACAAACACTATCTAGTATCATTTTTTGGGGAGCAATATATATATTATGAAACATTTAAAATTTGCCACTGTTGGCTTTATATTCACGATTTTAGGCCTCTCAACACTCCTTTCATCAACACTTTTTGCTGAGAATGGAGACAATGATAAAAGTCGACTAGCTTCACTTGCAAAATTCACAAGAGTTTTAGCAACGATTGAAAAATACTATGTCGATGATATCAAAATTGATGAAATCGTCAAAAAATCTATTGAGGGAATGCTTTCAAATTTAGATGCACACTCCTCTTATCTTGACGCTAAACATTATAAAGATTTAAAAATTCAAACAGAAGGTGAATTTGGAGGTCTTGGCATTACCGTTGGTCAAAAAGATGGTGCACTGACAGTTATCGCTCCAATGGAAGGTACTCCTGCAGATAAAGCAGGTGTTAAAGCCGGAGATATAATCCTTAAAATAGACAAACAATCAACACTCAGTATGACCATTGATGAAGCTGTTAATCTTATGCGCGGAAAACCTAAAACAGGTATTGAACTAACGCTCGTGAGAGATGGGGAAACAAAACCTTTAACTATTAGTATCATCAGAGATATTATTAAAATCGAATCTGTTTATTCTAAAATGGTTGAAAACGAAAATATTTTATATGTCCGTGTCGTCAGTTTTGATAAAAATATTGTAAGCGATGTTCAAGATGCTATCAGTAAACGTAAAAATCTTAAAGGTATTATCGTCGATATGAGAAATAATCCAGGTGGATTACTCAATCAAGCAGTTGGACTGGTAGATTTGTTTGTGGAAGAAGGAATTATTGTTTCACAAAAAGGACGTGTTGAATCTGAGAATGCTGAATACAAAGCTACAAAATCAGGCACCGTTACCAAAACACCACTTGTTGTTCTTGTTAATGGAGGAAGTGCAAGTGCAAGTGAAATCGTTGCAGGATCACTTCAAGACCATAAAAGAGCTGTTATTGTAGGCGAAAAAACATTTGGAAAAGGTAGTGTACAAGCAGTACTTCCTGTGGTTGATGATGAAGCGATACGACTTACTATTGCGAGATATTATTTACCAAGTGGTAGAACTATACAAGCCGTAGGCGTTACACCTGATGTTGTTGTATATCCTGGTGAAGTACCGCACAAAACCAATGAATTTGCTGTTAAAGAAAAAGATTTAAAAAAACACCTTGAGGGTGAATTGAAAAAAGTCGATGAGACAAAAGACAAAACAAAAAGTAAAGCAAAAGACAAAGAGCAAGAGAGTATAAAAATAGAAAAAGAAGATATGAGCAGTGAAGGGTTACTCAAAGACTTACAACTCAAAAGTGCTGTTGATATCATCAAAGTACTATCCATTAAAAAATAAACCAAGGAGAAAAGTGTGAACAAAGGTGAATTACTATATGAAGGAAAAGGCAAAAAGCTTTTTTTAACAGAAGATGAAAATCTCTTAATTTCAGAGTTTAAAGATGACCTAACAGCATTTAATGCAGAAAAAAAAGGCAATGAATCTGGTAAAGGTGCACTCAATTGCAAAATAAGCACACAACTTTTTAAACTTTTAGAAAAACATGGCATCCAAACACACCTTGTTAAAACTTTAGATGACACACATCAACTTGTCAAAAAAGTAAAAATTATACCTATCGAAGTTGTAGTAAGAAATATTGCTACAGGTTCTTTGTCAAAAAGATTAGGTATTAAAGAGGGAACTATCCTTCCGTTCACACTGGTTGAATTTTATTATAAAGATGATTCTTTAGGCGATCCTCTTATTAATGATGAACACTGCTTAATGCTCAATCTTGTCAAAAGCGAATCTGACTTGGAAGAACTCAAAAGATTAGGTCGAGAGATTAACGCTATTATGAAAAGCTTTTTTGCTGAGCGTAAGCTTAAACTAGTCGATTTCAAAGTAGAATTTGGTGTCGATAAAGAGGGAAACATCCTTCTTTCAGATGAAATAAGTCCTGATAGTTGTCGTTTTTGGGATGCAGATACCAATGAAAAACTAGACAAAGATAGATTTAGACAAGGTCTTGGCAATGTCAAAGTTGCTTATGAAGAAGTATTAAATAGAATTTTAAAATAACAAGAAAAGGAATCTATAAATATGAGAGTTATTGTCAATATTCAACTAAAAGAAGGCGTTTTAGATCCTCAAGGAAAAGCTGTACATCACGCTCTTTCTTCTTTGAAATTTAATGAAGTGCAAGAAGTAAGAATCGGCAAACAAATCATATTAGATATCAATGAAACTGATAAAAAAGTAGCACTTGAGAGAGTTCAAGTAATGTGTGAAGAGCTTCTTGCTAATACCGTTATTGAAAACTACACTATAGATTTTCCAGCATGCTAGTAGCCGTTATTGTATTTCCAGGCACGAACTGTGAAATAGATACCAAATATGCTTTTGAAAAGTTAGGACAAGATGTTGTTCTAGTTTTTCACAAAGAAGAGCATTTACCAAAGGGAACTAATCTTGTAGTCCTACCTGGTGGTTTTAGTTATGGAGATTACCTTAGAAGCGCTGCCATAGCAAAATTTTCTCCTATCATGAAAGCAGTTATTTCATTTGCTAATGAAGGGGGAAAAGTACTGGGTATTTGTAATGGTTTCCAAATGTTATTAGAAGCCCGTTTACTCCCAGGTGCTATGAAACGCAACGAAAATGTGCATTTTATCTCCAAGTTTCAGCACTTAAGAGTCATCAATAATCATAATGACTTTCTCCAAAAATTAGAAGTTGGTGATATTCTTAACGTTCCTATTGCCCATGGTGAGGGAAGTTATTTTATAGATCAAGAAGGGTTAAATGAGCTCTACGCTAATGAGCAAGTATTATTAACGTATTGTGATGAAAAGGGTGAGGTTGAAAACCCAAATGGCTCTATTGATGCTATTGCTTGTATCACAAATAAAAATAAAAATGTCTTTGGCTTAATGCCTCATCCTGAGCGTGCTATTGAAGAGATTTTAGGCTCAAAAGATGGTGTTAAAATGCTTGAAGGTTTAATAAACTAACTTGATGAAGAAATTTCTTATCGCTATTGCACTTACTTTAGTCTTTTTTTCGAACGCTTTTGCACAAGAAGAAACGACTAGAGTAAGCAATTTTTCACAAAAATCAAAATCACTTTTTCTCTCTTATGAAGAGGTCACTTCTAAAGTCTATGTTGGTCAAATTTTTCCTATCAAAGTGAAAGCCATCATCGCTAAAGAAGATTTTGATAATGTCATCAATATTTTTACAGAATCCAAAAGTGTAGATATCATCAATCCAGATAGTAAGTGGCAATGGGCGAGTGAGAATACCTATCATAACACTTTCTATTTCAAAATCAAATCAACCCCACTTACAATGCCTACTTTAACGGTCAATCTTCTCTCCAATAGAGAAACCATTGAAAGTGAAAAGCTTATTTTGCCTAATATCAATGTAATTCAGCTCAAAAAAGACAACCTATTTAGTAATGTCGTCGCAGACTCACTGAGTGTCAAAAAATATAAAACAACAACCTTTGACAATAAAAATCTCATCATTGTGCTAGAGATAGAAGCAACAAACTCCAATCTTAAAGATTTTTCTCTTAGTAGCATTCAAAAAAATAGTGTTGATTCTTTTGTAGATAATCCACCTACACAAAAAATATACTATTACGCTATTATCCCAAACTATCAAAAGACATTTGCGTTTACCTATTTTAATTTACCAACCAATAAATTTGTCAAAAGTACTCTGCCTGTACTGATCGAAAGTGATGAAGTTAGCACACAACTAGGACTTAATCCCAAAGAGAGTATTTTCGAATTTTATAAAAGTATCGCTTATGGTGTGGCAGCATTTTTATTTTTTATTATAGGTATAAAAAGAAGAAGTATTTTCTTTTTACTGGTTGCGCTTCTTTTTTTAGGACTCTATTTTATCGACAAAAATCCTTTAAATGATGCAACGCTTAAAGCAAATAGTAATGTTATGATACTTCCGACCGAAAAATCTACTGTCTTTTTAACAACTTCTAAAGCTTTACAAATAGAAAAACTAGGGGAGCGAGATAACTATATAAAAGTTTTACTTCCTGATGGAAAAATTGGATGGACTCAAAATGAAAATATTATCAAAAATTAGAGGACTCTACACTATTATCGAATTTGTAGTGACGGTTCTTATCGTGATAGTTTTGATGTATATTTTTCCCAAATCAACCCATCCTATTAGAAGAGTATGGGCTTTACTGCAAACCTATCTTATGGGCTTCAATATTAAGCAAACAGGTACAGCCTCAAGTGAAGCCAAACTGCTTGTTATGAATCATCAAAGCCTTATTGATATCGTAGCTCTTGAGCGTATTTATCCTAAGAATTTATGTTGGATTGCGAAAAAAGAGATTAAAGATATACCACTTTTTGGGCATATTGTTAACGCTCCAAAGATGATTGATATTGATAGAAAAGACAAACGATCCATCATCAAGATGCTTAAACTCAGCAAAGAGAGAACAGAAGAAGGAAGAGTGATTGCTATGTTTCCAGAGGGCACGAGAGGTAGTGGAGAGACACTTCTGCCATTTCAAAGTGGCGCAAAGATATTAGCTGAAAAATTAGACTTTATCGTTCAACCTGCTATTATTGTTGGAGCAAGATATATTTTCGACTCTAAAAATCTTGATGCACATAGTGGTGATGTCCACATTATCTATCTTGATCCGATCAATCCCAAAGACGATGAAAACTGGTACAAAAACCTAGAAAAAAATATGCAAGAAAGGCTAGAAATTGAGTTGGCTAACCATCCTCGCTATCGGTAGTGGTGGATTTTTAGGCTCTGTTCTTCGAGCTTATCTTAATGGTATTGTAAACAAACATTTACCCCATGATTTACCTTTTGGGACACTGGGTGTTAACCTGATTGGCAGTCTTCTCATCGGTGTACTTTTTGCATTTTTTACCTATACAACACTCTTTTCAACGCCTGTTAAATCTTTTTTAACGACGGGTATTTTAGGAGGACTCACTACTTTTTCAACTTTTGCCCTTGAAACATTTTGGCTTTTCAATCAAGGAAGTCTCATGTTAGGTATCGCTAATACACTTTTAAATGTTTTAGGAACTATTATAGCAGCAGGAAGTGGTTTTAAAATAACCGAATTTTTGCTAAAATAACACAAAAATTAAACTTCCTAAAGCGTTGCTCTCTTCTAAAAATTCTTACATGTAAACAACGCTTTAGAAAATTTAATTAAAAGGAAAAATCATGTCAAAACATCAATTTCAAACCGAAGTCTCCCAGCTCTTAGACCTTATGATTCACTCTTTATACTCTAATAAAGAGATTTTTTTACGCGAACTTATCTCTAATAGTTCTGATGCGCTTGATAAATTGAACTATCTTACCCTAACCGATGAAAAATATAAAATTCTTTCATACCAACCACGTATCGATATTGCTATCAATAAAGAACTTAAAACGCTTACACTTAGCGATAATGGTATCGGAATGAATGAAGAAGACTTGGTAGAAAATCTAGGAACCATTGCTAAAAGTGGTACAAAATCTTTTTTACAAAACCTCAGTGGCGATAACAAAAAAGACTCTTCACTTATCGGTCAATTTGGTGTAGGTTTTTACTCAGCTTTCATGGTTGCCAATAAAATCGAAGTCATCAGCCGTAAAGCACTCGAAGATAAAGCCTTTATGTGGAGTAGTGAGGCAGGCGGAGAGTACGACATCAGCGAAACGACCAAAGAGAGTCATGGAACGTCTATTACTCTCTATCTTAAAGAAGATGAGTTAGAATTTTTAGAATTTTTCCGTGTGCAAGCCGTTATCAAAAAATACTCAAATCATATTCCTTTTGCTATCTTCATGGATAAAGAAGAAAAAGAATTTGATGAAGAAACCAAAGAATCTAAAAGTGAAATTAAAAACGTCCAAATCAATAAAGCAAGTGCCCTTTGGACAATCGCAAAAAGCCAAATTAAACCTGATGAATACAAAGATTTTTACAAGCAAATCTCTCACGACAGCGAAGATCCAACCCTTTGGAGTCACACCAAAGCGGAAGGAAAATTTGAATACACCACTCTTTTTTATATCCCATCAACGCCTCCTATGGACCTTTTTAGAATGGATTACAAACCAGGTGTTAAACTTTACGTTAAACGTGTCTTTATCACTGATGATGAAAAAGAACTTTTGCCAACCTATCTTCGTTTTGTAAAAGGTATTATCGATGCGGAAGATTTACCGCTTAATGTGAGTCGTGAGATTTTACAACAAAATAAAATCCTTGATTCCATCAAAAAAGCTTCTGTTAAAAAGATTTTGAGTGAACTTAAAAACCTCAAAGAAAAAGATGGAGAGAAGTATCTTGCCTTTTATAAAAACTTTGGACGTGTACTAAAAGAGGGACTATATGGTGACTATGAGAACAAAGAAGCACTACTTGATTTAGCGCTTTTCAAATCCAGTAAACGTGATGGTTTAGTAAGTCTTAAAGAGTACAAAGAAGGTATGGGAGAAGATCAAAAAAGTATCTATTACATCACAGGCGAAAATGAAAGAATCTTAAAAAATTCTCCCCTCATCGAGCAATTTAAAGCTAAAAATATAGAAGTGTTGCTCCTTGATGAAGAAGTCGATGCTATCGTCATCCCAATGGTAGGAGAGTATGATAAAACACCTATCAAACCAGTCAATAACTCAGATATCGACGAAGAAATCAAAGAAGACACTACCAAAACAGAAGAAAATGAGAAAACTTATAAAGAGATGCTTATCAAGATGAAAGAGCTTTTAAAAGACGATGTGAAAGATGTTAAAATTTCTGGTCGATTAAGTGATTCTCCATCATGCCTTATTTACGATAAAAATGACCCAGATTTCCAGATGCAACAAATGCTTAAACAGATGGGACAAGATAACCTTCCAAGTGTGAAACCTATTCTTGAGATTAACCCAGACCATGAGATTTTTACAAAACTTATGGAAAAAAATGACTTTTCACAACTTCAAGATATCGCGTATCTTTTGCTTGACCAAGCTAAACTACAAGAGGGAATGAAGATAGAAGATATCTCAGCTTTTGCTAAAAGACTCAATAGATTTATCGCTAAAGCGCTTTAAAACATCTTTACATGTAAGGGATTTAACCCTTACATGTAAAGTAAAACACTCTTAATGGCTTCAGGATAGGCGTGAGGATATTTTTTTAAACTACCTGCTACATTTTCTAACATCATGGTTGCCTTTACATGTAAAGCATTATCATGGTTCAGTTTTGAAAGTTCAAAGATATTTTTAATCATCACCGCCATGGCACTTTTATAACTACTATCTTCCAATGGCGCTTTTGCCTTAAAAGCTTTATCTGAGAGATACCAAATACCATTTGTATAAAACTTAACCATAGCTTCATCACTCAAAAGAACAGCCAGTTCAAGGTATTTTTTTTCATCTATTTCATTCGAAGCAATGATGAGAGCTTCTATTAAAAAGGCATAATCTTCCAAAAGTGCTTCTACTTTTAAAGTGCCACCCAATACCAATTGATGGTATAAAACACCCTTTACATGTAAACGCGCACAAAGCGTATCCAGTACATTTTGGGCTTTTGCTGTATAGCATTTTTCAATCTTTCCTGCTTCAAAAAGTGCTGTTACCATCAATGCATTCCAAGACGTTAAAACTTTCGTATCGATAAAAGGATAAGCTATCCCTTGACGCAACTCTTTAAGTAATTTAAACGCTTCTTCGATTTTTGGTGGTTTTGGAGATTCAATATTGATACAAGGGTTAGAAAGCCCATCTTCAAAATTTCCAGCTTTAGTAATGCTAAAATATGCCAATACTACTTCTGCTTCATTATCATCAAATCCATGGTTAAGTAACCATTCTTTTGCCTCTTGATACTTAAAAACAAAGTATTTTCCCTCATCCCCTTCACTATCTGCGTCACTTGCACTCAGATAAAGTCCTTCTTTTAAAAACCGCTCATCCATCGCTTCGATACATCGCTCAAACGTCTCTTTAAAAAGCGGTTTAGGACTTACCCCATAAAGCTTGGCACACACCTCTATGAGTTCAGCATTAGTATAAAGCATCTTTTCAAAATGAGGAATTACCCACGCTGCATCGACACTATAACGGTAAAATCCACCTTCTATCTGGTCAAATATACCGCCACTCGCCATAGCTTCTATCGCATCTTCACTCATATATAAAGCTTCTAAAGAGCCTGTTTGCTTGTAAATATCAATGAGCGTATTAAAAGTAGAGGCATGGGGAAACTTTGGAGCAGTGCCGATACCTTTGTATACATCATCAAAACTTGCTTTGACATTTGCTACAAAAACATCTATCACACTTTTATCAATATGTTCTTTTTGTTCAAAACTATGCTCAAAATATTTAATGGCGTCTTCAATGCTTTTGGCACTCTTTTGAATCTCTTCAAATTCATTATGAAATTTATCTTTGATAAAAGTCACCAAATCTCGAAATCCCATTCTACCATTGGCACTCAACGGAGGTAGATACGTAGCTGCAAAAATAACTTTTTGATCAGGTGTCATAATCATACTCAAAGGCCACCCACCAGAGCGTTTGGTCAATAAATAATGAATGTCTTGATAGTACTTATCCACATCAGGCATCTCTTCACGGTCTACTTTAATACTCACATAATTGGCATTTAAAAGTGAAGCAGAGACTTCATCTTCAAATGTTTCCCGCTCCATGACATGGCACCAGTGGCAGGTACTATAACCGATGGAGAGAAAGATAAGTTTATTTTCGTTTTTAGCTTTTTCAAATGCGGCCGCATTCCACGCCATCCAATTAACGGGATTATGCGCATGTTGTTGAAGATAAGGTGAATCTTCATGAATTAATTCATTGCTTTTTTTCATGGTTTATACTTTTCAAGCACATAACCTTGTGACATCAACTTTTTAATACCACCTTTAAGATCAACCACTTTATAACCATTTTTAGAGAGCAAATCGCTTACCGCAGAAGTTCGATTGCCTGTTCGACAAATCAGTGCAAACTCTCTATCTTTTTTAACATGTCGATTGAGTTGTTCTAAAAAAGCATCAGCATTGTAGCGACCTTGTTCATCAAAAAAAGTCAAAGTAATGGAATTTTCAACAATACCTGTCTCTTTCCATTCAGGCTCAGTTCTAATATCGATGATTTTAATACCACTTTTAACAATCTCTTCGCTCACATCAACACGTCTTAATTCTGCAAACAAAAAAGTTGAAAATAAAACTAAAATTAACAGTAATTTATTCATAATGACTCCTCAATAATTTAGTCAATTCTATCTTTTTTGTTTTACCCTTGGCTTTAAAAAATTTCCTAATGTGCCAACCCAGCTTCTACTAAAAAAGGTGAGTGAATATAAGAAATCTTTTTAATTTTATCGTACTTGGCATAGGAGAGATAAAGCATATCTTTTGCCCTTGTCGTTGCGACATAAAAAAGACGTCGCTCCTCTTCCAAGCTTCCTCCTTTTTGCATCAACTTTCGATTAGGAAACCTTCCATCCATTAAGTCGATGACATAAACTTCTTTAAATTCAAGCCCTTTACTTGCATGAACACTCAGTAAATTTACCCCCTCACCTTCACTCATTTCATTGCTACCAAGGGTTAACGCATTTAAAAATCGCTCATTTGAGGCATAACCAAGGGCTAAATCTTTCAGTAAATGACCCTTTCTAAAAATTCTACCACGTGCTTCTTGCTTTTCATTTTCATCCACACTGCCATCTTTTTTAATAACTCTTTTGGTTGCTAAAATTTCAGCGATGGCACTAAATACTTCTGAACTCAGCACATGGTTCACAAATGTTTGAGGATTTTTAATGCGTGTTGAGTGCTTCATAAACTTATAAAAATGGTGCAGAAATTTTGCACCATCTGTATTGAGTCTAGGATGCTTCAAAATGGGATTGGATAAAAAAGTCTCTTCAAAACCAAGATTGTAAAACCGACTGACACTTCCAAAGTCATGAATATCATCAAAAAGTCCCAATTGATGGTTTTTGGCACGTTTTTTAAATAACTCATCCACCGATTTGGGGTGAAAAAAGCCTTGATAGATATTGCCCTCACCTAGTTTAAAAAGTGCATCAAAAAGCTCTTTTGAAAGCGAACTTCCCACGCCTTTGGCATACTCAAACACGTGTATAAATGCCATCATATCTTTGGGATTAACAACTACACTAATGAGATCCAACATCGCTTTGACTTCATACGCATCAAAGAAACTGGTTCCGCCTTTACGTTTACATGTAAGCCCTTGTTCCCTTAAAGTCGCTTCTATTCCATCTGCACTAGAGTTATTTCTAAAAATAACCGCGATATCATCTTGGTGACAAGTTGAGACTTTTATCATCGAAGAAATAGCCTGATACTGATAAAAAAGCTCATCATAAATTAATAATTTAGGAGGTTCAAACTCACCATTCCGTGTCACTTCGAGTCTTTTTTCATACAACCTTGGATTTTTCTCGATGACTCTATTAGCAAGGGATAAAATCTTATTAGATGAGCGATAATTTTTATTGAGAGTAAAGACTTGCGCATCGTCATAACGAGTGGCAAATGAACCTATAATGTCAATATTTGCACCATTAAACGCATAAATACTCTGGTCATAATCCCCAACGCAAAAGAGTGATTTTGACTCGAAAGCGTCTATTAAAGAGCCTTGAAGGGTATTGGTATCTTGATATTCATCGATTAAAATTTCATCGTATGAAATCTCATGAGTTGATTTAAGAGCTTCTCGCATAAAAATCAAAAGATCATTAAAATCCACATAACCAAACTCTTTTTTAAGCTCACAAAACTCTTCAAAAATATCTTCGTAAATATCAAAATAAGCGCCATGTTCACTGTCATTTTCCGCTAACCAATCTGAAAAACTAAGACTTATCGTACTGTTTTGGTAAAGTGAAAAGATATCATAAAGATACGCCGCACTATAAGGCTTGGCTGAGCTTTCTATCTGGTCAAAGCGTCTTCGCTCAACGATACTTTTGAGTAAAATTTTTAAATCTTTGGGTTGTTTTAAAACTATCTTATGCCCTAATTTTTTGAGTAACCGATAACTTACGGCATGAAATGTACCTGCTTCGATTTGAGAAGTGATAGCTTTGCCAAAAAAAACACTCACACGCTCCACCATTTCAGCGGCAGCTTTATTAGTAAAGGTCAAAAGCAAAATATTTGAGGGGTGAACCCCTTTTTGGATAAGATAAGCTATGCGTGCAACGATAGTCGATGTTTTACCTGTTCCTGCACTTGCGATGATAAGGTTGTGTCCCAGTGGAGCTATAGCAGCTAAATTTTGTTCGTTATTGAGTCGACTAAGAGGCATTAGTATCCTAAAGAAAAAATGAGAAAGAACATTCTAGTAGAATAGTCCCTAAGGTAAGGTAAAAGCAGACATGAATGATAAGTCTATAAATACCAATGTCTCTTTATCAATTTGCCATTTTTATACTCATCAATATAAACTTTTTTAGGTTCCTCTCCAACAAGATACAAAAGATAATCCACTTCTGGAGTCATAATCTGTACTTTTTTATCAACGATTTCATAATGCCCTTGCGACAAACTTTCAAAAACTTTTGAAAGTACATGATCTGTCCTCGGAAGCTTCAATTCTTTAAGATTAATACCATCATGCATAAACTGATAAATAAGTTTTTTTTGCAAAACAAGCGTTGCAAAATAAGACCCACTTTCTCGATACTCTTCTGTAGAAACAAGATTTTTTACAACGTTACCCAAAGGATTAATCGCATCAACTTTAGCACATGCATCACCTATTGCTACTAAAATATTTTCATTTTTTTCATTATTAAATAAAAGTGCACCGCCTTGTAAGCAGACTTTTTCATAATTTTTTACTTCATAATCTTTCAAAACTTCATTATGTGAATAGGCATACATAACTTGAAAAAACATAAGTGATAGTAAAATAAATCTCAATTTCAATCCTTTGGACACTTTTGTATTTATAAATAAGTATACCTTAAAAAACTTTCAATTTTTTAATAGAACATCAAAAAAAGAAGTGCTTGTATCGTTCAGTGAATACACAAAAAATACATTATTGTGTAATCAATGCTCTAAAAAGGCATTTTTACCTATACGTTTAAATGGAAGTAATATATATTCCAATACCGTACGCTTTCCTGTGATAATATGAATGCTAGCTTCCATTCCTGGCATAATTGGCAAATTTTGTCCCAAATTATCTTTAAACGACTTTACTTTAATCGCATAAAAAACTTCACCTTTTTGATTTGTAAAACTATCAGGGCTTATAGAGACAAGTTCTCCTTCTATCATTCCGTACTTGACGTACTCATATGCTGTTATCTCAATATTGGCTTTTTGCCCTATCCATATTCTACCTCTATCTGAAGCTTTAATATTTGCTTCTATCATAAATCCCTCTTCAAGAGGTGTAATTTCTGCTACCTTATCGCCTGGCTTTATGGTTCCACCCATCGTATGAAAATAAAGAACATTCACAATTCCATTGACAGGAGAAGTAATAACCAATCTTTTTGTTCTATCAACACTTGCTTCACTTTGCTGTAGCAGTTGACTCAGCTTTAATCTGACATCTTTAAGTTCATTAAGTTGCTTTGATTTTATATCGGAACGAATTGAGCCTAACTCAAAAATGGCTTCTTTATACTTACCTTGCATGCTTGGAATTTTATTTTTTACTTCATCAATCTGTGTTATAAGATTTTGTTTTTTACTCATTTCAAATAGATACTCTTTACGAGATCCCGCACCTGATTTCATCAATTGTTCATTAATATTGACATTTTCTTTTGCCATTTCAAGTTCTAGTTGAAGATTCTTTTCTCTAGCCTCTAACTCTTTAATCTCATACTGTTTTTGTTCTGCTTTTTGTATAACAGCATTAATCCTCTCAGAGCTATTGAGTTTTTCACTATAAAATATTTGCATCTCATTTTCAACTATCTGTGGATATTTCTCAATCAACTCTTTATCAAATGAAAGATTTGTATCTTCTATCAAGCTCATGAGCCTCTCTTCTTTTGCTTGAAGAGAAACCATATCTAAATCTTTCCCTTTTAAATCTGCAGTAAAAAAAGCTTGACTCAATTTATAGATAGGCTGGTCTGATCGAACAGTATCTCCTTCTTTTACCAGTATCTCCGCTACGATACCGCCTTCCATATGTTGCAAAATCTTTGCTTGCCCCGAAGGCACTACTTTACCATTCCCCGTAACTGCTTCATCAATTTGTGAAAAAGTAGCCCAAATGAAAAAAATTAAAAAGAAAAGACCTATGGGAACTACCGTTAAATAATAATTCCATTTTTTTTCGACAATCATATTTCTTTTAAACCATTCACTTTCATATCTATACTATTGTGAATACATAGAAGATTTTTAGAGACAATGTTACCAAAAATATTTACATTACACCCAAAAAAGTTCTCTTTATTAAACAAATAAGGATTGTGCTCATAAATCACATAACCAAATTCTTTAATCGTTTTAATCAACTCAGCACTCTTTTCTACTCTATCATTTTCAATATACATTATAGGATGATGCTTCTGAATTGTCTTCTTAGCCCCAAGTAAAGCTTCTTTTTCCATACCTTCAACATCAATTTTGATAAAATTACATTGTTTTAACTCAAGTTCATCAATAAGGATAGTCCTCACCTTTCTACTTAGTTTATTCGCATCTGCTCCCATAGAGAGTCCGCCAAAATTGGTTATCTTGTATTGGTCAAGCTCAGCTACATCGATAAGATTTTTTTTATTACCTACACAGTGATTGAATGTTTCTACATTCAATAAGGCATTTAAAGCAACATTTGCACAAAGCATTTGATAAGTTATCCTTTGTGGTTCAAAAGCAAAAATACGACCTGTCTGAGAAGCTAGTTTTGAAAACAAAACTGTAAAAGCACCAATGTTTGCACCCACATCAAGGACGACAAATCCTGGTTTAATCAATTGCTCAAAAATCTGCGCTTCATAATACGAAAATTCGCCATAAAGATCTAATGATCTTACTATATACAT
>JAFLKZ010000013.1:27969-30780 GCA_019162915.1 Campylobacteraceae bacterium
CGTGTATTTTTAACACAGCCATACCCGCTATCAATAAGAGAAGTACTATCGTTTTTCATCTATTTTTGTCCTTGAAGCTTTGCCAAAATTACATCTCTTGGACCATCAGCGATAATTTTTCCTGCATTGACAACCATCACTCTATCGACAAGTTCTAGAGCAGCAAATCGATGGGTAATAAGAATCAATGTTTTATCTACCACAATAGGCTTCAATGCCTTAATCATCTCTTTTTCCAAACTAACATCCATACCCGTTGTCGGTTCGTCAAGAATCAAAATAGGTGGATCATTCACAAGAGAACGAGCCAATCCTACAAGGTGTCTTTGCCCTACCGATAGTCTTGAGCCACCCTCGCCTACTTGAAAGTTTTCTCCCTCACCGGATCGTTTAATGAGGTCTTCAAGCCCCGTCATCTTAAGCAATTGGATTAGTTTTTCTTTACCTAAATTCTTACCAATTTCCACATTTTCTTTCAATGTGCCTGCAAATAAAAATGGCTCTTGTGGCATTACGCCTATATTATTTCTTAACTCCACAGGATGAAAAGTGTTGATTTCATGGCTATCTATGAAAATAGTTCCACTTTGGGGCGTATCCATTCCTGTCAATAGTCTCAAAATCGTACTCTTTCCAGCTCCAGTTGGACCGATAAAACCAACTTTTTCTCCAGGTTTGATTTTAAAAGTCACTTCAGACATTGACGGATTTTTGGTTCCAGCGTAACTAAAAGAGATATTGTTAAATTCTATTTCACCCTGAAGTCTTTTAACTCCAAGTTCAGAAGCTTTTTCAGTCTCCAAAGGAAGATGCCAAAATTTATTGAGAGAATCCAAAGACTCTTTCACTTCTTTATATTTTAAAACAATACTTGATAGCCCAATGATAGGACCCATAACACGACTAACAAAGATACTAAGCGCTATTAATCCACCCATAGAAAGTACGCGATCTTGTATCTCATAAACACCAATCACCACAGTAAGCACTGTTGCTATTTGATAAATAACATAAGATACATTGGTCGCAGAACTGGTAAGCATTTGTACTTTAAGATGCACAAAATCATAAAAGCCCGTCATCTGTCGCCATTTATACATTCTTCGTGATGTCGCATTGGTTATCTTAATCGTCTCAACACCTTTGATCGTTTCAAAAAGATAGTTATGCTTAACCTGACCATCTTTAAATAACTTTCGACTGAGATTAAAAACAGGAATTTGAAAAAGTATATTGGTAATGATGATTAAGATGGCACAAAAGAGAGTCACCCCTGCAATAACAGGTGAAATCAAAGCAATAATAAATAATGTTAAAAAAACAAAAGGAAAATCAAGCGCCGTTACAATAGACTTTGACATAAAAAAATCTCTCACCATCGTAAGTTCTCTAAACAAATTTGCCTTAGAGCCGCCAAGTAAACTATCGTGAGAACTTTGTACTAAAAGAAGTCTTTTAAAAAGCTCATCTTCAAGTTCACTGCCTATGTGTCGCCCCATATTTTCTAAGATATAAATACGAACCGTTTTGAAAATAGCATCAAAGATAAATAATAATACAACACCCACTGTCATCACAAAAAGTGTATCTATCGCAAAATTAGGAATTACTCTATTATAAACATTCATCGTATACATAGGTACTAAAATCATAAAAATATTGATAAATACAGTTAAAACTCCTACTTTGATGATATCTGGCATAGAATTTTTCAAATGCTTCCAAAACCACTCTTTGCCTTGGTATTTTGGATCGAGGATATTGGAATACTTGACATCTTTATAAAAATACAAAGCTGTATTGTATACCTTCATAATTTCTTGTAAAGTATTTTGCGTTATCAAATACGTCAAAGGGTCATATAACTCATATATCCCTTCTTCTATTCGTGTAAGTATCGTCGTTTTTAAGGTATCTTCTTTACATGTAAGGATAACGGGGAAGATATGAGAACCAACGATATTTTCAGTCAATTCTAATTCTTGATAACTCAAAGCAAAATCTTTTGCAACTCGTGCAAAGTCCTCTATCTCAGCTTTTTCTTTATCATGTGCCAATATAGTGTGAATAGTATCCACTCCCACATCACCATAATAAAAATCAAGGATATATTTAAAAGCAACAAACAGAGCATCGCCATGAGGCGATGGTGCTTGTTGTGCAGAGGTTAAGATATTATTTGATTGCAAGAAAGACCTTTTTATACTACATGTAAATGTAAGTCAAATGTATTAGCGACATTACTTACCACATAGGTTTCATTATTCGTTCCACTACTTGCCGACCAAGAGCCTGAAGATACAAGATTTGTATGTGTTACATCTGACGCTAAATATACTTCAGTTAAATTATTAATTGAAGTAGTCGCACTACTAGTAAGTTTTAAATCTATAGCATTTGCAGTTGTAGCAATATGATCTAAAGCAGTAAAATCTATCGTCATCGAACCTGATGAAAAAGATGAAGTATCAAGAGATTCTATATTTGAGATTTTATCAAATGCTGTAGCACTGATATTTCCAACACTAGTGAGTGCTAAAGTATCTGTTCCAATCCCACCATCAAATGTTAGATTTGTTAGATTTGTAAAATCTAGTGTCAAGTGATCATCACCATTCCCCGTGCTAACCATTCCACCAGTTGTAGTTGTAATCGTATCATTACCATCACCAAGAGTTACATTTTTACCATTTGCATTATCAATCGTTACATTACCAGTATATGCTGATAAGTCGATGTCACCATTTAATGCCGAGTTTACAGTAAGGCTTCCACTTCCTGTAATACTTGTAAAGCTTGTAGCTTCTGTAG
>JAFLKZ010000013.1:30880-34511 GCA_019162915.1 Campylobacteraceae bacterium
TTTACAGTAAGGCTTCCACTTCCTGTAATACTTGTAAAGCTTGTAGCTTCTGTAGCGTTAAGTATTGTTCCTGTAGTAGTTCCAAGGGCTAATGTCTCTATCTCTGTGATAGTCTTTCCACTGAAGTCTACACTGTTGGCTGTGATAGTGAGTGTATCAGAAGTACTAGCTCCACCATCAATACTCATAGCTGTTGCGATTTTGATATTTTCGTTTGTAGAGACGCTTGTTGTTACCGAAGTGCCAGTATATCCCGTTAAATCAACTATTTCCATCCCACTGATTTTGGTGAAATCTATAACTGAGTTACCAGTGACTATAAGAGTATCTAAACCACCCGTATCTGAAATAGTATCATTAGAACCGCCAAATTTACCAGAGTCTATAGTCACTGTTTCAGCACCACTTGAAGCATTTATTTTCAATGTTCCAGCATTGGCTGCTCTTGTTATAGTACTAGCATTGATGCTTCCTGTAGCAGCAAGAGATACATCTAATGTACCGCCACTATTAAGTGTGACATGTGACAAATCAGTGGTATTGGCATTTGTCTCACTTAGTGTCCCATTGATGATGTAAGTTTTACCAGTTATAGAGTCTCCACTACTGCCGCTTGTAAGTGTGGCGCCACTGTTAATAGTGACTATTGGAGTGTTGGCAAATATACTTGTAATCGTACTAGAACCTGCCGTAATGTTAATAGCCTCAACATTGGTAATTTTGGAAGCATCTATAGCAACTCCTCCACTAATGTTAAGTGTATCTGTGCCACTTCCACCGATAAGAGATATGTTTGAAATTGCGCTATTATTAACTACATTTGTGCCACCAGCAGATAAATCGATAGTTTTTATCCCAGTATTATTTGCTAATGTTCCTAATGTGACAGTATTTGTACCACTTGTTAATTTTAAGATATCCACACCAGATACATTGGTAAACATATCATCTGTAACCGTAGCATTTGTGTTGGTTAGCTGTAAAGTATCTGAACCTGAAGTATCAGTAATCGTGTCAGCACTTGTGAGCGATGTACTGGCTATAATATATACATCATTTCCAGAGCCACCGATTAAAGTGTCATTAAGTGTCCCAGCAATAATGCTATCATTGCCACTTCCCCCTGTGATACTATTACTAACTCCGCTTGCTCCTGTAAGTATCATATCAGTTGAGCCCGTACCATTAATGACAATTTGGTCAATATCTGTATAGGTTTTACCTGTATTCATATCGAGCGTTGCAGATACACTAGCAACAACTAGTTTATCAGTAATACCACCTGTTGCATTACCGGTATATGTCGTCCAGCTCGTTGCTTGAGTTGAAGATATTGTCACATTTTGAGATGTTGCCCCTTGATAATACTTCACCCCATCGACACCAGAAGTTACAAAACTGGTTAAATCAAAATTACTTGTGGCATTTATATATATCTGATCTACTATTCCACTTGTATCCGCTATAGACAAATAAGAAGGAATCGTAGCTGATGTTAACTCATATAGATCATTTCCAGCTGCTCCATTAAGTGTTACATGACCCGAAAAACTACCAAAGTTAGGATTAAACTTTATATTATCATCTGAATTAGTACCATTTACTTTAACTTCCAAAGGACCACTTACTGTTAAATTTGAAAATGTTTCTACGCCTGATGTAGCATTAATGACTAAAGCAGGTGTTGTTCCAGCACCACTAATAGTGGTTGTATCACCTGATAAAGCAGAAGCCAAAAGTGTTAATGTTTTCCCACTGGCAACATTGATAAGGCTTGCGCCTGTCACATGACCAGTAAATGTTGTATCTGCATTGACATTGATAGTCTCTATTCCAGTGATATTTGATGCGTTTTGCGTCAAAGCCGTACCAATATTGAGTACATCAGTACCAGCAGTTCCACCTTTATATGTACTATCTGCTTGTGCTGCTTTAAAAAGAACCGCACTTGTCATAGCAGAAGCGTCAACACTTAGAGAGCTCGTATTAGCACTTGCATCAACTACTGTTATACCCATTTTGCCGTTGCTTGCATTCACTCCAAGGGAAATTGAACCATTATAAGTAGAAAGGTCAAGTGTAGATATATCTTTAAATGTTGCAAGGTTGGCGTCTGATACACTTGTATTTCCAGTTACTTTAAGTACATCATTACTTGCACTCCCAATAAGGCTAGCATTCGCAGTTCCACCCGCTAAAAGTGTTGAAGTGTAGACAAAAGTATCGACACCTGTGTTTCCTATAATGCTCACATTACTAAGATAACTCTCATTAGAATCGATTGAAAATTGATTAGTACCACTCGCTAGTGTAATTTTTTCTATCTCATAAATACTAGCAAATTGTAAATCATCGATACTTGTTGAAGCATTCAGAAGATTAAGGATATCTGTACCAGCACCATTTCCACCATAGACAATATCTACCCCAGAAAGATTTCCTACGGAATAGTTAAATGTATCACTTCCCGTACCACCAATCAGTGAAATATTGTCTTGATTTAATGTTACTGTATTATTTACACCATCTGCAAAAATAATCTTTTGAATATTACTGATATGTTCAAATTTTGAATCATCTGGGTTACTTGTCGTAAACTGAGTCGTAAATAAAAGCGTGTTTACTCCAGCACCACCATCCAAAGAATCTGCAGCTGTAAAGTTAGCTGTATTGTATCTAAACACATCCGTAGAATCTCCACCAATAAGTGTGGTTGCCCCATAGGTGCTAACATCTATAGTAACATCATTGGCGACACCATTTAATAGCTGTATTTTTTCTATATTTTGCAAAGCACCTAAAGAAAGTGATGCGCCGCCTGTCATCTGATCCATAATCATCAGTGTATCTATTCCACCACTATCTATAATTGAAGCATTTTCATTAGATAAAATCTTGATTGTATCTGCACCACTACCGCTATTAAGCGTATTGATAGTAGCATCTGCTGTGATGTCTATCACTTTTCCACTACTGCCAGCATCATTGAGAATAGTAATACCTTCAGCGCTTGCTTTTGCACCAAGTATAACGCTACCTGTAATAGAACTCACATCTAATTTTTCAATACCATTAACATTAGCATTAAAGAAGTTATCATCAACGGATGAGCCTGAAAGTTTTAGTGTATCAATGATACCACTGCCATTATTCCCATTGACTGTAATATTTGTTTGCGAAACATTGATAGATATACTATCCGCACCAGTACCTGCATTGATAACCAGCAGATTTGTTGTTCCAAAGCCTGTGGCATCATAAGTTTTACCATTACTGCTTATATCTGTGACTGTATTGATGGATGTATTTTTAGCATTATTAGAAAGCTCTACGCTTGTTGATGAATCCAATCCAGTAATGTCTAATTTTTCTATAGAAGTTTTATTTGCAAATAGCGTATCAGCCACATTGGAGCCGGTTAGGACTAGCGTGTCATTTGTAGAAGCTCCTGCATTTATAGCTATAAGTGACTGTGCACTCGTTAGCTTAAAGACATCATTAGCATCAGTCCCTCCATCTGCATTAATAGTAAGCGCGCTAGCTCCAAAACCTGTGACATCAAATGTTCTTGCATTGGAACCTATATCTTCCACACGAACAATACCTGTGGCCTGAGCAGCTTCTCCTAGCG
>JAFLKZ010000013.1:34521-67324 GCA_019162915.1 Campylobacteraceae bacterium
TTTGTGTCCAGTGTTGTGATATCTAATTTTTCAACAGTAGCTACTTTTGCAAAATCTGTTGCCAAAATATCATTTGCACCGCTTATGACTAAAGTATCTGTTCCATTATTTCCAATTACTGTAGTAGCTGATCGTAAATTACTTGCGGACAAGAAGCTAAAAACATCATCACTCGAACCGCCATCAATTTTAACAGCTAAATCCCCTGTTACAACATTAATAATATCATTTCCACTTCCGCCCAATAATGTTCCAATGGTATAATTATAGTTTTGAACTGTATTTCCACCATTGGCAAGTTGTATATATTCTATACTTGAAAGATGTGCAAAGTCTGTTCCAGCAGTATTGATAGCATTAGAATTTGTTGTGTAAAGTAAGGTATCATTACCACCCTTACCATCTATTGTATCAGCTGTAGTTAAATTCGCTGGTGCAGACTCAAAAATATCTCCTCCAGAGCCACCAACTAAAGTCATATTTGTACCTAGTGCACTGATATCAAAAGTTACATCATTTGCACCATCTGCCAATTGAATAATTTCCATATTGCTAAATTTAACATTCCCTATAACCCCTGCTGTTGTAGCAGTTACACCTGAGAGACCGGAGAAAAACTTGAGAGTATCAGTACCGCTAGCCCCGTTGATACTTACCCACTGTGAGGAGTCATTTACGATAATAGTATCTGTCCCATCATAGGTTTTAACTGTTAATCTAGCTGTGTCACTTGAGCCTATAGCATCGTTATGAATATCTATGGTTCTATTATATAAGGTATTTGCATTTGTTGTGTCGACTAACATCATCCCAGCTGTTTGAGCATTTGAGCCAAGCGTGATTGTATTATTATTGCTCAGTTGCCCAGCTGTAAGGACTTCAAAATTTGTCTTATTGGCGAACATGCCATCTGTCAAGTCTGATCCAGAAGAAAGCACAAGTGTATCCGTTCCACCAACACCAGCATTTAGTGTCTGATTAGAGATATAAAATGTAGTTGCTGTTATTGTATCGTTGTATCCAGCGGAAGTTGTTGCAGATAGCGTACTACCATTGAACCAACTTACATCAAGTGATATAGCTTGTCCTTTCGTGGAAGCATCTATCTTGTTGAATCCTGCATTTGAGGAGGTAGAGCTTATATAAGCATATGTACCAGTAAATGCATTTAGGTCTAAGGTCTCTATATCATGAAGATTTGTAATAGTACCACTATCAGAGTATGTACCACTACCTATGATAGCTAAAGTATCATTTCCAGTACCTGCAATTATAGTATCTAGCGTGGTTAGATTTGCAATACTGTAGTTGTAAATATCCCCTTGATTTCCGCCATTAATGGTGGCATTATAAGTCCCCATAGTTAAAGTATTATGTACATTTAGTGTATTATTTAACTGTATCACTTCTATAGAGTTTGCGGCGACACCACCAAAAATTGCGCCTGTTGAGTTGTCTATGGCTCCTGAATTAAGAAAATTGATAGTATCAATACCTGAGTTACCATCAAGGCTATCAGCTGATGTTAAATTTCCAATGGAATAATTAAAAGTGTCTGCGTTTGAACCACCAAGAAGGGTAAGAGTGTTACCATTTGCTGTACTCAAATCGCTAGCATCTAAAGTAATATTATTCACACCAAGACTTGAAAACTTAATCTGCTCAATACCAGTAATTGTAGCTTTAAAGTTACTAGAATCAACGGTTCCAGCATCTTTAAATTCTAGTATATCAATTGTTCCACTACTACCTGCAACTGTTATTGTTTGACCTCTCACAACAATAACATCGTCACTTCCAGTACCACCAAATACAGATAGACCATCTCCAAAACTACTTGCATCAAGTGTTACATTTGTTCCTGGCGTATAAGTCGTTGCTAAGTTAACTGTTTTTAGTCCATTTCCAGCATGTGCCGCACTGGTTCCTAGTGTAATGGTTGTTCCACTATAGCCTGTAAGGTCAAGTGTTTCAATATTGCTTACATTCGTAAATTGGTTATCTGTTATGGCTGTACTTCCAGTTAAAATCAATTTATCCGCTACAGCATGCGCTCCGCCATCAACATAATCACCCAATAAGTCATCAACTGCAAAAGTTATCGTATCATCACCAGCAGCAGTATTAATTGTATTGGTATATCCAATACCTCCTATGATAGTATCACTAGTAGTTGTTCCAACAACAGAAACATTGTTAACATTAAGCGTATAACTAAAAGCTCCAGAGGCTAAACTAATGACTTCAACATCTGAAAATCTCTGAGTTAGTATCTCATTACTTGTATGTGTTGAAAAAAGAATCGTATCGCCTGCAACACCATTTGCTCCACCATTGATAACAGAAGGCAGATTAAACTCTGCCATATCGGTAAAGATGAGCGTATCATCCCCAGCATCGCCATAAAGACTATCTGCTCCACCAGCTCCACTTATCGTATCGTTACCACCACTACCATATATAGTTTCAACAGAAGCTGTACCCTGTATATAGTCTGCTTGATTTGAACCATAAACATTGTCAATACCGCCAATGGTGTCATTTGCCGCAGTATCTGCACTTCCACTCCACCCAAATGCAGTCTTATTTACTAAGTCTACATGTACACCTAAACCTGAGAGTAAATCATAGTATAACCAGTCACCCTGTCCCGATCTAGCCCCTGCGGAGCTGTCTCCATAGAGGATATCTCCAGATAGACCACCATGCAAAACATCATAACCACTACCACCATACAGTGTATTTTTTGTTCCCGCACTATCAGTCGCAACATTACTGTTACCATATAAATTATCGTTACCTGCTCCACCATCTATCGTATCAGGACCCGTACCTCCATAAATCACATCATTGTCTGACCCACCAAAGATAATATCTGCACCACCTGCACCATTAATAGTATCATCTCCCGTATTGCCCCAAATGGTATTGGTAGATTCATTTCCCGTAATAATATCTTTTGCAAGCGTTGTATTAGAACTATTTGAACCAGAAATATTTTCTATGCCTTTTAAGGTATCTGTTCCAACACTTGTAATAACAGCAGTAGCATCACCATTATTATCCAAAGTAAGATTTGCACCATTTGTCCAAATATAGCTTACGGTGTCGCCAGCTGTTACATTTGTACCACCATCGATATAGTTATTGCCACCTATTCCAAAAAAAGTATCATCTCCTGCCATTCCAAGCAAAGAGTTATTAATAGCGCCAGAATCATCAATAATAATATCATTATAGTCCGTACCACGAACATTTTCTACATTAATGATATAATCTGTCCCACGCGTTGCAGAAATAGTTTGCCAGCCTTTATCTTGAAGTTCTACTCTTACACCAGCTGTATCAGTGACACCATCATTAAGATAATCAACCCAATCACCTAATCCATTGGTGTGAGAACCACCATCAAGATAGTCACTTCCTGTGCCACCTTTGAGTGTATCATCTCCAGCTGCCCCATAAAGATAATTCGACCTTTCATCTCCAACGATGGTATCAGATCCTGCACCACCTATAATGTTTTCAATTTCTGTAAATGTACTTTTGACTGTTGCTGTTAAATCGCCACTGATTTTAACGGTTCCAGCTGTCATATTAATATCTAGATTTGCAGTACCAACATCTACAAAGTCTATGCTGTCTCCACCATTTTCAGTTGTCTCGCCACCTGTTATCGTGTCACCATCAGTATTGCCATAAAACAAATCATTTCCAGCGCCACCCAATAGTGTATCAGCGCCACCACCACCTTTAAGCGTATCGTTATCATCTCCACCATCAATATATTCATTTAACAATGCTGAATTTCCGGTAATAACATCATTTCCATCATATCCGTAAATCGTTGCAAGAGATGATCCAGCAACAGAACCTAAAATAACATCGGCATATTGTGTACCGCCTAGAGTCTCAACGCCATTAATAGCATCGGTAAAAATGGTATCGGTTGTTGCACCTTGGACTATAGTTGCATACCCAGCATTTGCGGCAAGATTTGCATTAATGGCTACACCGTAATAATAACTTGCCGTATCGGTTCCAGCTCCACCATATACGGTATCGCTACCATTTTGCAGACCAAAAGCATCATTGCCAGCTCCACCATAGAAAATATTGGTTCCGATATCCGCTGCATAACCATAATCGAGATTAAATCGATCATTCCCTAATCCACCATAAATAACATCATTGCCTGCGCCACCAAAAAGATAATCTGTTCCAGTTTCTACACCATTGACTGCCGCTACGCTATTGTCATCTCCATAGATAGTATCATTTCCATCACCACCATAAATAACATCATTGCCAGCTCTCCCTATGAGAGTATTTGCAAGTCCTGTAGTGTCATTATCACCGATGATAGTATCGTCCGACATACTTCCCGATACATTTTTGATATTTTCGATATAGTCTTGGCCTGCAGCACCAGCTCCTGCTTTGTTTGCCAAGTCCACCGTGACTGCACCTGTTAAGGTATAATCTATAGTATTTCTTTCCGTATTCGCTCCACCATATATCGTGTCATTGCCAGTCGTCATAACTATCCAGTCATCACCACTATTGCCATAAAGCACATCTACGCCACTATTTCCAGTAATAGTATCTGTTCCACTTCCGCCTTTTGCTACTGCAAAATTGTAAACACTATCCGTACCTGCACCGTATCCAGTGCCTCCGTCTAAGTGAACAACAGTACTCGCAGCAGTTCCGTAAACAGTTTGACCTGAGTTTAGGTTAATTTTAACACCATTTGTATCATATGTATAATCAAGAGTATCCCAACCAGAACCACTAACCGTATCGCTACCACCAGCTAGAACATTGTTTCCACCATAACCACGGATGACATCGTCATTAGCCCCACCAAAAACTGTATCGTTTAGTGCTCCACCATATACGGAGTCATTGCCACTACCACCATCAAGTATGAATGCCTCATTAACAGGTCTGTATAACTGTGTAAAGAATTTATCATTGAGTCCACTTCCTAGAATCATTTCTATTCCATGGTTTGCCGCTAGAGTATCTGTGCCAACATTGGTAGAATCTGGACTGGTCACCGTAATGCCAGAGACAGTTCCATCTGTTACCTCAATCGTACCATCAGCCAGTGCAAATGCAGTTACAGCTTTTGCAGAAGTAGCGTAGCTTAGTGTATCATTACCAGTGGTTCCGCTATCATATATAACATCATCTCCACCACCGCCATAATAGATATCACCACCATTCCTACCATCAAGATAGTCATTTCCAAGACCACCATCAAGTATATCAGCGCCAGCCGCGCCATAAAGACTATCATTTCCAGCTTCACCATAAAGTGTATTGGATAATGTATCATTTCCTCTAATTGTAGCTATATCTGCGTATAAAATATCATTATTATCCCCACCTTTAAGGGTATCACCACCAAGTCCACCATAGAGTGTATTTTGCAATCCATCTCCATAAATGGTGTCATTAACATTACCACCTATGATATTTTCGATATATTGAACAGATTGTTGTTCGCTATTATTTCCATTATCTAAGATTTGCAAGGTTGCTAGATTAACATTTATGGCTGTTACACTACTAGAAAAATCCATCGTATCAATACCAATACCACCATCGATAGTATCAGCTCCTTTACTAACAAAAATCGTATCGTTGCCACTACCACCTTTTAAAATATTGGCATTATCATCGCCAGTAATCTGATCGTCAGTAAAACCACCAGTAATATTTTCTATTGCATGAAATGTACTACTATTTAGTGTATTATTTATATCAACCACTATACCTGTTGTCATATTGATACGAAGAGATTGACTCAAAATGTCAGAAAAATCAAGAGTATCGCTTGTTGAAGGACTATTTACAAGACCATCATCACCATGTACAATATCGCCGTCCAATGCACCATAGATTAAATCATTACCAACTCCGGCGTAAATAGTATCTATACCACCACCACCTTTTATAGTGTCATTTCCTGCTTCACCGTAAAGAGTCTCAGCAATGCTACCTCCGTATATCTGGTCATTATTAGCACCTGTCTTAATTGTTTTCATTACAGCAGATACATCATTTGCACCATAAATTAAGTCTGCTCCACCACCACTTTGTAGCGTTTCTATTGAATATATATCCACATAATCAGCTCCATCTCCAGAGACAAGCTCTAGGAGTGCACCATCGGCGCCAATAACAGTGTTTGTTGCAAGAGTAGCCGTAAGTGCTCCTGCTGTGGAGTAGTCAGCTAAGTCTGCGCCAGCACCACCGTACATCCTATCGTCACCACTGCCACCGATAAGCGTATCTCCACTATCACCTGCGTATAGTTTGTCATCACCACTGCCACCTACGAGCTTATTTGAAGCGTTGTCTGTAGTTGTCGATGTCGCATTCCAACCATTACCACCATATATTACATCATCGCCACTGCCACCTGTGATAGTATCAGCGCCATCATAGCCGTATATCGTCATAGCCGAAGAGCCAGCAGTCAACTGGTCTGCACCTGAACCGGATTTAAATATCTCTATATTTGAAATACTATCAGTACCAATACTATTTACTGTATCCGAAACAGTTGTACCAGTCGCAAGGGTAAGATTTTGAATCACTGTAGTATAGTCGATAGTATCTATCTCACTACCACCATCATAAGAGTCATTAGCATTGTCTATCGTACCGATTATAGTATCAGCTCCAGCATCACCATAGATAGTATCAGCTCCGGTATCACCATTTAGCAGATCATTTCCAGAATTACCGTGTATAATATTTGTTACACTGCTTCCGGTGATGGTGTCTCCATTTTGAGAACCTGTGATATTTTGTATATTGGCTATAAAATCATTTCCGGCACCACTATTTACAGTAACCGTTGCGAATTCTGTGCCATCATTAACTAAATCAACAATAATATTTCCAGCTGTCAATCCACCATAATCTATGGTATCTGTACCACCTGTTCCGTTTAGGCTTAGATGATTACTATCGTTTGAACCTGTAAGGGTAAATACATCATTGTCACTTCCCGTTTTGATTATCTCTATATTTGTAAATGTATCGGAAAGTGTGCTATTTGATAAATCTGCGAGTGATGCTGCTATCTTTTGGGCATAAATATCCACATATTTTGCTGTATTTGATGAATAGTCTGCAGTATCTGTTGTGCCAGTTTCCCCGTCTAGTAAATCCCCATCAAAATTACCTGTCAGAGTATCATTTCCACCCCTGCCAAATAGTGTATTTACTGTTCCGCTAGCACCTAGGAGAGTATCATCTGCGGAGCCGCCTATAGCATTTTGGATGTTGTTCAATGTATCGTACACTAGTGGCGTAGCTGTATAGTTGGCTTTGGCAGTTCCTAGATCTATTTTAATAGAAGTTGCTGCAATAGATGAATAATCAACAGTATTGGTATTTGCACCACCGTCTATAACATCACCATCAAGTCCACCAATAATAATATCATTTCCAGCATCACCATAGAGCGTATCGACTCCACTACCACCTTTAAGTGTATCTGCGCCCGTTCCACCATGCAAGATATTTACATTTGCATTTCCAATGATAGTATCATCAAATGTAGAACCTGTGATATTTTCTACATTATAAAGCGTATCTGTACCCTCTGTGGCAGCATTTCCTATGACTTGACCAGACCCTCTTGTAAGATCTGCGTCTATTTTAAATATAGCATCTGTATAGTCTGCTGTATCAATACCATTCGCTCCAGAGGCATTTCCACCATAGAAAGTATCATTTCCAGAACCGCCAAAGAAAGTGTCATTCCCCGCTTGGCCATATAGCGTATCTGCTCCTGCGCCACCTTTGAAGCTATCATTTCCAGATCCACCATCCATGATATTGATACTACCATCACCAATAAGAGTATCGTTTCCACTACCTGTATAAATATTTTGGATATTTGCTAGAGAATCATAATTTGTAGCATCCGATGTTTGTATTATTTTTGACTGAGTCAAATCAGCAGTTAATGCTATGGTTTGAGCCGAATAGTTTATGCTATTTGTTCCACTCTCACCATCTAATAAGTCATGGGCTCCATTTCCACCAAGATTACCTGTTAGAGTATCATTCCCAGCCCCGCCATAGAGTGTGTTTGCTTCGCCAGATTTTCCAGTGATAGTGTCATCACCACTACCACCACGGAAATTTTCTATATTTTTTATTGTGTCATTAAGTCCAGATGCTACAGTTACTATAGCTGGGTTCGAGCCATCAAGTGTTACACTTAGATTATTTGCGGTTCCAGTGTAATCAACGATATCTATGCCAGTGTAACCATCCAATACATTTGTGCCACTGCTGCCAAAGATCGTGTCATTGTTTTTTGAGCCTGTGAAGTTCTCTATACTTGAGAGCACATCATTTTTACCAAATTCATCAACAAGTGTTCCTGATGCAAGATTTACTATGGCACCAAAGATGGCTGTGGCATTTGAGCTTAGGTCAACAGTATCTGTGTCATTTCCACCAATGAGTGTATCGTTTCCATCACCACCATAAAGCGTATCGTTACCATTTTGACCGTTTATGATATTATTGTTTGCATCACCCTTGATAGTATCACCAGAGGCTAGGTTTGTACCTAAAATATTTTCTATGCCAGAAACGGTATCAGTTTCAGACCCTATAGCTATAATTCCCGTAGCTAGATTCGCATTAATGGCATTTGCTGCACTATCAGTGTAGTCAATAGTATCAATCCCGCTATCAGCAGTATTTGAGCCACCATAGAGAGTGTCATTACCTGAATCATAGTTAAAAGTATCATTTCCAGCCATACCCATCAGAGTATTTACCTGAGAATCTTTTCCAGTTATAGTATCGTCATAGCCAGAACCAACAACATTTTCTACATTTGAAATCGTATCTGTGCCATCACTTGCACTTGTTGCAACTCCAGTTTTTAAGCTAATAGTTACGCTACTTGTTGCACCTTGATATGATACCACATCGCTTAGTGTACCATCATTTCCACCATCTATAACATCATCTCCCAGTCCACCATATAGAGTGTCATCACCGTCATCGCCATATATGGAGTCATTACCCTCTTTCCCAAATATCGTATCATTGTCTGCGCCACCATAAATAGTATCAGCCCCCAGCCCACCATCTATATAGTCAGCTCCATTATCACCCCAAAGTCTGTCGGCTCCATCCAAGCCATAGATAGAATCATCACCACTAGAGCCGTACAGTGTGTTGGTGCTATCATCGCCACTCATAGTGTCGTTCGCGCTAGAACCTTTGATTATTTCGATTGCATTGAGAGAATCAGTGCCAGCATAGGCTCCTGTTTTTGATACTTGTGAGCCTACTTGTACCAAGTTCAGAATTATTTTTGTATTTAAATCTGAATAATCAGCAGTATCTATTCCTGATCCACCATCAAGTGTATCACTGCCACCATATCCTTTAAGAATATCATCACCACTATTGCCATAAAAGGTATTGTTTTCATTCCCTCCAACAATAGTATCATTACCCATAGAGCCTTTGATTACTTCTATATTACTGATACTATCAGTCTCAGTTGAAGCGCCCCTAAAAGTAGTAACAGAGATGGTCGAACCATTTGAAGTTGCTGCTATATGGTCAGAACCACTATTGATAGAAGAATAATCAATAACATCTATGTCAGCTCCACCATCAATTACATCTGCACCATAGCCACCATCTAATGTGTCGTTACCTGAACCACCTAAAAGAGTATCTGCTCCATCGTTACCAAAAAGACTATCATTTCCACTACCACCACTCAGTATATTGATGCCATCGTTTCCTGTGATGGTATCATTTCCATTGGAACCTGTAATGTTTTGAATATGAATAAGCGTATCTAAACCTTCTCCATTCACGGTACCGCTATAAAGAGTGTCATTATTAATTGTTGCTACAATGGGTCCGCTAAAACCAGTATAATCAGCTGTATTACTTCCATCTCCACCATCTAGAGTATCGTCTCCTGAGCCACCAAAAAGAGTATCATTTCCACTTTCGCCATATAATGAATCATTGCCAATACCACCTTTGATCGTATCGGCACCATCTCCACCACTAAGTGTATCAGCACTGTCACTTCCTATGATCGTGTCGCTATTTTGTGTCGCAATAATTTTTTCGATATTTTTAAGAATATCCACATCCCCAACACCAGCGTAAACAGTACCTGCTAGAACAGTTGTTCCTCCACCAGCATTGTAATCAGCAGTGCTAAGGTTAACAATAATACCATTGGTCGTAAAATACGAATAGTCAGCTGTATCTTGACCATAGCCACCATCAAGCGTATCGTTACCAAGCCCACCATATAAAATATCATTTCCGGTATCACCAAATAAAGAGTTATCTGCATTTGAACCTAAGATGGTGTCGTTGCCATCCATTCCCGTGAGATTTTCAATATTTGATATTAGATCCCTATACAAAGAATTATTGCTCAAATCTCTTAAAATTACACTACTTGCAGCTAAATTAGCATAAATATTATCAACAGTTGCATCTGAATTGAGAGAAGAATAATCTATCTTATCTTTTGCCGTATCTGACTTATACCCTTCATTTCCGCCATAGTAAACATCACTTCCTTTACTAGCAAAAAACAAATCACTTCCACCAGAACCACCAATAAGTGTATCAGAAGCATTTCCACCTGTCATAGTGTCAGCTTGGCTTGTACCAATTACTTTTTCAATACTTGTGAGTGTATCGCTTCCTTCTCCAATTACCAAGCCTGTTGATAGATTGACAGTTATGGCTGAGGCTGATACACTATAATCTGCCGTGTCAGAACCAGATGCCCCTGTTAATAGATCATTTCCAAGTCCTCCGGATAATGTATCACCTTTTTCTCCAGCATAAAGGGTGTCATTTCCTTCGCCACCGATAAGGGTATTAGACAAATCCAATAAGCCATTAGTATTTCCAATATTATCACCATAGACAATATCATCACCCTTGCCACCATTGAGTATATCTTTTCCCAGTCTTCCAACAATGATGTTACTACCATCATCTCCTGTAATCGTATCATTGCCAGATGAGCCATAAATATTTTCTACACTATCAAGTGCATCACCAGTCGTTGCTGTTATGCCTTGAGAGAGCATATTGACCGTTACACCACTGTCACCATATGCTTGATAGTCGATAGTGTCACTACCACCCCCACCATAAATAAAATTTTGACCTGTTGTTTTTATTTGTGCTAAAAATGTATCATTACCGCCACCTGCAATGATTGTATTAGTTGTATTTGTTGAAAGTTTAAATATATCAGCTTGATTTGAGCCAAAGATATTCTCAACATATCTAAGTGTATCTCTATCTGTAGCTGAAACGGTGGCACTCGCATTTCTATAATCACTCAAGTCAATTTCAAGATGGTTTGAGGCATCTACATATCGATAATCTGCCCAATCTTTTGATTGTACATATTCAGTTAATGCAGTTGGTGAAGATGGGTTATTGTATCCTCTACCATCTAAGACATCATTTCCATCAAGTCCACTTAATGTATCACTTGCCAAATAACTGCCGATAATAGTATTGCTAAAAGAGTCACCAATAAGTGTATTAGCAAGGGCAGAAGACGAACCAATAATATTTTCAATATTTTTAAGTGTATCCACACCATCACCAAGGGCATACTGACTACTTAAATCTACATACAAGTTACCCGTAAAATTTCTATAATCAACGGTATCTAAACCACTCCCACCATCTAAGATGTCATCACCGCCACCACCAGAGATAGTGTCGTTTCCTCCAGTTATAATCCCCAATGTTTCACCACTAGTACTATTAACAATATAATCATAGAGATGGTTATTGGAGGTATTAATCAAAACATCTGTCATATTGGATGGAATATTTATTTTTGCATCACCATCTATGATATCGTTGCCATCGCCACCATAGATAATGTCATCACCACCTATAAAGGCTGACATGGTATTATTATCAAGATTATTCGCATCAAGCTTGCTATAAACTAAAACATTGTTGACTAAAGAGGAGGAAAGTGTTAACTCAGAGTCACCAATGATTTGGTCAACCCCTTTTCCACCATCAAGGGTATCGCCACCCAATTTTATAGCATCTAAAGAAGCATTTAAAGTATAATCAAAGTTACCAATTAGCTTATTATCAGAATCATCCCCGACGATATGATCACTATAATTTGTACCTACTATGTTTTCTACATTAAGCACTATTGTAGCAAGGGCTGCCTCGCCACCTCTGACATTAATGGAACCTTCTTTATCACCAGCGAGTTGAACCTCTATACCATTGATGATTTCTGGCAATTCAAACTTACTAATTTTTGAAAAGTCAACAGTGTCCACATTGCTTCCACCATCGATTTGAAGCTCACTAAGATGACTGTAAATATAATCATTACCAGCTCCACCATCGATAACATCAACACCACCGTTTCCATCTATAACATCATTGCCTTCCATGCCTTTTAATGTGTTATTGAGTGCTGTACCAGTGATAGAATCATTGTATTTTGAGCCTGTAACATTTTCGATATCATTTTTAACAAATTTATCTTCTACAACAACCCTTTGTTCTATTCCATCTTCGGTAATGACTGTCGTTGCCTGAGCATTGTAGCTATTGTAATTTGCGCTCGTAGCATCTAGTGTTGTAGCTCTAGCCAAATCGACAATGACACCTTCACTATCATTAGCATATCGCTCATTCGTGACAGGATCAATTAAAACTTTTTGGTATACTCCACTAGCTTGGGTATAAAGAACATTGCTAGGATCTAATGTGATAGCTGCTTCAAAAGCTGTTTGGTCAAAACTTCCATTGTTCAATATCCATTGTGCTTTACTATCGTTATATATGCTTTCATAAGTACTATCAGACACAACTTTATCAGCTGTAAAATTTCCCAATATTGCTGTTTTATAAATACCATTTTTTTGGAGAAGAAAGGTATTTGAATACTTTGTAATAAACTCGTAACTTACAGTATCGCTTCCCTTTCCACCATAAATAATATTTTGACCAGCGCCACCTGATATAAAATCACTGCTGCTGCCAACCATACTATCATTGGTGCTAAGCATTGCAATGGATTTATCATATAAAGAAATAAGTGCTTCTCCATAAAGAGTATCATTGCCATTGCTTCCATAAATAGTGTCAGAGCCAAAACCACCAATAACGGTAGAATCTTGCTTGCCTGTATAAACGATGTTATCATTAGGTGTCGTGTCAAAAACAAAACCAAGATCAGGGGCTACATGTACACCACCAAGGTTTCCATAAACTTCATAGTCAGCTTTATTGTCAGCATAGTTATAATCATCTTCGGTATAAATATTTTAACTGTTGGATCTGTTGAGCTTGTTGTGATATTGACCAAGCTTTTTTCTTCTATGGTCAATGCATTATACTGTGCTTCAGTAATTACATTATATGTTTGAGGTGTCGCTACCCATGAGCTCCCTGTATATTTTGCATTTGTATATGTTTTTGTATTGACTATTTCAAAGCCTTCAGGAAGTCCTGAAATCGTAACATCACTCATAGCAAAACCAGGAGGTTGTGAAATGAAAAGTGTAATCATTTTTGTAAGATAAGTTTTCTCGACACCATCACCTGCAACACTCGTATAATTTGCATTATCTGTAATAATTAAAGTTTTATTTTTTGAATAATAATCTAATGTTTCTACTTCATATTGTGCTTTTGAAGAAGTGTCAACGGTTCCTAATGAGCTACCCGTACCACCTATAGCATAAAAGGGATCAGATGAAACAATCTTTGAGCCTATCTGGTAAACACCAAGGTCAAAATCAAGAGCGGCTTTAACATCACCAACATTATCTTGTGATTTTGATAGGTCTTGTGTTGAATTATATTTTCCTGTCAAGTTATTATTGACTGCGTGATCACTTACAAATTCTGTCAAGCTTTCAGTTAGATATTTACCTGAATCTTCCTTTGGTCCGATGTCATCTTGTGGTTTAATATTTAATTGAGGATCAACATAATAAGCATTGTAGTCATTAACAGGCGCTTCTTTTGCTTTTGCTTCTTGCGCTTCAATCTTTTTTTGGTCTTCTAAAGGTAGAGCAACATCACCAGAAACGAGCAAAGAATCTTTTGTTGCTTGTCCTATATCGTGAATAGTATTTAACATACTTTCTAAGTCTAATTTAGTGCCGTTTGGAAATTTAATAAAAGGAGCATTATCTTCAAATGCCATCATTCCCAAGGAGACAAATGTAATTCGTCCTCCATTTGGAAAAGTAGCCACAACATCTCCACCAACAAGTTGAAGTTGAGCTTTTGATAAGTCAAAACCCAAATCCAATTCATCACCAGGGCGTAAAAATAGATTAAGATTTTCACCTTGCTTCGGTGGCGATTTAACAGTTGTTGTGCTTTTGCTATAGTTTACTTCTGATGGAACAGCCATTATGCTTCCTTCATTCAAAATACTTTAAATTCAGTATCTAGATCATAAGCACTAAGAGTGCCACAACCAATCCTAATGCAGCCGTAGTCAGACCTGTAGATATTTTTTTAGTCATTTTTGGAAGACTATTGTCTTTTAAAATATTTTCTGCAACAACGAATATACCTACTCTTTTGCCTTCAATATTTAAAATAGGCTTGACTAAAATAAAATGCTGATCTGTTAATAAATATTTTTTAGCGATAATCTTATCAAAGTCCAAATCTGCTATCTTATCTAAGAATTCAATGTCAACTTTTGATTGAACACTAATTTCCAATTTTCCAACTTTTTGGTGTTTAAATTCTTGAAGTTTTCGCATATCTAAAACTTCTCTATCCAATAAAACTTGGAAAATCTTACCATTGATATTATAGTTATCGAATAAAAAATCAACAGGTTTCTTTACTTCTAAAATACCATTTTGCATAGGATACAATGCTTTTAAGAATACCTTTCCATCCTCATATTCGATCGTACTCACAAGCTGTTGTGAGCTAAATGCTTTTTGTACGCTAAGCAAATCACTACTCACGGTACTATTAGGAATAATATCAACAAGAGATGAGCCTATCTTAAAAAGGTTTTTATTATAAACTTCAATAACTATTGGATTTTTATCTAATTTGCCTAAATTTTGACTAATCGCACTTAATTGACTAAACATACTCTGATTATTGTCTGCTTTATCAATCATTTTTACGAACTCTTGATTTTGAACTAACATACTGCCAACAATTTCAAGATTTAACATTGAATCTGCAATTTTTGATTCTAAATCATAACAGTAACTCGCATTAGTCGCTTCATACAAATTTTGCGTTGTTCTGCTCGTCATTGAATTTAGATAATACATTGTTCCTACAATTCCAATAATCGCAAGCGTAGTAATGGTTGTAAACCAAAGAGCTTTTCTTTTTTTGAGTCTTTCCATAAAGGCTTGAAGCTTTAGTATCATTCCAAACATAATTTCTCCCTATCATCGGTTAAATTGTATTAAATATAATTTTATTACACTAGTAAGACTTATTATAACATTTTTTAGTAAAATGCTATATTCTAGAGGTAAAATACACCCTAATTGAATAAAATTTTTATTTCTTATTTCTGGTTTTATTTTGTTTTTTGAGCTCTTCTTTGAGTTTAGCCAGAGGATGACACCAATCACCTTTGACTTCTTGTCGGAAAAGTTTCAAACTTTTATACCATGGGGTTGATGAACCTTCTTGCATCCATCTCCAATCAGCTGGTCTAGGAACCAAAACCCAAGCTTCTTTGTTTAAGGCACCACAAAGATGAGCTACGGCAGTATCTGTGGTAATAACAATATCAAGCATTCCAATAATCTTGGCAGTAGTTAAAAAATCTGTGAGCAACGGTGAAAGATCAATTAATTTATTTTGAAGACCTAACTCTTCAATTTGTAGTGCATCATTACCAGCTTGCAAGGAATACCATTTTGTTCCTTTAATTGACAACAACTCTGTATAATTTTCGAGCCCAATATATTTATTTTTAAAATCTTTATTAGAACGACTACTACTCCAGACAAGTCCAATATTTTTGAATTTTTTATCTAATTGTAGATCAACATATGTGTCTTTTACATGCAAATAAGGAAATTCATTTACAAGAGTTTCTAGTGTAGTCTTAAAGCGAGAGGAACAGGACAATAGAGGTAAATAAAAATCGTGCTCTGGGATCGCATCATCTTCACTAATCACTTCAATTTTCTGATCAACACTTTTAAATAACGAGACCAAATCTGATCTTGTTCGAATAATAACATGTGCTCCAAATTCTTTAAATTTTGGTGCATATCGAATAAACATTATATTATCACCAAAGCCTTGTTCATTTTGCAAAATAATTGTTTTTCCATTTAAAGGTTCACCTTGCCATAAGGGTTTTTTGAAAATATGCGTTTTGGCTAGAAGTTCTGTCATCTTTAACCGATGTTCATACTTTTCCCATCCGAGAGTATAATTTCCTTTGGTAAGTTCAATAAGTGATAAATCAAAATTAGCATTTGTATGATTAGGGTTCATACTTAATGCTTTATAGTAATAACCAACCGCCATCTCATATTCTTTAGACTCTTTATAAACTGCACCTAAATTGCTGTAAGCATCAACATATTTTGGATTTAAAGCAATCGACCGTTCAAGGTGTTGAATGGCTCCTTGCATATCGTTCATATTACGCAGTAAATTACCCAAATTATTGTGTACTGCTGGGTCACTAGGGTTGAGTTCTAAAACTTTTTGATAAGCACTTAATGCTTTAGTATTTTCACCTAATTCTTTGTATACAACACCAATATTATTGTATGCTTGAGTTTTTTCTGGTGCTATTTCGATTGCTTTGAGATATGGGTTTTGGGCATTTTCAAATAATTTTAAAGATGTAAATAAATTGCCTAAATGAAGATGTGATTCATAATGCATTGGAAATTTTCTAACTGTATAAATGGCTATGTCTAAAGCTTTTTTATAGTTATTTTGCGCCTTTAACAATTCACTTAATCGTATATAGTCGCCGATTTCGCCACCCAATGATACTACTTTTTCTAAGGTTTCTATGGCTTTGATAGGATTGTTTTGAAGCTGAAACAATGAAGAAAGGTTGGAATAAAAAGAAGTATGATCAGGAGCTATGCTGATGCCTTTTTGAAATACCAAATTAGCTTCTTCTAGCTTACCCATGCGCTTATAAGCCACGCCTAAATTGTTATACACTCTTAGTAAGAATGTGCCTTCAGGTTTAAAATAAAGGGCCTTAAGATAACAAGCACACGCTTCATGGGGCTGAGCATCTATCAAAAATAGATCTCCAGCATTGATAAGGCAAGAATATTTTACTTCCATTTGGCTTTTTTATTCTTTATTATTATTATGTGTTCTAAAAGTATCTATAGAACCATCTTCTCTTCTGTAAAGTTTGATATCTTTTGCTTTTTTAGTAGGTTCTCTTTCTTGAAGTTTTTTATTATAATAATCACGCCCTTGAAAAAGAATTTTCTCTTTGATGTCTTCTTTCTTAACACTACTATTATTTTCGGCTAAAACGATGATGGATCCCATAAAAAAAATGATAAACACTATTAGAATTTTCTTCATTAAAGACCTTTCTTGGTAAATAAATTTTATAAATTAAAATGTTCTAAAAGCTTACCTTGTTTTGTTAGCAAGTTAAAATAATCAATAAGTCTTGTTTTTTCGCTTCTTAGTCTTTCAAGTTCAGCACTATTAACCTGTCTTTGTGCCTGCAAAAGAGTTACTAAATCTTGGCTAGAAAGCCTAAATTTTTCCCAATAAGCATCGGCCATTTTTTGACTAGCCCCAATTTCAGTTGCTAATGTTTCTATGGTTTTAGCATTTGTTTGTACTGAATTGAAAAGCTTTTGAGAATTCCATTTAGTATCTTTCTTTGTATATTCAAGATTATAAACAAGTCCTGACACTTCACTTAAAAGCTTTGCAGTTTTTGCCTCAGTTCTTCCTCCGTTATAAAGGTTGTAGCTAAAAGTCAATTCAGCCGACAAATCACTATTATACCTTGCTGCATCTGGAGCATAAAAATCACCTTTAAAGCGTCTAGCATTTGTGAGGGAAAAATCAATTTTTAATCCATTAGTAGCATTATTTACCTCAACTTCTTTTTGCTTACCTTTGATTTGAGTATCTATGAGATTGAGATCTGTATTACCCTGTTTAATTTCTTCAAATAATTCATTAAAAGGTTTTACTCTAACATCAAATTCTGTTTCATATGGATTGACAGTCTCTATGCTCATCCCTGTTAAAAATTCATAGTAGTCTTTAGCATTATTGTATGCGGATTCTGTATTAATAAGGGCTGTTTTGGCATTAGAGACACTCGCCAATATTGAGTTTTCATCTCCTGTTGTTGCCGCCCCCAGTTGTCTTTTTATTTTGACTATTTCAAGAACCTTGAGAAGCTTGTCATAATTATTTTTATTAACTTCCAAAGACCTCTTGCCATATACTACACTAAAATAGGCATCTATAACTTTTGAAACTTCTTCTTCCATAGTTCCTTTGAGTCGATTTTCTTGCTCTATTTTCGTTATTCTTGTCCGCTCCAAAGTAGATGTATGCATGCCTGAAGAATAAAGGTTGTAACTTACTGCAACTTCACCTTTTACTTGATTATATCTTTGCGGATCGAAGCCTTGTGATTGTTTATTTGTTCCAACTGTTGATAAATCAGCTTGTGGTAAAAAATCGGCATAAGCTTCATCTGTACCGCGCTCTGCTTGAATAACTCGTTCTTGCGCTTGTTTCACGCGATAATTGGAACTTATCGCAATACTTACTACATCTTTAAGTTTCGTATCATTTTCACTCTTAAATACTTCACTCTCTCCTGATACAAACAAGGTTGAATTTTTATGACTTGAAGTATCTTCTTTCTGCTCATTAGTAGCTTTAATGAAATTTTCAAGAGCTTTACTATTTGTCTCATTTACATCTGCAAATAAAAAACTACTTGATAAACTGTTAGTTATTAGAAAAAAAATTAAATATTTCGAAATTTTAAAAACCACTGAGATTTTCCTCACTTAACATCGATTTTAAGATAACCAAATTCAAAACCAGTTTTTTCTGGTGTTTTATAATTGATTTTTATTTTATTTTTAAAAGTCTGTACACTCTCAAGACTATTTTTTAGACTTAATATTCTACCCAGTGAAACTTGTTTGGTTTGTGTCGAACTAATAAGCTTTTTAGAATCTCCCACGCTAATAACAAAAGTTGCATTAGGTCTTGTCTTAAGGACTTTATCCATAGCTTTAGACACTATAGAAATCATCTCTTTACTTAAAAAATATTCATTATTTTTAAAAATAACCATTAGATCAGACTCTTTAAATTCTACATCTGCTACTTGTTCAGTATTTTTACTAAGTGTATTTCCCTCCGATGGACTACTACTTTGGATGGTTACTGTGGTATTAACCTCTTTTGTAGAACTCGAAATATTTTTTGGAGATACTTCTTGTTTTGATTCCTTTGAGTTAAACTGCATATAGTATCCAACATTAACAAACATAATAAGAACAAACAACAACAATACCAAAATAACAGATGAAAATAAATCTACATAAGAGATATATGGATTCATTTCTCCATCATCACCTCCGCCAGCCATCTATTTTTTCCTTGCTTGCATTAATTTTTTCCAAATAATGATGAGAAAAAGCCTGCCACTTTTGAATTATTCAAGAGCCCACTTTTATCTAGTTTTATCAACAGTACTTCAATATTTTGTAACGATTGCGTGATTGCTTCTACATTAGTTTGCGTAATTTCAACTTTTTTGCTTAATTCATCGACGATAAACTCTTGCTTTTCAGTACTATTTTTAAAATACGCTGCTTCAAAAGTTCTTCTTTCTTGTGAATATAGTGCAGTTAATTCTTCGATCTTAGAAAGTTCCGAAACTAAATTTTCATATGCTTGGAGATTTTCTTGTAAACTATTTTTTTGAACATCACTAATCATTTGTGATGTTTGCAATATATCACCAACTATCACTTTCTCAGATAAAACTGTTTCTCCAATATTTTGCAATTTTCCAATAGCCTCTTTTTGCAGGCTTGAGTATTGCGTACTAAAGCGTTCTTGTGATTCAAGTATAAATTCTAAAGATGTTCTATTAGTTTGCAATGAACCATTGATTGTTCCCATTGCACCTAAGATTTCAGAGGACGCTACTTTGGACTCTTTTTGTGTTGTGTCTTGTGTATTTGACACTAAAGAAAGTGTTTGCTTTACTTTATCTACAGAGGCCAAAATAGCGTTAAAAAGTTCGATAGCTTGAGTTTGATTCTGAACTATTTTTTGATTTTTATCAATTTGCATTCGAGCAAAATCTTCAAATGCTATAATTTCTTTTTGAATAGTTTCGTCTACTTTTAGCATGCTATTATGAATTTCTTCATAGGCTTTGACACTTTCACCAAGATGAGATTTTTGAACCAATTCTATATTAGAAAGAGATTCACCATTATGTAATATTTTAGTATCTATCTCAGAAAGTTTACTGAGTGATGAAGTTAAGATATTGGCTGTTTTGGTAGCTTTTTCATCATGCGTATTCGCAAATTCAAACAATGTTTGAGTCTCATGTTTAATAGCAGAATTAACATTATCTATAGCTTCTAAAAACTCCGAATGCATTCGCTCTTTTTCCTGGTAGCCTTTATCATTTTTTCTATCTATATCTGTTAGTTTTGAGAAAGTGGCTGTCAAAATATGGGCAATTTTTTCAGATTTTTCTTCTTGTGTTGTAGAAAATTCAGATAAAGTCTGTGTTTCATGCTTAACGGCAGAAGTAACAGATTCAATAGATTCAATAAATTCTGTATGCATGCGTTCTTTTTCTTGGAAATCTTTTTCTTGCAGTGTTTCTATCTCGGATAGTTTTGTAAATGTTGAATTTAGCACATGTGAAATCTTATCAGATTTTATTTCTTGCGTTGAGGCTATATCTAAAAGTGTTTGGGTTTCATGCTTAATTGCTGAACCTACAGTATTGATTGTTTCTATATATTCTAGATACATTTGTTCAGTTTTTTGATTACCTAACTCACCAATGGAAACAAGTGAGCGCATCGTCTGCTGTTGATTTTCCATTCTTTGATCAACATTAGCAATGCCCTTGCTAATACTTGAGAGAACTCTTCCATTCTCATCCAATAACTTACTATGATTTTCAAATGCGTACTGAAGCAATGCTCTATCTTCAATTCTAGCAATATTGGTTTGCGCATAAGACTCTTCTAAGCCATGTGAAAAAGTATCAAATTTACGATAATGACTTTCTTGCCTTTCAGCCATCAAGTGAAGTGATTCTTTTTGTATTTCCATAATTGATTTAATACCCAATAAAGTTTCCGACATTACATGTAAGCTTTCATGAGATTTAGACAACCTTGCCACTTCTTGTGAAAAATTAGTCATTTGCTCTAAAAAAACATCCATAAATGTTTTTCTTTGATCTGGCAAAGCTTCCGTTCCAATGGAGGCCCTACCCATGTTTTCAGGAATCAAATCAATAATTCTATCTTTAAGCCAATCCTCAATACCATTTATCAGTGTATCTTGTGACCTAAAAAGAATATAACCATTTAACCCAAGTATAACGGCTGAAACAACACCAAAAAGTGATGCACCAAAACCTATCGCCATACCAGATAAGGGTCCAGAAAAATCTTGCATAATTTGCTTGATATCAACTTCACCATTAAGGCTAAGAATAATCTGCCCCATACTATCAATTGCTTCAACCAAACCAACAAATGTACCTAAAAGTCCTACTAACATAGATGTATTGATGAAAAAATTGATATAGGATTTTTGTTTTCTAAATTTATCTTCAAGCCAATCTATAATATTTCTAGACTCATCTTGCGTAAAGAACATCTGTTGCTGACTTTTTCTACTTTGTAACATATGTGCAATATTTGCAGGCAAAAGAGAATTAATACTTCTAATATAAAATTCATAACCTGTTTTTTTATATGCTAAGGCACCAAATGTACCACCCAACATCATAATATCAAATCCACTCACTATCTGATAAAGTGTACCAACGGCTAACAAACCAACAATGGCTGTACTAAAAATAACAGTAGCCATAAAAAAGATACCCAATAAATCAGCATTTGCATAAATGATATATAAAATAAATAGCCAAGTAATAAAATATGCTTTTAAGACTTTAATTCGTTTCATGTTAGATTAAATCTTATCCTTCCGAAAAATTATATTTTTAGCAATTTTTGCCGTTGACTAGAAAATTCACAGTTTAAAATGATTTAGGATAAATTTTATCCATTTTAAGTTATAAAAAACCTTAAAGCAATATCATTTTTATATTTTAATACTTAAACAGAATATCTAAAATAATTTAGCCATGCAACAACTATTTTGATTTAATACTATCTATGCTAAAATTCAATATAACTTATATAAAGGATAAGATATGACTATAATATTTCCAACAATGAAAGATGATGGACTCGGTGCAAAAAGAGGAGCTCACTTTGGTAAGGCTAGTTTTTATACGGCTGTCGTCGTAGAAAATGGTATCGTTAAAGACGTATTGGTGCATAAAAATCCAGGTCATGCAACGGGTGGTTGTGCTAATGCTGTGACTAATATTCAAGCTTTAGGTGCAGATACACTCGTAGTTTCAGGAATCGGTGGAGAACCTTTGAAAAAGTTTTTAGCAGTAGGCGTTGATGTCTATTTTGATGACAAAAATGCAAATGTTGAAGACGCACTGAGAGATTTTCTAGCTGGAAAAACAGCTAAAATCAATCCAAACCATAGCTGTTCTCACGATCACTAAAAATTAACACCACTTTCATCAGGAAGTGGTAGTTTTCGAGAAGGTGGTGGTGCAAGACTAGGCAACAACTGTTGTAATTGTTGTTGTGGCTGCTGTTTTGGTGCTACGTTAAATAATCCCTCTTTTTTCAGAGCATCAACGATTTCTTGTACAGAGGGATTCATTTTAATAGTCAAATCTTTGATGTAAACGATATCAATGGTAAGGTTATGCGTTTTTTTAGCATAAGCAATAAGTGTCGCCTTTAAAAGCTCTTTACCCTTCGATGTAATCAAGTCTTCAGCAAAATAACTACCAATAACTACATTGAGCGCATCTACCACTTTTCGCTCATACACATCAACATCTTTACCCTCTAAAATAAGACTTAACGTCGCTTCGACTGGCTTTTTATCAGTTTTTGAGAAGACATTGGCTTTGAAATTATTCACTGACAATGTATTGGCTACTAAGCTTACATGTAAGAAAAAAAGTGTTACTAAAAATCGCTTCATATTTACCTTTTTAACCTTTTGTATCTAACACACTTCCTCCAAGTTCGGAAAGTCTTTTATCTACCATTTCAACTGCTTTTTGCATCGTAGTATAGCTAATCTCAGGTAATTTTTCGCCCCACATATCTTCGGCATCTTTAAAACCTTGAAGCATACCAGATCTTCCCGCTTTGAGTTTTTCAACATCATCTCCCGCACCTAAAATAACAAAATCTGCTATTCGTTGGCTCGTTTGAGCGATACCAAAGAAACCATCGTCCACTACCAAGGCTTTTGCTTCACTTTGTGTTAATTCGCCTATGGGTTTGCCCTTGTATCCTATGTCAGAGAGTCGAAAGGTCTCAGCTTGAGTATTAAAATCATTTTTAGTCTCAACGGTTACCTTCATTTGGTACTCAAAAAGATAAGTGTTTGTTATCTCTTTGGCCGTTACTTTTTTTTCTTTGTTACTAAGGTCAATTTCTTTGTCGCTTTTAGAATAAGTCGCTAAGCCTTTTGCCTCATATGATAAGTCAATTTTCATGGATGCTCCTTTATTTTTGTTTACATGTAAATCGTCAAAAATCACCAAAAAGTGAATTGCTTTTTTCTTCTTCTATCTTTAAAATTTTTGTTTTTTTATAAAACTCCCCTACTTTAGGCGATACTTGAACGCAACGGGAGAGATGACTTTCAAAATGATTGTGAGCATACGCGATAAGAAGATTTTGAGGAAATTTTGCCCGACTGATAGCGACATAAAATTGACTTTTTTCAAAGATATTATCGATATTGCACACTAAAGAGTCGATACTCATCCCTTGTGACTTGTGAATAGTGATGGCATACGCCAGTTTGAGAGGAAACTGCTCAATAGAGATAAGCGGTTTTTCTTTGACTTCATTTTGCATCACTACATTTTCATGTAAAGTATATTCTTGTCGCTCTACTTTGACAACTTCATCCTCTTTTTCAACTAACACAAAATCATCATGTATCTCTTTCACAACACCACGCTCACCATTGTAAAATTTACCCCATTTATTGGTACAAAACAGCACTCGTGCGCCTACTTTGAGAGTCAAATCCACAGGTATTGGCAATGCGTTTTTCCAACTCTCAATTTTGTTTACATGTAAACTTTGTTCATGTACTTTTTCTTTTGCTTTAAGGAGCATTGGCGTCGATTCTATTTGTGCTAATTTTTGAATATTCATCATCTCAGCTTCTTTATTTCGCCCAAAAAGCACTGTCGGGTCATCTTCCCAAACTTCAATATTTTTTCTAAGTGCACTTAAATAATCTATGATATCGGCTCCAAGTTCCCCTCTTCTAATCTTTCCTAATACACTAAAAAAAGCTTCATCATTTGTTCGCTTTGTGATGGTTAACTCAACGACGATAGGCTCAAAGGCACTCCAAGAACTACTCTCAAAAGCATACTCAAAACCACCCCATAAAGAGTCGTTTTTAGGCTTTGATACAGGTGGCAATTGAAAAAAATCACCTACAAAAAGAACACTTCCCGTAAAACCAGCACTACGACACCGATAGTAAATCATATCAAGCACATCGCTTGATACCATACTAATTTCATCGATAACAAGAAGGTCACATTTTGAGAGTACTTTTTTGATGTCTTTGAGGCGCTGTTTGGCATATTTATCATGGCGATTGAGTTCTGCTAAATCATTACAAATCCCAAAAGCAAAAAAACTATGAAGCGTTTGTCCACCAACATTAACGGCACTCACACCCGTACTTCCAAGCACGACAATTTGCTTTCCTACTTTTCGAAGCTCACTAACGATTTCACCCACAAGATAGCTTTTGCCAACACCCGCACCCCCTGTTAAAAAAAGATTGTTTGTTTTTAAAAATTCAATGACTTTTACTTTAAGACTCAATTATAATTCCTATTGTTTTTGGTATTATAGCATTTACGAAAAAGAAGGGTTCAAATATGTCAATACGAAATATAATACTGCTTACATGGTGCATCATTTTCTTTGCAGGATGTGCGACTAAAGAAGTAGAACCAACTAAAATTTCATCTATAACAGAGCCAAAAAAGTCTAACGAACTCTTGATTTATCCACAAAATGTAGATTTTTTAAGCAAAAATATCGCGCCACAAGCCGTAATGCAAGAAGATTTTACCTATCGTTACTATTCGCCATGGTTTCGCTCTTCAGTAAAACATTCTTTAGAAAATGCCATATGGGGAAAACGTTCTTACTCACTTAAAAATCGCTACTATGGAGAAAATTTACAACTTATTCCTAGTGTTGATATCGATAAAGTCATCGACAACACCAATTTTGAGAGATTTGCGACTACCAACCAACATGCCATCATGACGCAAAATGCGCAAATGCGAAATCTCCCTACTATCAAACCTTATTTCAACAAAACAACACTCCCCGGAGAGGGATTTCCCTTCGATAACTTACAAAACTCTCGCATCAATGTTAATGAGCCTTTGCTCATCTCACATTACTCTAAAGATGGAGCATGGGCGTTTATTGAGAGTTCATTTTCCATAGGTTGGGTACCCATCAATACTTTTGTGCCCCTTGATGCAAAAGAGCGTGTTGCATTTATAAAAGCTGAAAAAATTGCCTTAACAAAGGATAATATCGCGCTTTATTCTGATAAGCAAAAGTTTATGACCTATGCAAAAATTGGCTCTATTTTCCCCGTAACAGGAGAAGATGAGCAGTTTTTCACTTCTTACATGTACAAAGATGACACCAATGATAATGCGTTCAAAATAACCCTGCGCATTCCCAAAGCCTATGCGAAGAAGATGCCTCTTCATTTCAACCAAGAGAATATCACTTCTATCAGCACACAGCTTTTGGGCGAAAATTACGGTTGGGGTGGCTACTTAGAAAATCGTGACTGTTCAGCGATGACAAGAGATTTTTTAGCCCCTTTTGCTATTTGGGTGCCTCGAAATTCAGGGGCTCAAAAAAGTTTTGGAACGTATCTATCACTGAAAGATTTAACCACCAAGGAGAAAGAAGAGATGATTTTAAAAAATGGCATTGCTTTTTTAAGTCTGATTTACCTCAAAGGGCACATCATGCTTTATGCTGGAGAAAATGAGGGCAAAGCGATGGTCATGCACAATGCGTGGGGCATCAAAACAATGGAAAACGGTAAAGAGGGACGAAATATCATCGGTAAAGCCGTTATTTCAGATTTATATATAGGCGAAAACCAACCTTATGTCAAAGATGGTTCACTGCTTATCAGTAGAGTTGAAGGCATCTTAGTCAAACCTGCCAACACCAAAAGCAACAATCTCACTTTAAAATACCCAAGCATCACCGCCATCAAAGACAACACCGTCTTTTTTACCGATGGCACGTCTTTACCCTACGATGATAAAAAAGAAAAAACATTTGATGAAAAACTTGATAACGCTGACATACAAGACCAATTCGCCCAAGTCTATCCTGCCTTTGCACCTATCTTAGCTCCTGCTTTCAACGAAGACCCAGGAAGATTTAGAAATGAGCCTTTGTTTAAAAAACTCTACGGCTCAAGCAAAAGTGACATCGAAAAAAATCTAACCACTATCAATTGGCTTCCCAACCACGGAGGCAAAAAAATCCAATTTAACAAAAACCAAAATGCGAGCGCACAACTTCAAAAAGTCTCTGACGAACTTGACAAACTTCCCAATGAATATATGAAATATCTCAAACATGTTGATGGCACTTACTACTACCGAAAAATTGCAGGAACTAGTCGTCTCAGTGCACATAGCTTTGGCATTGCCATAGACATAGACACCAAATTTTCAAGCTACTGGAGATGGGATAAAACCTACCAATTTAAAAATGAAATCCCTCAAAAAATCGTCGATATTTTTGAAAAATACGGCTTTGTATGGGGTGGGCGATGGTACCACTACGACACCATGCACTTTGAATATAGACCTGAGTTATTTGAGAGTATAGACTAAGAATAGAGCTTTACATGTAAAGGTTATTTTAGTCTTTCACTTAAAATATTGATGATAAGTTTTACCATCAACTCTTTTTGCCCAGAGTCACTTGAAGCTACCAAAAGCGCCAATGAAACTAAAGCGTTATCATTTATCTTTGGCTCGCCATTTGTCTTATAAACAAAAATGAACCGATGCGTTTATTTCCATCACTAAAAGTATGGTCTTTGATGACATAATACAGCAAATTTGCCGCTTTTTCTTCGATACTTGGAAGCAAGTCAACTCCTCCAAAGGTTTGATAGATATTGAGCAGCGCCCCTTTAAACTCTCCTGCTTTTTCATTACCAAAAAGCTCCGTAGCATCACCTTTTCCCATCAAGTCTTTCTTAATCTCACGAATAGCATTTTTAGCCTCGTCATAATCCAAAACAAATCTCTGCTCACATGTACCGTGCAACGCATGAAGCGCATTTGAATCATAACCTTGAAGCAATGCCCATGTTTTGGCATAGTTGTTAATAATGTCAAAAAGCCCTTTGGCTTCATTACTGCCAAGTTCTTTACTTTCGATACTTTTGCGTACCAGCTCCATAGTTGCAGTGAGTTCGTTTAACCCTTGTTTTGAAAGACGTTGCTGATTGAGGGCATAACCTTTGATAAGGTATTCTTTGAGGATTTTACTTGCCCAGAAACGAAACTGCGTACCTCTTTTAGACTTGACACGATAGCCCACAGAGATGATGACATCAAGATTGTAAAAAGCAACGTCTCTTTCTACTTCTCTTTTACCCTCAATTTGAACTATCCGGAAATTCCGGATAGTTGAGTTTTCTTCAAGCTCACCTTCTTTAAAAACATTTCCAATGTGTTCATTGATAGTTTTTACATTTTTATCAAAAAGCTCCGCCATCTGCTTTTGACTCAACCAAACAGTCTCATTCTCCAAACTAACTTCTAGACTCACTTGCCCCAAGGCATCAGTATATAAAACAACATTTTGCGTCTCTTGCATGTTTACCATCCTCTGTTTTTCTGACATCATTATAACGATTTAGCAAACACTCTTCACCTTTTATTACAAAATGAAATATTTATTTTTACCGCTCATTTGTTACCAAAACAACCTCTATATTATTGCCCAAACACAACTAGAGAGCTAAAATCACTTACCATGTCACTACTTCAAATTTAACTAATTTTTCTTCGTACCCTATCTCAAAAACAGATAAATTAATGACGTCTTCTATTATCTTCATCCCTTTCACTTGGGTGTTGTGGTTCAACTTTTCGTTGAGGCTCATACTTTTTTGGTTCATGTCTTTCTTCTTTATTGTTGACTTTATTTCTCTCTTGAACAGGAGGACTTGATTCATGGCGAGGCTGTTCATGTCTTTGTGGCTCAGGTACATAATGCCTTTGTGGTGGCGTATAATGTTTTGGTGGTATTGGCACATATCGCTGTGGATGAGATGGTATGTAACGCTCTTCATAACGCTCTTTGCGTCTATTATTATATTCATAATAAATATCTCGCATATCGTGGCGTTCTCTTAAGATAATAAAATCATGCATGTCTGAGCGAATGCCTAAATAAAGTGCTATATCGTACCATCCATTTTGTCTTCTATCATAATAGACTTGTAGCACATATTCTGGGGATAGCCCTGAAATCTCTGCTAAACGCAATATCATGTAGGCATCAGCTGGCTCGTAAACACGGTTTAAAATGAGTATCACATCAGATTCCATGATACCAAAACGATTGACAAGTCCATAGCGATAACCGTAAGGGTCAGAATGAGAACGCAGGTTAAGATTTAGTCGCCACTCAAAATCAGACGCTTTTAATGTATCCGGTAAGATAAAAGTGCTCATCGCAATGAGTACTACAAAAATGTATTTAAAATGCATGATATATTCCTTTAATCTGTTGTAGTTTTAAATGCGTATTATTACTAAATTTTGCACATAAAATAATTTTATATTTTCATAAAATTTTAGCGAATAATTGTGAATTTAATGTGGAAAAAGTAAACCTTACACTACTCACCAAGGTCCCATAAATCGTATGGGCTTATGGTCACATTGTAAAATGTGTTTTGTTTTTCTTCCTTGCACACGTTTGCGCCATCGTTTATAGGCTTTTAGGCTCATGAGTGAGCGCATCATGTTTTTGAGCTGATTTTCACTAAGCAAAAATTCTTTTTCGATTGCCTCAAATGGGGTTCTATCTTGCCATGCCATTTCTATCAAACGACTCTTTTCCATTGCTATTTCCTTGTCTTAAAAAAATATTTTACATGTAAGCTTTGAATGTTCTATAGCCTCTTCTTTGGCTTTCGCTTCTACCATGATGTCGATGCTATGTTTATCGTCTCCTAAAAAAGTACATAAGGTTTCCCAATCCTCTTGTGAGATAAACGGTGCGTGCATCCCTACTTTACCCTCTCCTTGTGAAGAGATATGAACTTTTGGTCGTTTGCCATCCCAGCTTTGCTTGATACTCATCCAACTCACAGCAGAAGGATTAATGCTATGGTGGAAACTATCAAAAATCATTCCTATACCACAGCGCTTAGCTAAGTGTAACGTTTCAAGAGCGTTAAAATTGTACTCATCATTTTCAAGCGCAAGATAGGGTTTAAGCCATGGATTTTCTTTAAAAACAGTGTAAAAACGCTCCATTGTTGCTTCTTTGTTGCCGTGCACCCCTCCTACATGTAAAGTAATAACGCCCTCTTGTGCTCCTAACATATCCAACACTTTCGTACAATACGCTAACTCTCTTAAAGAGGCTTCTACCACCAAAGGATTGGGAGAGCCTAGTTGAATGAACTGCCCTGGATGAATACTTAAACGCGTTGAATATGCTTTACATGTAAGCCTTGCTTCTTCAAAAAAAGGCTCAAGTTCTTTCCACCATGTCATATCAAATGCGCTGTGTGAGGCGAATGGAACGATGGCATTGCCAAGCCTAAAAAGAGTGATGCCTCTTGCTTCGCACAACGCTAAGATATGAGGCAAATCTTCCAAATTTTGTCGCACAGTTTGAAATAAACGCTCTTTGGAAAGTGACATTAATTTAAAAGAACGGTTAGTGGATAAGATGTTGTCTTTTGTTGAACAAAAAAGCCCAAAGCGCATTAGATTCCTTTTTTGATGTATTTTAATCCAAAATAAACTCGTTTTGTAGGGAAACAATGTCATTTAATAAAGAGTCATTTTAAGCCTATGAATCGGACTGTATTTCATGTATGATTGCGGAAGAAGAGTAAAAAGGAAAAAATATGCGTGTACTTATCACAGGAGCAACTGGATACATCGGAAGAAGACTCAAATATAGATTACAGCGTGAAAAAAATCTCACGATTCGTTTGCTAATGAAACAAGATAAATCTTCTTACCCCAATGATGCAGTAGAGGTTTACACAGGCAATACCTTTGATATCCCAAGCCTGCACCTCGCACTTAATGGTGTTGATGTGGCGTATTATCTCGTGCATGCAATGGACTCACCCAATTACCGAGAACGTGACCGCCAAAGTGCCCATAATTTTTTAGAAGCGTGCATTGCACAAGGGGTTAAGCGTATTATCTATTTAGGGGGTCTTGGAGAGAAACAAAGTGCAAGTGAACATTTACTCTCCCGCATCGAAGTGGGTGAAATCCTCAGTTCACGTCCCGATGCAGTGCAAACACTTTGGTTTCGAGCTGGTGTTATCATAGGCTCAGGCTCTGCTAGCTTTGAGATTATCCGACATTTGGTTGAAAAACTACCTTTTATGATTACCCCCAAATGGGTCAACACTTTATGCCAACCTAGCGCTCAAAAAGATGTCATCGAGTATTTAAGCCTTGCAGCATTTTTAGAGATGAGAGAGAATGCTATCATAGACATAGGCTCAGAAGTGATGTCATATAAAGCTTTGCTTTTAGGTTATGCCAAAGCAGTAGGACTTAGGCGAACACTCATTCCTGTTCCTTTTTTCTCGCCCAAACTCTCTTCTTATTGGCTTACACTCATGACGCCAGTACCTTATTCCATCGCTTCAGCACTTATCGAAGGTCTTAAAAGTGAAGTGCTAGTGCGCAATGATAACGCTCAAAAACTTTTTCCCTCCATTGTGCCTATCCCTTACGCACAAGCAGTTGAACTTGCCATTGAAGAGATCAAACACGAGCAGATTATCTCACGCTGGTCAGATGCTTCAGGTCACGCGTGGGAAGTAAATCACTCAGACCTTGCCAATGCCATCTACAGTGATCGCCAAATCATCCCCATTCACCCCAATGAAAGTGCGTCTGTATATAAAATGTTTTGCAGTGTAGGTGGCAAAAAGGGATGGTTTGGATATGATATTTTGTGGCGCATTCGAGGAGCTATCGATAAATTGTTTGGAGGATACGGAATTTCTCGTGGACGAAGAGATCCGGTACATCTTCGTATTGGCGATAGTGTTGATTTTTGGAAAGTTGTAGATTTGCAGGAAGAAAAACGTTTGTTACTCTTTGCACAGATGAAACTTCCAGGTGTTGCATGGTTAGAATTTCTCATCAAAGATGGAAATTTTTACCAAACTGCCTATTTTTATCCCTATGGACTTGCTGGCAGACTTTATTGGTTTGCACTTATTCCTATTCATTTTTTTGTCTTCAAAGGCATGGCAAACAATCTTATCCGCTCTGTTCGAAAAGGAGTTGAGGACTCTTAGTTTTTTGTCTCGACAATAATTGTTTCGTGTGTTTATCTACACTTTACATGTAAAGTGTAGATAAAGAAGCTTTAGGAGTTAGATTTCTTCATAGCTTATCACGCAATTACGTCCTTGCTCTTTAGCATTGTAAAGACATTTATCGCCCAACACAACGAGGGAGCTAAAATCACTCACCATATCACTACTTTGAATCAATCCAATACTAACGGTCACCTGCACCATAATTCCATTGTAATCAATCGTTGTATTTTCAATCGCATGACGAATTCTTTCAGCTACTTCTTGGGCTTCTCCTAAATTCGTTTGTGGTAAAACTATGCCAAACTCTTCACCACTCAATCTTCCGATGATGTCATATTCACGTGTTTGCTCTAACAATATAGAAGAAATTTTAGCGATAACTTTGTCCCCGCATTCATGCCCATAAGTGTCATTCACTTTTTTAAAATGATCAATGTCAAGCATCATAAAAGATATACCTTTATCTTCATCCCATCTCCGCCTTGATGCTTCGTACCATGCACGGCGATTTAAAAGGTTGGAGAGACTATCAAGCGACATAAGCATGTGATTTTGAAGAGCATTTTGATAAGCTTCTAAGCCATTTTTTCTTCCTAGTATAATAACGGCAAAAACATAGCCCAACAAGGGAAGTGACAAAGAAATAAACTCAGCGATATGTTGAATAGGCTGATGCGTGAAAATCATTACGGCTAGCATAAACGAAAACTGATACCCTTCCATCACAAAGAAAATTTTCTTC
>JAFLKZ010000013.1:67334-70108 GCA_019162915.1 Campylobacteraceae bacterium
TTTCTTCGTAATCAAAGGATTAAGCATCATCGTAGCAATAAGATAAAAAAACCATGAATAAACAACAAAATGCACAGGGTTGCCAAAGAGCAGATAAGTCAGCGTGACTGCACTAAATCCCATCGTTCCAAAGGTCGTTACACCAATGACATTGCGATGTTCAAACCAAGGATGAGCCACAGCGATCACGACCAATATAGCACATAAAAAGGCAGTAAATCGACCTCCTAAAATGTAATACAACTCGCTTGATTCTTGATGAATGTTATAGTCAAAAGGAATATAAATAAGGGTTAAAAGTACCCCTAACCAACTAAAAAATAAAAAATTCTTAGAAATTCGCTTCCAAAAATAAGTCTCAAATGAATCAAAATGAACAAGACGATTTGGCATCATCGCGCTCGTAAGCATCTCACTCCTCCTTTTGATCTAAAAGCCGTACCTCTTCAATATCGGTGTTAAAGTCTTGATACTCAAGCTTAGCATCTTTAAGATTTTTAGTAGCCTTTGCCCCTAATCGTTTGAGGTTTTCAACTCTGCCTAGTATATTTCCAGAGCCTTCGGTGAGCTGTTTATGCGCGTTATCATAACTACCACTGAGCGTTTGGAGTTGAGTGCCTATCTTTTTGAAACTCTCAGCAAAATTAGTCATTTTATCGTACATCTTTCCTGCTTCTTCAAAGAGTTTGGTTGCTAGGGTGCTGGATTGCTCACTTTGCCAGTAAAGATAAATGGTACGAAGAGAAATGGTGAGTGTTGAGGGCGTAACAATGGCAATATGCTTTTTGAGGGCATGTTCATAGAGTTTTGGTTCTTGTTGAATGGCAACCGAAAAAGCACCTTCTATGGGGACGAACATGAAAACATATTGCAAGGTTCCATGTTTATAGTGGGCGTAGTCTTTAGAATCAAGCGTGTTGATATGCTCTAAAAAGGCACTGGCTAAGTTTTTGGAAGCGATGAGTTTTTCCTCATCACTCTCAGCTCTTATGAACTCATCGTAACTGTTGAGTGAGACTTTAGAGTCGATAATGATAGTACGTTCTTGCGGAAGTTTGATGACCACATCGGGGCGTTTAGTTCTACCTTCTTCGTCTTTGTAACTCTCTTGTGTTTCGTAGTGTATGCCTTTGATAAGTCCTGAGTATTCTAAAACGCTCTCCAATATCATCTCGCCCCAACTGCCTTGGCTTTGTTTTTTACCTTTGAGGGCTTTGGTAAGATTTTCTGCTTCTCTTCCGATACTAAGCCCTGTACGAGCGACTAACTCAATTTCTTTGGAGAGTTCGGCAAACTTTTTAGTGCTGTGTTCTTGTGAGTTTTCTACACTTTTTTTAAAACTATCGAGATTTTCTTTAAAAGGCTTTAAGAGTGTATCGAGTGATTTAATAGAAGTTTCATCGAGTTTTTTGAGTTTACTTTCTAAATTATGCTCCATAATGGCATTGAGTTTAAGTTCAAGCTTTTTACCTTGCTCATCAAGGTCATCTTTAAGCTTTTGGTTTCCTTCTTTTTGAGCTTTTAATTCTGCTTCTAACGTAGCATTTCGTATTTGAAACGTAGTGTTATGAGAAGAAAGTTCGAGGATTTGTTTGTTTTTTTCATCCAAAATAGTCTTTATCCAAAATGCTAAAAACACTATGACGACAAATACTACAAGCATCACTAACACTAAGGGGTCTAAATTCATGAGTTTTCCTATTCAACGAAGATGGTATCGAGTATTTGATTTTTAAAACGCATATTTTCCAAGTTTTGTTTCAAGACACGGTTTTCTTCTTTAAGAATAGAGTATTCGCCATACAATTTGCTAATATCTCGGCTCATGTAATAAATCTGATTTTTGATATAGATTTTAGGCAAAATTAACAAAAAGGCAACGAACATGACCATATACACTAAAAGCAAAAACCTAAAATCAAGATTTTTCTCGATCTTTTGTTCAGCATCATAATGCTCAAGTAGTTCGTTTTTATCTTCCATTTTTATGCTCTATTTTAAATACCCGAAGCTTCGCACTTCTGCTTCTTGGATTTTTTCTCAATTCTTTATTACTCGCCTCAAGTGGTTTTTTAGTGACAAGTTTGCCGATAGCATGGTCATTACTACACAAACAGCGAAAGGCTTCTGGTAAACAAATGCAGTTTTGGCTCCAAAGTTTAAAGGTTTGTTTTACAATGCGATCTTCCAAAGAATGAAAAGAGATAATCGCCACCAAGCAATGGTTCAAATTTGCATTTTTAATACTTTTAAGGAGTCCATTGAGTTCACCTAATTCATTGTTAACTTCAATACGAATAGCCTGAAAAAGCAGTGTTGAGGGATGAATAGTTTTTTTGCCACCCACTTTTGCGACCAATAAAGAGAGTTCTTGCGCACTTTTGATAGGTGCTTTTTCTCTTGCTTCACAAATGAGTGAAGCTACTTTTTTATATTCGTGGATTTCACCAAATTCTCTCAAAATTTCTTCTAGCTCATTTTTAGAATAATGATTAACTACTTCATAGGCACTGAGTTCTTGCAATGGATTCATGCGCATATCTAAAACTTCAGAATCAAAAGCAAATCCTCGTTCTTTTTTATCGAGTTGTAACGAAGAAACACCGATATCTGCCAAAATTCCACGTATCGGAAGATGAGCATATTTTTCGATGACGGAAGCGAAATTGCCATGCTCAAAGATGATGCGTTCTTTAAATCTTTCCAATCTTTTTTGGCTAAAAGCTATTGCTTCAGCATCTTGATCACAACAAATAAGCTTTACATGTAAGCTT
>JAFLKZ010000013.1:70118-79809 GCA_019162915.1 Campylobacteraceae bacterium
CACTATGTCCACCATAACCTAGTGTACAATCAACAATGTAACCCTCTTCTACGCCTTTAAAAACCTCTTTTACTTCTTCTAAAAGCACAGGAATATGGGGAATTTCCAAGCTGTATCCTTCTTTAAAATTAGACTATTATAGTGTGTTAAGGCTTACAATCGCCTCATACGCTACATCCATCATCGTATCAATCTCTTTACATGTAATCACAAAAGGTGGCATAAAATAAACTACATTGCCTAAAGGTCGAAGCAAAACACCTTTCTCAAGCGCGTAAGTAAATACCTTCAAGTTAATTCTCAAACTAGCATCATAATCGCTCAACTCAACGGCAGCTATCATGCCTGTTTGTCGGACTTCTTTAACATTTTTAAGATTTTTAAACTTTTCTAATTTTGCTGCTATATACGCTATTTTTTCTCTGTTTTTTTCGATAATATTTTCATTTTCAAAGATATCTAGCGTGGCATTAGCAGCACTGCAAGCAAGAGGATTTCCTGTATAGCTATGGGAATGTAAAAAAGCTTTTTGCTCGCTATAATCGCCATAAAATATGTCGTAAATTTTATTGGTTGTTAAGACCACAGAAAGAGGTAAATATCCTCCCGTGAGTCCTTTAGAAAGTGCCATAAAATCTGGACTAACTCCCGCTTGCTCACAAGCAAACATACTCCCAGTTCGTCCAAAGCCAACCGCTATTTCATCGGCTATAAGATGGATGTCATGCTTATCACAAAGTGAGCGAGCCAGTGTTATATACAATGGATGATACATGTGCATTCCCCCTGCACACTGCACTAACGGCTCTATGATAAAAGCAGATATTTCTTTACCATTTTTGATAAAGATTTGCTCTAAAACATCAGCTGCAACTTTAGCTGCTTCTTCACTTTGATTTTTTGGAACGGGTGATTGAATTGTTTGTATCAAAATACCCTCGAAAACTTCTTTGTAAAGCTTAACATCGCCTACAGACAAGGCTCCAATGGTCTCACCATGATAACTATTTTCCAAAGAGACAAATAGGGGACGCTTTTGACCTTTGTTTTGATGGTATTGAAAGCTCATTTTCAGTGCTACTTCAATGGCACTTGAACCATTATCTGCATAAAAACACTTCTCCAAACCTTGAGGAGAGAGCTTACACAGTCGTTCAGAGAGTTTAACGATAGGTGCATGGGTAAATCCTGCAAAGATCACATGTTCTAAGGTGTCTAATTGTTCTTTGATTTTTTGATTAATATAAGGGTTGCAATGACCAAAAAGATTGACCCACCATGAGCTAACACCATCAATATAACTGTTATCCTCAAAGTCTGTAAGATAAACACCTTTCCCACTTTTGATAGCAATTAAGGGGATGGTCTCATGGTCTTTCATTTGTGTGCAAGGATGCCAAATATGTTTTAAATCCTTTTTTACTAATGTTTTAGCGTCTATATCCACGTTTTACCCTTGCAAAAATTCGTTTTTATGGTTGTTTAATAACTATATAGGTAGAATTATAGCAAAATAAGAGTTGCCAAAAGGACAAGAATGATTACGTGGATGCAGCATCATAAAAAATATCTGGTCATCACCATCTGGATTAGTACTATCGCTTTCGTTGGAGCTGGATTTGTAGGGTGGGGAGCATATGACTTCAATAAAGATCGTGCCGCCTCGGTTGCCAAAGTAGGAAATAGAAATATTACGATTCAAGAGTTTCAACTAGCCTACGCCAATCATTTTAGCTTTTATAATAATCTTTTAAATGGCAAATTAACCCAAGAACAAGCTGAACAAATGGGGCTAGATAAGATTGTTATGAATACACTGACTAATCAAACTTTACTCCTTAGTTATGCCGATGATGTTGGACTTATTGCCACACAAAATGATGTCAAAGAGAATTTAAAAAACAATCCAAACTTCCAAGAAAATGGTGTATTCAATAAAGAAATCTACTACACAACACTTAAAAATAGTAAAATCACACCAAGTGACTATGAAAATGGTCTCAAAAAAGAGATTTTAATTGCCAAACTACAAAGTTTTCTTAAAATGACGCCATCTGCAGAAGAAACAAATATTTTTGCTTCAGCATTTTTTATGGAAGATAGAATTGCCGTGAGCAGTGTTTCTTTGGAAGCCAACGACATAGCGCTTAAAGAAGAAGACATCAAAAGCTACTGGGAAAAAAACAAATCAAAATATCTAACAAAAAAAGCCTATACACTTGAAATTGTCAATCTTCCCTTCACAAATGACAAAGTAGAGAATAAAGATTTAGAAGATTTTCATAACCAAGGAAAATACAATTACAAACATGAAGATGGCAAATTAATGAGTTTTGAAGAAGCAAAGTCAAAAGCATTGATAGATTACAGACTTAAAAATGATAAAAAAAATGCATTAGAGTCTTATTTGTCGTTTAAAAAAGGTCAAATCAATCCAACGTCAACTAAAATAATTTATGAAGATGATGTCTCTTTTCCTGTCGACAAAATTCAAAGTGCGGGACTTGGCGAGGTGATTAAACCTATCGCACTTAATGATGGTTATATCGTTCCAAAAATCAAAGAAGTTAAATTTCCAGAACCTATGTCTTATGAAATGGCCAAGAAAAGTGTATTAAACGAACTTTTGAGTGAAGTTAAAGTTACAGCACTTGAGAAAAAAGCACAAGCAAAATTACAAACATTTAGTGGTACAGATATTGGATTTGTTAGTAGAGACTCGGTTAAATCAATTGCTGGTCTTGATGAAGCCAAGACAGCTCAGTTTTTAAGTCACGTTTTTGATAACACAGCAAAAAAAGGTTATACTGTTATTGACGATAAGGCCATTGTGTACGAGATTTTGGAACAAAAGTTGCTTAATGAAGAGAAGGCAAAGCAGTATGTTAGTTTGATTAGTGAGAACATTTCTCAGATCAAGCAAACCGAGTTAAACCAAAATCTTATAAAAAAGCTCGCGACTGCATACAAAATCGAGCAATATTATAAAGGAAAATAGTTGAGTACTACTATTTTAGGTATCGACATTGGTTCAACCAAAATTTGTGCCATCATAGCTCAAAAAAGTGATGATGGTGAGATAAAGATTTTAGGAGCAGGTATTGCAAAATCCCATGGTCTTAAAAAAGGTATTATTACCAATATTGATCTCGCATCAAAATCTATTAGAAATGCACTCAATGACGCTAAAAGAGTTGCAGGAACACAATTTGAGCGAGTCATAGTCTCTATTTCTGGAGCCTATACAAAAAGTATTGATAGTAGTGGTATCGTTAACATTCCTAATCGTGACATAGGCATCAAAGAAATTAATCGAGCGATGCAAATGGCAGATCACAATGCTAATATCCCGAATGAATATGAAAAATTACACGTACTCCCTTATAATTTTAAAGTAGACGATCAAGAATTTATCGAAGATCCACTAGGCATGAATGGTGCAAGACTTGAAGTGCAAGTACATATCATCACAGCCCAAAAGTCATCTTTGAGTAATCTCAAAAAAGCAGTAAAATCTGCTGGCGTTGAAATAGATAATATTGTCCTTGGATGTTATGCTTCTGGTATAGCCGTTCTTAATCATGATGAACGAGAATTAGGCGTAGCTGTCATCGATATGGGTGGTGCTACTTGTAACATTATGATTCATGCTGGAAACTCTATGCGTTTTAACGATTTTCTAGGTGTCGGTTCACTCAATATCACCAACGATCTTTCGACAGCACTGCATACGCCCCTAGGTGCAGCAGAAGATATCAAAATAAATTATGGCTCACTGAAGGGAAACTCTAGTGAACTTATAGAACTACCAGTTATTGGGGATGATGGCTCGACACATGAAGTATCACTTAATATTGTTTCAAATGTTATTTATGTGAGAGTCGAAGAAACTTTAATGATTTTAGCAAAAACGCTCGAAGATAGTAGCTTCAAAGAACAAATTGGTGCAGGTGTTGTACTCACAGGTGGTATGACAAAGCTAGAGGGAATTAGAGAATTAGCTTCGGCTATATTTGACAATGTTCCGATTAGAATTGCTAAGCCTAGAGAAATGGATGGTCTTTTTGAAACATTAAGAGATCCTAGTTATTCAACGGCTATTGGACTTGTTTTATATGGTGGAGGTTATTTTACACCTTATGAAATTGATTCCAATAAAAAGTTACGTTACAAAGATGAGACAATCGAACCTAATCAAAATCATAAGAATAGAGCGGAAGATGATGACGAAGAAGAGACAGAAGTAGAATCGTTTCAAATCAATACTAAAGAAAACACCAAAGATAAACTAGCAGGAATTGCTAGCATTCAAGAAGACCATAGTGAGGGTTTTGGCTCAAAACTATGGAATAGACTGACACAATTATTTTAAAGAGGGGTAGGAAGTTATGAACGGATTTAGCATAGAAGAATCAAAATGTGTTTATGGAGCTAAAATCAAAGTCATTGGTGTTGGTGGCGGCGGTGGAAATATGATCAATCACATGGTTCGAGAAGGAATTCATGGTATTGATTTAATCGCGGCTAACACAGATGCACAAGCCCTTGAAAGTTGTTTGGCTAAAACAAAAATACAACTAGGCAAAAAAGGTCTTGGCGCAGGTATGAAACCTGAAGTTGGTCGAGAAGCTGCATTAGAGAGTTACGAAGAAATTAAAAGCTCTTTAGAAAAAGCAGATATCGTTTTTATCGCTTCAGGATTTGGTGGTGGAACAGGAACAGGAGCAGCTCCCGTTGTTGCACAAGCGGCGAAAGAAATAGGCGCATTAACCGTTGCTGTTGTTACTAGACCCTTTATGTTTGAAGGTAAAAAAAGAGCAAAATTAGCAGAGATGGGTCTTTGCGAACTTAGAAAAGAAAGTGATTCTATCGTTATTATCCCTAACGATAAACTTCTTTCTATTATTGATTCAAAATGCGGTATTAAAGATAGTTTTAGAATTGTAGATGATGTTTTAAGCCGTGCTGTGAGTGGTATGAGTTTAGTCGTCCTCTCTTCAGGGCAAAGTGATATCAATGTGGACTTTGCAGATGTTCAAACTGTTATGAGTCATAGAGGTATGGCGCTTATGGGTATTGGTGAAAGTACGGGGGAAGATGCTGCACTTGAAGCGATTAAAAGTGCTATCGAATCGCCGTTACTTGACAATATGTCTATCAATGGTGCACTTGGCGTCTTGGTACATTTCCATATTCCACCAACATGTCCACTCAATGAAATCAATAATGCAATGCAACTCGTACTTGATTGTGCTGATGAAGATGCTGATGTTATTTTTGGAACAACTACTGATGAAGATATGGCAGAAAATAGTGTTAAAGTAACTATTGTAGCCACTGGTTTTGAAAATAAAATAGAAGCAACCAAAGAGCTAAAACTTCTTAACAGCAATCAAGAAGGCATTAAACGAGAGAGAATTTTAAGAATGAAAAAAGTAAGTGGTGGTTATGAGGGACAAGATGATTATCTTGATATCCCGACTTACATCAGACACCAAATGGACTAAAAAGATCCCCCTCTTTTTTGATAGAGCAAAAAGGCTATGCTTTTTGCTCTATCAACCACACTCTTCTTAATAATAAACTTATCTGAACTACCATCAAAAGCTTCATCACCATTTCACTTTCTTTATGCATCTTATTAAATATATCTGATGTTGTAGCGGCACTTCCTAAGATTTGTGCATCCACTATAAAAGGTGTATAGTAAAAAAGAAATAATGCCGTTAATGGCACAATAACCAAAGAAAATACTAAACATAAAATATCTTTTTTAGTTTTTGTACTCCAAGCAATGACTTCAAAAAATATACTATACAAAGCAATGGCACCTAGCAACATATTAGTTTTAAGAAATACTTGTGTCATCAATATACCACTTTGAAAATGTGTCAAAACATCATTACCCAGATAACTCTCAGGATGAAAAATCACAGGTGCAACAAATGCACCAGCTGCAAGTTCTGCTCCGATAGTGATGCCTAGCAATGTGATATAAACTATTAAAAAACTTCTATTCATATTTTTTCCTTTATCCAAAATCCTCTATCTAGCCCTGCTAAATCTTTGTAAAATGAAGCTTCTAAATTCTTTTGATAAGCATACTTTGAAATGGACTCTTTTTGGTCATATCCCATTTCACACGCTAATATCTTCACCTTTTTATCGACATATAAATCAATAATATGTCTCAGCATCTCATCTCCCCTAATTCCCCCATAAAGTGCTAAGGAAGGTTCATAAGAAAGTCCTATTCCTAGAACTTCGGCATTTGCAATATAAGGAGGATTTGAAATAATCATATCTATTTTACTTTCTATATTTCCAAGATAACTCCCCAAAACAAAATTTATCTTCTCTTTAACACCAAATTTTTCAGCATTAATACGGGCTACATGTAAAGCATCTATCGAGATATCAACTGCTGTAATTTTAGCATTAGGTAATCCTAAAGCAAGCATAATACTGATAATACCACTACCACATCCTATCTCTACGATGTGAGAATTTTCCATGCACTGAGCTAATTCAAAAACCTTATCAACCAAAAGTTCTGTTTCTGGTCTTGGGATAAGGACTCTTTTGTCCACAAAAAACTCTTTACCATAAAAATTAGCACGACTTAGTATATATTCAAGTGGTTCATGACTGGCTCGTCGCTCTATAAAAGAAAAAAATCGCTCTTCTATCTCAACTTCATCATTGTCGTGTCTAACAAGCCAACTCATCTCTTTTTGCAACACTTCACACAAAAGTAACATCGCCTCTTTTTGTGGGATATCGGTTACTTCTCTTAGTTTAAAAGTTGCTTCACTCAAAACTTCTTTGATAGCTACTTTCATGCTTTATGATGTGGGATATCCATACCCAATTTTCGTAGCCTTTCACTCAATGGTGGATGTGTAAAATAGAGCATAATAGTCAAAGGATGAGATAATGGAAAACTTTTATTTTCATCAGCAAGTTTGACTAGTGCTTGAACTAGCGCTTCTTTACTCTCACAAGCACTGCCATATTCATCAGCTCTATACTCATTATAACGACTTAAAAGTCCAAAAAATGGCATGAGTACAAAAGCGACAAGCGGAGAGAAGAGTAAAAAAAGTACGATAACGATATGCGCTCCTCCATTAACCCCTAGTTGTGTAAAAATGGTTGTTGGAAGATTTCCAAAGAGTGCAAACATGATAAAAAGCATCAATCCACTAGAAGCAATATTTTTAAAAATATCTTTATGCTTAAAATGTCCCAACTCGTGCCCTAAAACAGCCAAAAGTTCGGACTTGTTAAGTTTTTCAATCAAAGTATCAAACAAAACAACTCTTTTAGAGGACCCTAATCCTCCAAAATAAGCATTCAATCTTTTATCGCGTTTACTAGCATCTAAACTAAAAACTCCACTACTTTTTAAACCTGCTTTTTGCAAAAGAGTTTCAATAGATGTTTTAAGATTTTCATCTTCAAGTGGGGTGAGTTTGTTAAAAATAGGAACAATAAAAATGGGATAAATCATATTGATAAAGAGAATAACTGCAAATATAAAACCAAACCCAAATATCCACCACTGTTCAAAACTACCAATAATCCAGACCAAAACCCACAATAATGCAGACCCAAGGATTAAAAACATCAAGGAAGCTTTCACTTGATCCATGACAAACATCTTTACATCGATGGTAGAGAATCCAAATTTTTTATCCAACCAAAAAGTTTGGTAAACATCAAAAGGTAATCCCAACAAGTAATTAATAGCAATAAAGCCCATGACATAGACAACAGAATGTAGTATCTCATTTTCGACAGTAACCATTGTTTCTAAAAAAGAGAGTCCAAAAGTAATCCAAATGAAAAAAAGAAAAAAGTCATATAAAGACGTCATCAAAGAAAGTTTTTGAGAAGCAATTTTATAAGAAGCCGCTTTAAGATAATTAGACGCAGAGAGGATAATGGGGTTCAACTGTGCAGCCTTCATGACAAATCCTATCTCCATCACTGAAGCATACATTTTAATCACAATATAGAGTATGTAAAAAAGTGTTATTAGTTCTAACATAGATAGCATTCCTTTGAAAATTTATAAGCATTATCATACCAATTTTTAACCAATAGTTTCCAAACAAAATCTAGAGATTTGTTACTATTTTATTATTTTATTTATCTTTTCTTCTTCTTTAAAAACATCAATTAAGATGTAAAGAAAATGTAGTATTATAACATTACAAGAATTTTAAGAGGAGTTTTACAATGAGTATCTCAAAGCAATTATATATTTTAATTTTTGTTTTTATTTTTGGCATTTGTAGCGTCTATTTTATTGGTGCAACAAAAATAAATACCGTATATGAAGAGACCAATTATGCCAATGTTAATTCACTACCTAGTGTTTTTATCTTGAATGATACTATGCAAAATGGCTATCGTTTACGCTTAAATCTTTGGGAACATATCACCCATGATGATCCAAAAGAAAAGATTAAACGTGAAGAAGCTATTCAAAAAGTCAATGCAAGCATTAATACCTCTTTGAAACAATATGAAACAATGCTCTCAGATGATAAAGACAAGGCTTTCTTGAGTAAAGATAGAGAAGCTTTAGCAAAGGCACTTCAAGTTATAGAAGCGGTTAGCAAAATCTCTAGAGAAAACAAAACAATAGAAGCAGCCGAACTCCTCAATAAAAATAGACCTTTACTGCTAGCCTTTACAAAATCTTTAGATGAACATATGCATTACAATGAAACCGTTGCTAATGAACAATCCTCGCATGCCAAACAACAAAAAGAAAGTGCCGAACAATTGATGTTACTCCTTTCTTTGAGTGCTCTTTTAGGCTGCATAGTTTTTGGATATGTTATCCGAAAAAATATTGTCGAGAGTGTCCATTTTATTGGTAAAGGTATTCAACATTTTGTACAATCAAAACAACTTGGTTATAGAATAGACTACACTAAAAACAATGAAATCAAAGAAATCGTTGATAACTTTAATATTTTAATCACAACCTTAGAAAAAACTATTGGTGATGCTAAAAGTTCTTCAACTGAGAATGCTTCTGTTTCGAGTGAGCTAAGTGCTACAAGTATGCAAATAGGTCGCAATGCAGAAAAAAGCTCTTCTATTGTTGACAATACGATTCAAGAGATAGCTACCATTAAAACATTTGTACAAGAAACTGCATCGTTATCACAGAGTATGAAAGAAAACATTTTATCAGCAGGAGATAAACTTAATAACGCTAAAAATGAGATTATCACGCTTCGTAATGAAGTTGATTTGGCTTCTCAAGCGGAAATGGAGCTTGCACATCAACTAGAACAGATGAGTCGTGATGCAGAACAAGTGAAACAAATTCTCACCGTTATTTCTGATATTGCAGATCAAACTAACCTTTTAGCCCTTAATGCCGCGATTGAAGCAGCACGTGCGGGTGAACATGGGCGTGGGTTTGCTGTTGTGGCGGATGAAGTGAGAAAACTTGCTGAGCGAACACAAAGTTCCTTAACCGAAATCAACGCAACGATTAACATTATCGTTCAATCAACCGTCAATGCTTCTGACCAAATGAATAAAAATGCTAAAAATATCCAAAGATTATCAGCTATCTCTAGCGGCGTTGAGACAACGATTCTAGGAACGACGCAAGTTATGCAAGAGAGTGTTTCTTCCGTTGCCATCAGTGCACAAAACTCTG
>JAFLKZ010000013.1:79819-80004 GCA_019162915.1 Campylobacteraceae bacterium
CTAAAATTGCGCATGACACAGATCACATCGTTTCCATGGTTTCTAATATTAATTCTTTAACCAGTGAAAATGCACGGAGTGTTGAAGAGATAGCAGCAGCAGCCGACCACCTCTCCAAGTTAGCAGAAAATCTCAATAATAAACTCAACCAATTTCAATCTTAATGCCTTTTTTTGGGTAAAGCT
>JAFLKZ010000113.1:0-907 GCA_019162915.1 Campylobacteraceae bacterium
TCACTTCAATTTTTACTCTATTGAAGCAACTTCTGTTCTCTTAAGTCAATGGTGGGGGACCTCACCTGTCTTTTGATTCACGATGGGAATGGTTAATCCACTGTAATCAACAAACACTTTTTCACCAGCGATATGCACTTGTCTCATGGATAGGTTGATTTGGTTTAAAAACCGCACGTAGTGTTCACGAAATTGCGTGTAGCTATACGCATTAGTGGGATGGGCTTCTTTATACTCTTCGTGCAACAACGCTAAGGTTACTTTACTCTGTTGCTTTTTTTTGAGTTCATGATGAATGGTGATGTAATCAGGCATGACTTTAGAAGCCTGTGGCGTTATCCCGCATCCTTCTTCTGGGTAAAACAACCGTTCTTGCATTATTTCATTCATGCTCAAGAAACTATCAATGTCGATAGTCAACTCTTTAAACCGTGTGCAATAATTGCTAACACTCCCTCTTGATGCCCCTGTGGCATTTGCACTTTGCCTTAGCGACAAACCTAGCTTAAAATGAAGCCGTAACACCTCACTGATTTTTCTCATGGATACCCTTTTCATCTATACTCCAAATATGATTTATTTGAAGTATAGTTAGATTTAAAAATATCCATTACTTAAATGAAACTGATTTATCGGAGTTCCTAAAAAAGTGTCCAAGTAATCACCGTTTTAGTGTCCAAATAAAACCGACACCACTGTCCAAGTATTTCCGTTATGCGTGTCCAAGTAACTCCGTTTTTACCACATACCACCATATTTACTGTTCCAAACATAATATGTTTGAGCACTGATGCCATGTGTGCGACACACATCTGCTACTTTAATACCTGATTCCACCTCATGTAAGATGCCAACAATCTTACTTTCACTAAAACGACTTTTTCGCATATTAACTCCTGATAAATTT
>JAFLKZ010000113.1:917-2874 GCA_019162915.1 Campylobacteraceae bacterium
GTGGTCTAGTTTTTAGGGATGGGTACAGCAGCATATCAAGATAATTGGATAGTATAGTGTCCAAGTGTCAAGCGAATAGCAGGATTAGACATATGTTTTTAGAATTTTAGAAAATTTTAAATGGATAGATTTGTGCTTCGCTTAACAAAAATTTAGATAAAGAAATATATGACAAATTTACTCCTATTTTGTAGCACTCTCATAGCACTTTTATTAACCTATAATTCTTTCATAAAATAAACTTAAATTAAATAATTACTAGTTAAAAGATATAAGTTTATAAAAGAGATAAGTAAGAAGAGGAAGGAAGTATCTCTTAAAATAGAATTATTATGGTTATGAATGTATCTAAAATTTATATAGTAAGGAGATTAAGTAGATGTCCGAAAAAATAAAAGATGACACTTCTCTAAAAGTTGAACGCAGAGAAGTCATCAAAGGCATGTTTAAGGCAACCTTAGGATTGGGCGCAGGAATGGCTTTATTATCAACAACCAAAGCCGAAGCAAGACCACAAAGTATACAACAAACAGAAATATCAATTGCACCACTATCTGATAAAATCCCACAAGATGACTTAATTTATAGAATGCAAAGAGAATTACACGAGGCTATGAAGAAACCTGTAGGTGAAAGAAAATGGGCAATGGTTATTGATACTCGTAAGTGTGTAGAATGTTTTTCGTGTACAGTTGGGTGTATTGCAGAAAATAAACTTCCTCCTGGAGTTGTCTATCGTCCTGTTTTAGAAGAAGAGTTTGGCACTTATCCTAATCTTGCCAAACGTTTTACTCCTCGTCCTTGTTTGCATTGTGAAAATGCTCCTTGCGTGAAAGTATGTCCTGTTGAGGCGACATATCACACTGAAGATGGAATTGTAGTTATTGATTACGATAGATGCATAGGATGTCGTTACTGTATATCCGCATGTCCTTATGGTGCACGAACATTTGACTGGGGTGAGTATCATACACAAGGAACGCCTATTTTAGAAAAATATGAATCATTACCATCCTTTGAGTATGGAGAAAATAGAGCACGCAAAAAAAATCAGTCGCCTATTAACAATACACGAAAATGCCATTTTTGTCTGCACCGTCTTAATGAGGGAATGCTTCCTCTGTATAGGGAGAGCTACTTATTTTGGAGACCAGAATAATCCGGAAAGCTTAGTGTCTAAATTGATTGGAAGTCCTAATGTTATGCGCCTTAAAGAGGAATTGGGAACCAAATCAAAAGTCTATTATCTAATTTAAAGGAAAGGGGAAAGATTCATGCTAAAACGTTTATATTATATTCTTTTGCTTACTCTAACTGGGATTGGGTTTTGGTTCTTAGCCATAAGATTTATGGATGGAATGGTCGTCACGAACCTAACAAGTTCTTTTAGTTGGGGATTGTGGGTTGTTTTTTACATTTTTTTTATTGGATTGTCCGCAGGTTCTTTCTTGCTCTCAACAATGATTTATGTATTTAAAATGCACGCACTGGAAAAAGTCGGTCGACTTTCTCTTTTAAGTGCTTTGTTTTCTTTAGTAGGTGGTTTGGCCTTTATCTTGATAGACTTAGGCCATCCAGAGCGCTTCTGGCATACCCTTGCTTACCACAACTTTAATTCGGTTTTATCATGGGAAATTAATTTTTATCTCTTATATATTTTATTAGTCATAGGAGAATTGTGGTTTGTTATGCGAGATGACCTCTCACAAATGGCTATTAATGAATCTGGGATGCGAGGAAGAGCAGGACGTATCTTTTCAGCTGGGCACAAAATTGCTACAAATCCAAATGAGAGAGAAAATCAGGTTCGTTTTGCAGAGCGTTGGATAACCATTCTTGGTATTCTTGGTGTTCCAATGGCCATTGCAGTACATGGTGGTACGGGCTCTATTTTTGCGGTTATGATTGCTAAGCCTGTATTAAACAGTGCTATTATTCCTATTATTTTTATTGTCTC
>JAFLKZ010000113.1:2884-7379 GCA_019162915.1 Campylobacteraceae bacterium
ACTTGTATCTGGGGCAGCGCTAATTACTTTTTTATATGCTTTTTTTGGTCAAGAAGAAAAAGATAAACCAAATGTTTTATCATCGCTAACCAATCTACTTATTTTATTTATTGGCATTGACCTTATTCTCGTTTTAGCAGAATTTTTAATAGGGTTGTATGGTGGTATCCCTGAAGATGTACACGCACTCAAAGAGATGCTCTCTGGAACGTATGGAATGATTTTTTGGTTCGGGCAAATAGGATTGGCAATGATTGCCCCTATTGTGCTCATCAGTCTTTCTCGTAAAAATAAAAACGCCTATCTACTACAAGGATTAGCAGGTCTTTCAACCATTATAGGTATTATTGCGGTGCGTATTAACTTGGTTTTACCCGCTTACTTTACACCACCACTTCATGGTATAGATACAGCATATACAGGTCCTCGCCTACTCTATAGCTATTTTCCAAGTGCCAATGAAATTCTTGTCTCTATAGGAATCATTGGTTTCGTGATTTTATTGTTTAGCTTAGCGTGGGAGTGGCTCCCAATTTTAGAACAAACCAAAGAAACAAGGAGCGATAATTATGGAATCAACGCAACTCACAAGGCGTAACTTCTTAAGGAATACTGCTTTCCTTGGAGGTACAAGTATTTTAGCAACACAGACAGGTATTTTTAGTGAAATAGGAACTGCTTATGCAAAAACTGAGACCGGGGCTAAATCGTACGATCTTGCTCATGAAGAAAATATTATCTATACCAATTGTTTGCAGTGTACGGTAGCATGTTCTATTAAGGCCAAAATACAAGATGGAACTTTAGTTAAAATTGATGGGAATGCTTATAGCGCAACCAATATGTTGCCTAATCTTCCCTATAGCTTGGCCCCTAAAGATGCAGCTATCATTGATGGCAAGATATGCCCTAAAGGACAAGCGGGTGTACAACATGTGTATGACCCATATCGTTTGAGAAAAGTCCTCAAACGCTCTGGTCCTAGAGGCTCAGGTGAATGGAAAGTTATTCCATTTGATAAAGCCGTGGACGAGATAGTAAATGGTGGTCAACTTTTTAAAGAATCCGGAGAAGAAAGACAAGTTACAGGACTCAAAGATATTATTGTTTTAAGAGATGCTAAAGTCTCTGCTGCAATGGCTGAGGATGTTGTAAAAATTCAAAAAAAGAAAATGAGCGTTACTGAATTTCAGGAAAAGCACAAAGATTATCTCGATGTTTTGATAGACCCTAATCATCCAGATATGGGTCCTAAGAATAATCAATTTCTCTATCAAATGGGGCGTATTCATAATGGGCGCATACAATTTACAAAACGTTTTGTAAATAACGCTATGGGAAGTGTGAATTGGATTGAAAAAACTTCTATTTGTGGACAAACTAGTAATAAAACTTGGCTTCGTTCGACGATGAATTATAAAGAAGGAAAATGGACAGGAGGCGTAAAAGCTCCGCGTCCAGATTGGGCCAATATTGAATTTGCTCTTATATTAGGAACGATTGTTTTTGAAGCTAATTATGGACCCGTACAAGAAACTGAACCTATCACAGATGGTTTAGTTAGCGGTCGTTTAAAACTAGCAGTTGCTGACCCTAGATTTACAAAAGCTGCAGCCAAGGCATGGAAATGGTTACCATTGAAGCCAGGCACAGATGGTGCATTAGGCGTTGGTATGATTCGCTGGATTATAGAAAATAAGCGTTATGATTTGTCTTACTTAGAAAATGCGAATATAGCTGCTTCAAAAGCAGATAATGAAACATCATGGAGTGATGCAAGTTATCTTGTTAAAATAGTTAATGGAATACCTGGTAAATATTTAAGAGCGGAAGAGCTAGGTATTGGAACGAAAGATCAATTTGTTGTTTATCGAAATAATAACTTTATTGCCGTTGATCCAAATGATTCTGTTAATCCAATTGAAGGAGATCTTTTTGTTGAAATCCAGCATGAAGAAATGATACTGAAAAGTTCCCTTCAATTGATTAAAGAGGAAGCATTTAAGCGAACACTTACAGAATATGCGGATATTACTGGATTAAAAGTTCAAGATATTATTGATGTTGCCAATGAATTTACCTCTCATGGTAAAAAAGCAGCCGTTGAGTTTTATCGTGGTACAGTAAAACATACCAATGGATGGTATAACGGATTAGCTGTTATTGCACTAAATTTTTTAATTGGTAATCCTGATTGGAAAGGTGGTCTTGCTAAACCAGGTGGAGGTTGGGATTTCATTGGTGCTAAACCGAATAAACCTTATAATATGGCTAAGTTACACCCTGGTAAACTAGCAGCTTTTGGTGTTCCAATAACACGTGAAGGTCGTCAATACGAAGAATCTACATTCTTTGAAGGATACCCAGCTAAGAGGCCTTGGTATCCATTTAGTGGAAATATGGCACAGGAGACATGGCCATCAATTGCTGATGGTTATCCATATCCTATTAAAGCAGTATTACTTTCAAGTCATACTCCAATGTATTCAATACCTGGAGGAACGCATCAGCTGAAAACAATATTGAGTCACGAAAAGGTTCCTCTACTAATAGCTTCTGATATAGTTATTGGTGAAACGAGTATGTATGCAGATTATATATTCCCTGATGTAACGTTTCTTGAGCGCTGGACAACAGGGCAAGGACCAAATCAAATTCGAGTTCGTGCTTCTTCTGTAAGACAGCCTGTTATCACTGCATTAACTGATACTGTGGAAATTGATGGTATAAAGTTACCAATTTCACTTGAAACATTTATGATGGCAGTTGCGAGAAAAATGAATCTTTCTGGATTCGGACCAAATGCTTTTGGCAATGGAGTGGCACTTAGTCGACCCGAAGATTATTATCTTAAATTAGTTGCAAATATTGCTTATGGTGATAAAGAAGGAGATGTCGTTCCTGATGCTAACGACGAAGAAGTAGAATTATTTAAGAAGTCAAGGCGACATATTGAATCAACAGTATATAACGAAGAAGCATGGAAAAATGCGCTCAAGCCTTCAGAATGGAAAAAAGTAGTTTATGTTCTAAATAGAGGAGGAAGATTTGAGAGTATTGATTCATCTTATGTTGGATCACATACACGTTATCTACTTGGGGGGCTTAAACGATTCTATATTGAAGAAGTTGCTGTGAGTAGAAATGCCATGAGTGGAAAGTATTTTGATGGATATGCTATCCATCAAGAGATTCAAGATTCGATGGGAAAAAAGATTGAAGTAGAAAGTGACCTTAAACTTATTACGCACAAAGAAGTATTTATGACGCAATCAAGAACGATTGGTAATTACTGGTCACAATTAGGTCTTCAGGCTATGAATTACGTGCAAGTAAGTACATTTGATGCTAAAAGGCTTGGGCTAAAAAATGGTGATAAAGTTCGTGTTATGTCTAAAAGTAATCCAAAAGGAATTCAAAATCTTGGCAATGGAAAACAACGCTTTATTGAAGGAGAAGTCAAAGCTATCGAAGGGATTCGCCCTGGCGTTGTTGCTGTTTCAACAGGATATGGACACTGGGCATATGGGTCAAGTGATGTTGTTGTTGATGGTGCTGTGATAAAGGGAGATCTTAGAAGATCAAAAGGCATTCATATTAATCCCGTACTTCGTTTGGATGATAATCTTAGAGGTACACCACTAAGTGACCCTATAGGTGGCAGTGTTTCCTTCTATGATACATGGATTACTTTACAAAAAGTATAAGTAAGACAGCAAGCATGAATAATCATCGTGCTTGCTGAAGATTTCATCAAGTGCTATTTTTTTGAATTGATATATGTCATTGCCATGCTTATATTAAATCAGATACAGTTAATTCAAATAGTTTTTCATATAAATAATTTGAAAGTTTTTCAAGGGAGTGTGGAGTGAAAATATTGTTACTAGAAGATGATAAAATTATTGCAGATCAAATTATTAAATATTTTGAGTTTAAGCATCATGAAGTTAATCATTTTGTAGATGGAGAAAGCCTTCTTGAATCTTTTAAAATTCTAGAGGCAACAGATGTATGTATATTTGATATTAATGTTCCCATCCTTAATGGCATAGAAACACTTAGTGCTCTCCGTAAAATGGGAATTTATAAACAAACAATCTTTTTAACAGCACTTTTTGATGTCGAACATATCAAAAACGCATACCTTACAGGATGTGAAGACTATATCAGAAAGCCATTTTATCTTGAAGAGTTAGAACTTCGAATTCATAAACTAATTAACCAAAGTATTCGAAAAATTCAACTTGATGCTTTATTCTCTTTTGATTTTATTGATATGCGTCTCTATAGCGATGATAGAGAAGTTTTTTTATCTGAAAAAGAAACTAAACTTCTCTATTTTTTAGCGAAAAAAAGAAATATTTTTGTATCTTCTGCACTACTTATAGAATATGCTTGGGATAGTGATGATATTTGTGACAATACACTTCGTACAACCATTAAAAGGCTTCGCTCGAAACTTGGCGAAGATACAATCATGAGTTCGAGGACT
>JAFLKZ010000113.1:7389-13231 GCA_019162915.1 Campylobacteraceae bacterium
CTTGGATATAAACTCATTGCCCATGATTGATTTTTCAACTTTTTTAAAAGATAAAGATAACTTTCGCTTTCAGCTTATTGTTTCTTATGTCATTTTGGCTATTTTATTATTAACATTCACAGTGCTTTTACATGTTTATCTATCAATGTTGCAAGATGATAAAAACTTTGAACAAAATATACAATCAACAGCTGAAAAAAAAATTAAATATTTAACACAGTATCTTAATAATAACAAAAGTCAAATTACAGCAATTGCTAATAGCCCTCTTGTGCATACCGCAATTAAAAATAAAGATTACAAATACCTTGACCAATATCTTTTTGATAAGATAAGCGCTAATACAGATTACATGCGAATACGCTATATTCAAAATACTGGATTAGAAATTATTAGTATAACTCGTACTGAAAAAGGACATGAACCTCATAGAATTGATCCTGTATCAATACATACGAAGATAGAACAAAATGAGTTTTCAGAGATTTTAAATACAGATCGTTCCAATATATGGTTCTCCTCTATTGAACCTATTTTCAAAATAGGTATTCCACTTTATGACCATAAAAAAGAACCTAATGGAGTCATTATTATTGATCTTTTCATCAAAGATTTTATAACGGATCTTTTTTCAGAACAAAGGTATGATAGTTATTTTGTCGATGAACAAGGATACTATCTTATTCATCCAAATTCTCAAAAAAATTGGTCGCGTTATTACAGCCACCGTACATTGAAAGATGACTTTTCTCCTCAATTAGGACAAATTATAGAAACGCAGAAACCTCTTTATTTTAATGAGGATCATATCTTTGTTGTTCCTTTCTATGTACACAACAATAAATACACTATGATCTTTACACAAAAAAAATCTGAATTAATCAAAAAAAGAGAAAATGGATTAGCGATTCTTTATACTATTTTGGCAACTATTTTTATAAGTTCATTTCTTTTTGCAAATCTTTTTTCTAAACCTTTTGATAGTGCTTATAAAAGGTTAAGCAATGAAGCAGAATCTCTGAATCAGTCGACTATTATATTAAAGCAAAGAATTGTGGATGAAATAGAAAAAAATAGACGACAAGAGTTGATTCTTCAGCATCAGTCTAAACTTTCTGCATTAGGTGAGCTTTTATCTGCGATTACGCATCAATGGAAACATCCCATTACTCGTATTTCTTTGTTGCTTCAAAACCTACGTTTACGTTTAAGAATGACTGAAAAATTAGATGAAGATACAAACATTATTATGAATGCGAGCTTTGAGCAAATAGATTTTTTGTCTGAGACAATAGAAAATTTCAAGAATTTTTATAAATTTGATGAGAAAAAAGAGAGTTTTACTTTCCAAGAAGCACTTTCATCAGTTATTGGAATCATGTGTGATATTTTCGATCTTCATATGATAACGTTAGATGTTAATCTTGATAACTCTATTAAAATTTATGGTAACAAAGTAGCATTTTCACATGTTTTTCTCAATATTATGAATAATGCAAAGGATGAAATAGTGCAAAGAAAAGTCAAAAATCCTACTATTCATATTGTTTCTAAGAAAAAAGGCGAACGAATAACACTTTTTATATATGATAATGCAGGTGGAACAAAAGGCGTATCTACAAAAGAAATTTTTAATCCTTATATTAGTACCAAAGCCAAAGAAGGCAGTGGAATGGGTCTTTACATTGCAAAAGCGATTATTGAAGAAAAATTTCAAGGTACCATTGTTTCAAAAAATATTACAAATGGTCTACTTTTTAAAATAAATCTTTAAAAGTACAAAATGGAACATAATTCATTACACTTATTTTAAAATCGATATTAACTTTAGAACTTGACATTATTAACTCCCCCCTACCTTCTCTTTTGTAGGGGAAAATTACTCTTTAAATTCTTGTTTACAAAATTCAAATCATTATAATATAACAGAAGATGAGAATCGTCATTTATTACTTAATTTTTCCTTAATTCCCATCATCAGGATGAAAGAGAATTTTTACAATAAATTAACTACTTTTTCAATATATTGAGTCGTTAAAACGTTAGTACCTTATCACTCTCAATAATCCAGTCAGTTAATTTATTCATTGTTCCTTTAATTTTGTCATTGAAATAAGGCTGATTTTTATTAATACCACAACGAGTAATACATGTTCCACAAACACTAAGGTCAACGCCATTGCTATAAAGATTTTTGAGTATTTCCACTAAATCATACTCATAAAGTTCTGGTTTTTTTGTCATCTCTCGTGCTAGATCAACGGCATCATTCATCAAAAATATTTTAACTGTTTCACCTCGCTCATGTAATGTTTTGACAAGACGTAGAGCATTCCAAGTCACATCTGTGCCATCATATGGCTGGTGATTTAAGATAACAAGAGTTTTCACGATAAGGATTCCTTTTTTATTATTTACTATTTAGCTATTTTGCTAAATACATTTGTTATGCTACAATAATCAGATAATCATGTCAAGGAATCTAATGCTAACAATAGAAGAAAAGGTGAAAATATTTAAGGCCTTAGGTAATGATACACGCTTTGCTATTTTTAAAAATGTTCTCACTGTACCTTATATTTGTAATATCAATCAAAATGTAAAAACAGATAATATTATTAAACAGGCAACTTGTGTAGGTACAATTGCTGCTGAGTTTAACTATTCACTACCGACTATTTCAAGACATCTCAAAGATCTTAAAGATGCCAAGCTTATTAAAATGACAAAAAGTGCTAATAAAATTTATGTTGAACCTAATCTTGAAACTATTCATCAATTAGCAAAATGTTTTTGCAATTTATTAGATAAAAATTCATAAAATACAGACTTGTTGTCAACCGAACTGCCAAACTATTTAGAATTTTAGAGCACTCATTATAAATTCAAACGTAATTACATAAAAATTTAAATAACTTAAGGTCGAAAATTTCGACCTTAGAAACAATTGAGTTATTCATAATATTTACGCTATTTCTAAAAATCTTTATCTAAAATTTATTTTCTATATCTCAGGAAATAAAAACCCAGACATATGAGCAGATATTTTAAGTCTAACAGGGCCTTTTTGAGAATCGGACTGTAAGATGTTTTGTTCAAGGAGCTTTTTTAATATTCGTGTCATAGTTCTATCTGGGATGCTCGTTAATGTACTTAACTCTCCTCTTTGACACTCCCCTTTGAGTAAAATCATATTGATAATATTTGAGGTTTTATCAGGTAGTGGTTCACTATCAAATTCTTTTTTTTGCGAGCGTGCGATATAGTCTTCTATTCGCGATGCAAAAGTATCCATTCGTAAATAACGTGACATATAATTTATCTGATCCAAGCAAGTGCTCAGCATAAACTCAACAAATTCCTCAAGTGCTTTGGTTGAGAGTGGGCCTCTTCCATCATATGCACCAATTTGTTTTTGATCTGCAATACTTAAGTACTCTTTGTATCTATCATTGCTTCTTGAAAGTCCTCTGGATATAGACCAAAGCCCATATCCAAGTATGCCAGAGTGCTTCATGGCTGCATCAAGTATCAACCTTGATACTCTGCCATTGCCATCCATAAAGGGGTGTATCCAAACAAATCGGTGGTGTGATGATAATGCATGAATTATTTTTGAAGTTATATTGGTTTGTGAAGTTGCATTGTAAAGACTTTCAAAAGTTGCCATTAATCCTGGTACTTCAAAAGGGGATGGAGCTAAATGTCTTCCAACTTCAACCTCTTTATCTCTATATAAGCCAGGCATCACTGGATATAAGATACCTTGATGTTCTATTGACTGAAATGGTTCCATTCCATCGACTTCATAGAAACGTTTATGCACTTCATGAATAAATGTTTCATTATAAGGCGATACAGATCCATTTTTCAATCCATTTTCTATCCACCGCTGTACATTAAGATGAGCAAGGGCTAGAATTTGTAGATTTCTCTCTTTTACATTCTCACTGAATTCTTTTTTCATCGCTCTTTCGATATCAGATGGTTTGGTACCTTGTGATTCGATTTTGTTTGAGTAGTAGCAGTTAACATAATAGAGTAACTCTTTAACTGCTTCTAGTGTTTGTGGCGTATGACCGCCAGATAATGAGGCACTTTTTGCGATAAGTTCTGTTGCCATTTCTGCAATTTTGGAAGAAAAACTTCCATCATGTTGATAGGGTGCAATAGGTGCAAATTGCATAGTAACTCCTTTTCAAAATTTGATTCTAACATTTAAAAAAAATTGTGTCAATGGCGGATTATTTGGCAGATTATAAATGCCTATAATATAGTATTTATGCTAAATATATTTGATATAAAATAAACATATTGGCGGATTGTTTGGCGGATATTTATTGATTATGAAAATACGTATCCGCCTTGCTGTACGCCTAGTAGAGCTATCAGGCGTCCCTTTATTCATGCCTATTCATATCCGTTAGAGAGATTAGCTTTGTAATACTTTATCAACAAACAAATATCGACCTTTAGTTAATAACTCAACTTTTGCACATAGATTCCAGTAAAAGCACTAACTAAGATCAATGGCTATTTCTCAACAAACAGGGTAAAAGTCCCATGGTTCTTAGGAATAGCTTAATTTGTAATTTCTAGCACTCTCTTGGCAAAATCTCTTAGCTCACCATTTGGTCCAATATATTTATAAAGAGTAGGCCTTGTAATCCCCAACTCCGCACAAAGTTCTTTTACGCTGGTATCTCTATTTTTCATACTTGCTTGCGCTAATCTAACTTGTGATTTGGTAAGGTTAAACTTTCTCCCACCTTTTCTCCCTCTCGCTCTTGCGGCTTCAAGTCCAGCCATCGTTCTTTCTCTGATTAAGTCTCTCTCAAATTCTGCAAAAGCACCAAAAATAGAAAACATCATTTTACCGGCAGAAGTAGTTGTGTCAATATTAACGCCTTGCCCGCTTAAAACTTTAAATCCTATATTTCTTTTGTTTAAATCATCAATAGTATTGATAAGATGCTTGAGATTCCTACCAAGTCGGTCAAGCTTCCAGACAACTAGAATATCACCGTCACGTAAAGCTTTCAAACAACTTTCTAAACCAGGGCGATCATCTTTGATTCCTGAAATTTTATCGGTGTAAATATTTTCTTGATTTACACCCGCTTGAAGAAGTGCATCGATTTGTAAATCTAAAACTTGAGAGTCATCAGATTTCGAAACTCTTGCATAACCGATAAGCATTTCACTCCCTTTGAGATGTAAATTAAACCTTCGTTTGCATTACACTCTAAAAGGCATCTATAAACTATCAGATAAGTGTAAATTAAATTATAAATTAAACAAAGTATAGCAAACAGTATATATAATCAGTATAAATTACATCAAAAGGAAAAAAGTGACGACCTTACAGATTTTATCAAAAGAGGAAGAAAAAATATTTAATCAAAAACCTGTATTCAATTCCAAACAACAAAAATATTATTTTTCAATCCCTAAAAATTTGCTTGAAAAAATAGAAAGTGATTTTAATCAAATTTATTTTGTTCTGTTGTACGGCTATTTTAAAGCAACAAATAAATTTTTCACTGATGTAAATGATGATAAAAATTTAGATTATATTGCCTCCGATATTTTAAAAATATCAATCGATACAGATGGAATAAATTTAACGAAAAGTACACTTTATAGATATCAGCAGATGATAAAGCAGCACTTACGAATTAACGAATACACCCAGGAGATAAAAGATATCCTTGTAAAAGAAGCTATCACGCTTGCAAATAACTTTACCCATCGTAAAAAAATCTTTTATGCCCTTGTTGAGTTTTCTAAAAAGCTATTAATCGAAGTGCCAAGCCACACGGAGTTATCACGTGTTATCACA
>JAFLKZ010000113.1:13241-16706 GCA_019162915.1 Campylobacteraceae bacterium
GAGATATTTTGGAGAGATTAACACCATTCATTAAAGATCAAAAACTAAATGTATTGGATGAATTTTTGCAAAAAGATGGAGCCTCACACACTATAAGATACTTGAGCACTCTACTAAAAAAGCTGCCATGACAGTAAGTCTTCAAAAATTTAAAACATTACAGTCAAAATTCAATATCTTGGAAAGTATCTTTATATCAGGAGGGATCACCCCTAAAGTAGCGCAGTATCATGCCAAATGGATTGAAAAAAGCCAAGTTTTTCAAGTAAAGCGCAAAAAAGATGCTGAGTCTAACTTTCTACTCCTCTCTTTTGTATATTATCAGTACTTCATCCGTAACGATAATCTTATTGATAGATTTATATCAACGGTTCAGACAGCTAAAAACTCCTCACTTCGCTCTCAAAAAGAGTATAGTTTTGAGTAAGAACCTCACAAAAACCGAGTCATGCAGTCGCTTGAAAATGCGAATCTTTCAACATTAAATGATATTGAATCTATTGTCAAAGACTCCCATTTAAGTGCCATTCAAAAAGTAGATGAGATAGAAAAACTTCTTGAGAAAAAGACACTTGCACTCAAAGAAATTCTTACAGAGAAAAAAGTTTTCGACACTGTTGTTGAGGGCAAATATGATTTTATAGAGAGCAAGTCAGTATCGCTACAAGGCAAGCTTTCGGGGATTTTAAAAGCGATTGAGTTTGATGAAAAAGCATCGAATAAAAATCTTATTGAAGCCATAAACTATTTCAAAAATAATCCCACCCTCACCAATAAAACACCTAAAGCGTTTTTAGATGAAGAGGAGTGTATCGCTGTATTTGATGGCGATAAATTTAGAGTTTCACTCTATAAAATATTACTCTTCTTTCATGTAAGCGATTCCATTAAAAATGGAACTCTTAATTTGCAATACTCTTACAGATACAAAAACTTTGATGACTATATGATTGATAAAAATGATTGGATTAAAAATAAAGAGCTACTTCTAATGAAGCATGAAATGGAGTATTTAAAACCGTTTGATGCCTTTATGAACACTGTCAAAGACAAAGTTGAAGCAAGCTACAAAGAAACTAATCACAATATTTCAAATGGCACAAATACCTATTTTACGACATCAGACGACTCTTATATTCTCAAAACTCCTAAGCTGGAAAAAGATGAAGATGAAGAAAAAAATCCTCTTGCAAAATATTTCCCAACGGAAGAGTACCTATCGGTGATTGATGTTCTAAATTCAATTGATAAGGAAACAGATTTTTTATCATCATTTCAACACTACTCTCAAAGTCGCATTAAAAGCAATCACAATCTATTACTTGCATCCATACTTGGATATGGATGCAACCTAAGCCTTTCCCGGATGGGGAAAATCTCAAAAGGCATCAACGAAAACCAGCTTGATAATACCAAAATATGGTACTTTTCTGAGGATAATACGACCGAAGCAAATGATAAGATTGTGGCATATATGGAGAAATTGGAGCTTGTACAAATAGTAAGACATCACACCGATGTCAATCATACTTCAAGTGATGGGCAAAAATACTCCATTGCTTCAAATATTGATTCTACCAATACAGGACACTCAAACAAATACTTTGGTGCCGACAAAGGAGTTGTCACCTATACTTTTATTGACGAATCAAATCGTCTATTTCATTCCACTGTTATCAATGTCAGTGAAAGAGAATCGGGGGTATGTTATTGATGGACTGTTGCACAATGAGACAGTCAAGAGCGATTTACATTCCGGGGATAGCCACAGCTATACAGAGCTAATATTTGGTTTAACAAATATTCTTGGATTCAATTTTGGTCCAAGAATTAAAAATTTCAAAGATCAACAGCTCTACGGATTTTTTACACCAAAACATTATCATAATTTAGGTTATAAATTGGCACCAAAAAGAAAAATTAATACCCAAATAATCAAAGAAAGTTGGGATGATATTCTACGATTCGCCATTACAATTAAAGAGAGAAAAACAACAGCAACACAGCTTCTAAAGAGGCTTACTTCCTATTCAAGACAGCATAAACTATACACTGCATTGAAAGAATTTGGAAAGATTATAAAATCCGATTTTTTGCTCAATTATATCGATGATGTAAAGCTTCGCCAACGGATAGAAAAGCAGCTTAATAAGATAGAGGCCTCTAATCGATTTTCAAAAGCGGTATTTTTTTGAAATAATCAAGAGTTTACGGTTGCAACTACCGAAGAGCAAAACGTTGCGAATAACTCAAAACGACTTATTCAAAATGCTATAATCCTTTGGAATTATCTTTATCTTACCAAAAAATTACAACAGTCTAAAAATAGCACCGAAAAAGATGAAATCCTCACAGCACTTAAAAACAGTTCAATTATTCACTGGAGTCATATTAATTTTTATGGGATTTATGATTTTACCAACTATTCAAAGAGGGTTTACAATTTAATTGCGATTGATAAAGAAAAAGAGTTTATGCAGCCTTTAGGTCTCGGAAATTAATTTCGTGGCTAATAGAGGAAATATAGACACTGCTTTTTAGCGCAAAGAGTGTTTTTAAGCTATTTCTAAGAACCATGGGACTTTTACCCTCTTTGTTGAGAAATAGCCGATATTGTGTCAGACGAAGTACAAAATTCTGTAGAGATTTTTGAGTTAAGTTCGTATTTTAGCCTTTCATTGAATTGGAGGGTAGCTAAAACTACAATTCGTTTGACAGCTGGATTAACCCATTACTTTTTCCCTCGTTAAGATTAAGCTCCAGTCCTGCATCACACGAAGGGCTTTTCCATAATCCAACGCATGAATGGCCTCATCCCACTGTTTTAAAGCTTTTTGATCGACCTTGCCAGCCAAGGCTTTGACCAAAGAAGCTTGTTCAAAAGGCTCAATCAAATCAGCTTCTTCAAGGCGCTTTTGAAACTGCATGAGTGTACTGAGGATTGCATCATCGCTTAAAATTACAATCTCTTCCAATTCAAGGCTTACTAACGCCTCTTTCACCTCTAAAATATGCTGCTGCAACGCTTGTATTAAAGATTCATCAATCGCTTGCTTTTGTTTGTAGCAAATATCAATACGACTACACGCATCAGCTAATGCAAGGGCTCCAAGATTGCCACTCACCCCTTTTAGGGTATGAACAAGCACTGAAGCATCACCGTGATTGCCTCGCACTGCCTCCACGATAGTTTTAAACTCCCCATCGAGCTGTGCTCCAAAATGGATCAAAAGTTTTTGAAATAAAGCAACATCCCCATCAAACATCACATCGACATGATGAGGATCAATCGCACCTTTAGGGCTTAGTGGTTCATGCACCTGTGAAACCTTAGTGGGGCTTATGGGGTTGGAACGCTCACACAATGTTCCTAGCAATTCATACAGTCGTTTTGACTGAAGCGGTTTTGCCAGATGCTCATTCATCCCAGAATCCAGCGCTTTTTTCCTATCTTCTGCCGTAACC
>JAFLKZ010000113.1:16716-19891 GCA_019162915.1 Campylobacteraceae bacterium
ATAATAGGAATGTGTGCATCGTGCTCTCTAATCTGCCTTGACGCTTCATACCCACCCATAACAGGCATTTGGATGTCCATCAAAATCGCATCAAAGTTTTGGCGCAAAAAGTATTCAACCCCTTCTTTGCCATTGTTGGCAACATCGACGCTAATGCCAACACGCTCAAGCATCGCTTTGACAACCTCTTGGTTAATGCTGTTGTCCTCCACCACCAAAATACGCAACCCTTCCAATCCCTCTTTGCGCTCATTAACATAAGGCGATGTGTTTAAAAAAATATGCCCCCATTCTAACACTTCACATTCAACTTCAAGGTAAAACGAAGTGCCTCTTTTTTCATGACTGAGCACCCCTACAGTACCGCCCATGGCCTCAGCTAAGCGTTTGGCAATACTAAGTCCAAGCCCTGTTCCTCCATACTTTCGGGTGATAGAAACATCTGCTTGGCTAAAAGGAATAAACAATTTTTCCAACTGTACTTCACTCATCCCAATGCCCGTATCGTCAACACTAAACCGTAATGTTGCTCGTTTATCCTTTGTATGGAGACATTCCACGCTTAAAATCACCGAACCTTGTGCGGTAAATTTAAAGGCATTGCTTAAAAAATTGGTGAGTATTTGTATCAGTTTAAGCTCATCTGCCAACACAATACTAGGGATGGAATCGTGTATATTAAGACCAAAATATACATCTTTTTTGGAAGCATTCTCCTCAAACATCGTGCGAAGGTGCATTAAAATATTTTGAAGATATACGGGTTTTTTTTCTACCTCAATTTTTCCAGCTTCAATTTTAGAAAAATCCAAAATATCATTGATGATACCAAGTAACAATGAAGAGGAACTTATGATTTTTTGAATGTATTCGGATTGTTTAGGGGATAAAGTAGTGTCACTCAAAAGCTCGCTCAACCCCATAATCGCATTCATGGGGGTACGAATCTCATGGCTCATATTGGCTAAAAAATTTGACTTAGCAAGGCTTGCCATTTGGGCTTGTTCTGCAAAGGCGTTGGCCGCGATGGTTGCCTTTTCCAAAGAACGGTTGGATTGGACTAAAGCATCACTGGCTTTTTGTTGCTCTGTAATATCATAAGCAAATGTCAAAAACTGCTCATGCGATAACTTGACAGGTGTCACCGACCAATATCGAAGCTCTCCATCTTTAGGTCGATACTGCATCTGTGTACTTTTAGTAATGCCCTCTTTTTCGAGCTGGATAAAATGTTTTCGCACTTTTACCAAATCCTTAATGGGCACCAAATCAGCAATGCTCATGGTTAACAGCTCCTCTTTGCTATACCCACTCAAGTGTTCTGCCATAAGATTGACATCGCGGTAATATCCCAACCTATCCGTAATAAAAACAGCATACGGTGCACTTTCGATGTACTGTTTAAATGTTTGTTGACTCTTAATCAGTGCTTCTTTAGAGTGCTTCTCTTCAGTGATATCCAAAATAAAGCCATCGATATAAAGTACTTTTCCCTCTTCATCGAAAATGGCTTTTGCTTTTTCATGCGCCCAGCGTATTCCACCATCTCGCGCTACAATGCGGTACTCTATGCTCCATTCAGACTTTTTTTCAATCACTTCTTCAATGTCATGGCGTACACGCGCTACATCATCTGCGTAGATGACGCTCTCATAACTTCGTACGGCATTGTGTAAAAAATCACTCGAAGGATACCCGCTTAGTCTGTCTATCTCATGGCTCATATAAAGCATCGTCCATGACTCATCGTTTAAACAACGGTAGGTCACCCCTGGTATATTGGAAACCAACGATTTAAATTGTGCTTCGCTGTGGCTTAGAGCATCTTCTGCCTTTTTGCGCTCACTAATATTTAATACATTCCAAATCACACCTTCTTGATGGTTTTGAAGCTCTATCGTATTACCGTGCAGTTCACACCAGATAATTTTTCCCTCTTTGTGTTTTAAACGATACTCAATTTTGATTTTGTGCCCGACTTTGGCCTCTAACAAAATGGGAGAAAAGGCTTTATAGGCCTCCTCATTAACATGCAAAACGATGACATTTTGACCTACAAGTTCTTCTTTGGTGTAGCCTAACATCTCACAAAAATGCTGATTAGTAATAATGATGTTACGATTGTCATCTACAACAAAGATACCTGCAGCATTGTTTTCAAAAATCTTACCCAATTGGTCATAGACATTCGCTAATTCTATTTCTTTGTGCTTTTCTTGGGTTTTGTTGATATGCGTTCCTACTATTCGCTTCGGAGATCCATCAACACATCGCTCAACAACCCTCCCACGACCTTCTATCCATGCGTAAGAACCATCGTTTTTGCGCAGTTGAAACTGGGTTTCAAATGTTTCCCCAGCTTCCATCAGCCGACGCACCTCTTCTTGAGCCATGGTGGCATTATCTTGATGCATCAGACCAACCCACGTATCGTAATGAAGAGGAAATGCATCTAGGAGGTATCCAAGCATCTCAAAACACTTGGCATCCCAATGCACCACATCATTTTCAATATCCCAATCCCAAAGACCAATATCGCTGGCTTCCAAGATGACCTCGATGCGCTCTTTTTCAAACTTGAGGCTTTCTAAGGTTTTGTGCTGAGATGTCACATCGAAGATGATGCCACCTAAGCCTTTTTGCCCATCTTTAAAACTAAATGGAAATTTGCGTGTTTGGTAGATGCGCTCAGCTATGGTTTCGTAATGTAACACCGTTTTCTGCTCTTTGAGTGCCATAAAATCACTGTTTTCACAGCCTTTAGCATGGGATTCATCCATGAGCTCATTGTCTTTCTTGCCTAAAAAAGTCGCATTTTCTCGCCCAAAAAAGTCTAATAATGCTCGGTTAGCAAACACATAGCGTAAAGCATCGTCTTTGATAAAAATCATCTCATCAATCGCATCAAAAAAAGCCGTATAACACCCCGCTTCAAACACCTCTGGGCTACCTTGGATCTTTTTCATCCCGTTGCTTCCTTGTCTAGCCATGCACCAATGGCTTCAGCGCTTTGCTGAAGGCTTACATGTAACGCATCTATCATAGCTTTTGGTACCATTTGTTGCTCTTTGATCTGCCTATCCAATTGCGTCGCGCACTCTAAGAGTGCGTGCAACGAAAGATTACCTGCTAGCCCTTTAATAGAGTGAACTTCCATGCGAAATGGCTCCCATGC
>JAFLKZ010000113.1:19901-32337 GCA_019162915.1 Campylobacteraceae bacterium
TTTTCTTGTTCAAGAGGTTGCGTAGTATGCAAAGCGGGTAAAATCTGCGTATTTAGTTGGTGAAGAAAGGTATTTAAGAGTTTGATATACAAAGATTTGTTCTCCCCCATGCGCTCCAAGCCCTCTTTGACATCAAGTAAGGCTATCGTTTGAGTGGGCTCCATTGATGTGACAGGAAGAAGTGCTTCTTCGTGTCTGCCGTGAGAGACATACAAGGAGAGCATATCTTTGAGTGCTGCGGCATTGATAGGCTTGCTTAAATGTGCATTCATACCCATTTGAAGTGCCTTTTGTTGGTCTTCAATCATCGCTGCAGCCGTTAAAGCAATAATAGGTAAGTCTGGGTGCATGACACGAATACGCGTTGTTGCCTCATAGCCATCCATCACGGGCATTTGAATATCCATCAATACGACATCATAAGATGCTTCTTTGACCATCTCAACAGCCTCAGAGCCATTGTTAGCGACTTTGTAACTCATTCCCATACGATGCAACTGCTCGCATACCACTTCTTGGTTTATCAAATTATCTTCTACCACCAGCACATGACCAAAAAGGGTATCTCTTACATCCGAAGTCACTACCGTTCGACTCTCAAATAAGGCTACAACTTCTTCTTGTGAGCAGGTATGCAAAGGCAATCCAAAGCTAAAGGTTGAACCCTCCCCTTGCAAACTTTTAATGCTTATATCGCTTCCTCCCATTGCCCACACAAGGCGCTGAGAGATGATAAGCCCCAATCCCGTTCCACCATAATCGCGTGTAATAGAGGTATTGGCTTGAGAAAACGCATGAAAAAGGCGTTGTTGATCCTCTTGCACAATTCCAATACCCGTATCGCTAATTGAAAATGACAACCAACAAACACCTTCTTTGATACTCACTTCGCGCACGCTCAAGCGTACTTCACCTTTTTGGGTAAATTTGAGTGCATTACCGATGAGATTGGTCAAAATTTGACTTAAGCGTAAATCATCGCCTCGGTACACGACCTCAAACGCTTTAGGCGCATCCAAAAAGAGAGCAATACCCTTGTTCTGTGCCGTTTGCGAAAATAAACTTTTAAGTTGGTCGAGCATTTTATTAAAATAAAACGGTTGAGCATTGAGTTTTAGTTCGCCCGCTTCTATTTTTGAAAAATCAAGAATATCATTTAAAATCCCGAGCAGCAATCGACCCGATTGGTAAATTTTTTCCAATTTATCATGCGCTGCACCTTTGGGAACATCACTCAGTGCCATTTCACTAAGACCCAAAATGGCATTCATTGGGGTTCGAATCTCATGGCTCATATTGGCTAAAAATTCACTCTTAGTTTGGTTGGCTGATTCAGCACTCTTGCGCGCTTCTACCAGTTCTTCTTCCACTCTCTTTCGCTCAGTGATATCACGACTTATACCAATAATTCCTTCTATGGCACCATTGCTGTTCCTATACGGTGCTTTGAGCGTGTCTAGAAGGACTTTGTGACCATCAGGATAGGTGACCCACTCTTCATTTTGGCATGCTTGAGCCGAGGCTAATATGATGCGGTCTTTCTCACGAAAGAAATCTGCTAAGTTAGCATCAAAAATATCGTAATCCGTTTTACCTACAATCTCCTCTTTGGTATGTGACACCAACTTTGCAAAAGGAGGATTGCATCCTAGATAGACCCCTTGGGTGTCTTTAAAAAAGATAAGATCAGGGATGGAATCGAGTAACAAGCCAATCAATGTTGCTTGATGACTTACCTCTTCTAAAAGTTTCTTCTCAGCCGTATTTGCCTTTTCTAGGGCAACGACGCGTTCTTGAATGGTTTGCGCCATCGTATTAAACGCAAGGGAAAGTTCTTGCGTGTCACGGTCCTTACCAAGCTCTAAGCGTTTGGTGTACTCACCTCTAGCAATCGCGTTGGCACCTTGGGTTAACTGGCGGATATGTTGAGCCGTCCAACGCCCAAAAGTGAACAGTAAAAAAGCAGAGAGGACCACTTCGACCAAAGCGATTAAAATACTTTTAAATAGCATCGCTTCACGCGCTTGCATGTAAAAAAGGGTTGAAACTCCAACGCGTACGGAGCCTAATTTTTGTCCCGAGAAAAAAATATCGACTTGGGTGTCCAGACAATTGTCTTTTAAAGACGCATGCGCAAAAATGTCTTTTTCCACAAGAGGTAGTGGTTTATTCTCTTCCCATCCTACTGATGCAATGACTTGCGATTGGTTATCTAGGGCTACTAAGTATTCGACACTTGCCATCTTGTTTGTCTCTTCTAGGATGGCTTGAATGGTGGCATAATCCATCTGTAACCACGGTGCCACTAAAGCACTTTGCAACAAGGTGGATTGTTCTTGAAGGCGCATACTTGTTTGCGTTTTCAAACTTTCACTCAGCTGTTCTATATTGCGATAGACTAGCACGCTGAGCATTATACTCTCAACTAAGAGGCTTACAATGAGCCATTTCCATATGAGAGAGAGTTTCATGGTTCTATGTCAAGAAGGCGTTGAAGCGATTTGTCTGCGATGGGCTTCATACTCTCTAGTGCATCTAAAGAGAGTTTTTTAAAGCCTTGTAATTGTGTGGCTTCTAAATGCGCACGCCCCTGTGCACTAAGCGCAAAAGCATCCAAAGCCTCTTCCCACTGCAAAAGCGTGATACCATTGCCCTCTTTGGCTAAGTAAATACGACTTGGTGCTGTTGGAGAGTGGTAAAAAATATGAACTTTGGATTTTATATCCTCAGACAATTTCAGATAATTGGGCCATGACATGATGACCATATCGAATGCGCCTGATGTCAAAATGGTGCCAAGGCTATCGGAGGCACTGGTATAATAGCTATACACGATATCCTTGCCCTCTTTTAAGCCACTTTTTTCAAGCCATTCTTGTGCAGTTAATGTCGAAAATGAAATAGGGTCTTGTCCTGCAACGCGTAAGGGACGGTTGGCACTTTTTAAAACATCCGGTGTCCTGCTCAAAATGGTTGTCTCCAAGCCTTTGGTATAAGTCATAAAAGGTTGATACTTGGCTAAGTGTTGCGCCAAATAGGCAAGATTGGGTGAGGTCAAAATTGCATCATAGCTTTGACCCTCATTGCAACGTTTGGCAAATTCGCTAAAACTCTTGGCTGTTACGATTTCTACGGGGCGTTCAAACTTCTTTTCTAAAAAAAGCTTCACATCCTGATGGGTCTCATAGATAATGCGTGCTGACGAGTGTGGAGCAACACCGACTCGTATCGGTGTTTGTGCAAAACTTTGCATATGAAAAAAAATCGATAAAATTCCTAAAAATAGAGTAAAAGGCATCCGTTTCATTAACTATATTCTCCTTACATGTAAGTCTTAAACTTCATACGAAACAACACCATTACGACCTTTAGCTTTGGCTTCATACAACGCCTCATCAGCGCGCTTGAGGAGCTCTTTTGAGGAGAGAGTGGAGTCAAGTTTTTTGAAGGCAACCCCAACGCTAATGCTGACATAGGGTGCTACAGTGGAGTATTCGTGGCGAATATTCAAGGCTTCAACACCCAAACGCAAGCTCTCTGACACTTTTAGTACTCCCTCATAGCCGATGTTTTTCAGCACCACGACAAACTCTTCTCCTCCATAACGTGCCACCATATCGCTTGGGCGCTGAAGATTATTTTTCAGGGCATTAGCAACGCGTACCAAACAAGTATCTCCCTCTCCATGACCATAATAGTCGTTGTAGAGTTTAAAGTGGTCTATGTCAAGCATCATAACACACAACACACCACCTTCACGGCTGACTTCTTTGTACACCGTATTGTAATAGTCATCAAAATAGCCTCGGTTGCGTATCTTGGTAAGGCTATCATTCATGGAAAGTTTTTCAAGGGTATCATTTTGCGCTTTAAGCTCGATTTGGTGTTTGACCCGTACACGCACGGTGGCGGGGTTGAAGGGTTTGGTGATGTAATCCGCCGCTCCCAAACTAAAGCCATACGCCTCATCTTCCGCAGAATCCTTAGCGGTCACAAACACAACAGGAATTTTTTTCGTGGTGCTGTTGCTTTTAAGTGCTCGACACACCTCATGCCCATTCATCAAAGGCATCACCACATCGAGTAAAATAAGGTCTATTTTTTTCAGCTCTTTTGCCAATTTAAGTGCACTTTCACCATTGGTGGCGACTTTGATATGGTAGTCTGATTTTAAAATGGTGGAAAGGGTGTGAATGTTGGAGGCATTATCGTCCACAATTAAGATAATCGGCAACGACTCTATGTCGCAGATACTGGTAGAACGCACCTGTTCCAAAGGTATAAGAGGTCGTGTCGTTTTAGATAAAAGGGCATACAAGGTTTGTGGATGAATCGGTTTTGTAAGATGCTCGTTCATGCCTGATGCCAATACTCTTGCACGATCTTCAATTGTAGCCGCAGCCGTAAGTGCAATAATGGGAATCGTCGCGTCCACTTCTCGGATTTTAGCTGTCGCTTCGTAACCCGTCATCACAGGCATCTGAATATCCATCAAGATACATGTAAAGCTATCACGATTGGACATAAAGATCTCTACGCCCTCTTTGCCATTGTTGGCAAGCACAACACGAGCACCCATACGCTCGAGGATAGCCTTTACAACCTCTTGATTGATGAGATTATCTTCCACTACTAAAATATGATGTTCTCGTAAATCGAATAGTTCCAAAGAAGTTGATACAACAGGCAATGCGGCGTGAAATGCGGTTTTAAAGATAGGCACTTCCAATACAAATGAAAATGTTGAGCCCTCTCCTTCACAACTTTTCACTTCAATGCGTGAACCCATGGCTTCAACCAATTTGCTGACAATACTTAAGCCCAAACCTGAGCCTCCATACTTGCGTGTGGTTGAAATATCCGCTTGCGTAAAGGGTAGAAAAAGGACTTTTATTTTTTCATCACTTATGCCAATGCCTGTATCGTGAACACAAAAGCGTAGGTGTGCATGCCCTTTCTCTTTGTTAACCAACGAGACATTAGCCCCCACACTGCCTTCATGGGTAAATTTTAAAGCATTGCCGACAAGGTTAAGTAAAATTTGCATGAGCCTCAGTCCATCGGCATAGATAAAGGGTGGAACACCCTCTTCGATGTTTACATGTAAGCTCAAACCTTTTTGGGCTGCACCTTGGCTAAACATCTCTTCAAGTTGTTCAAAAGACTCATGTAAAGAGACCTCTTTGATTTCAAGCTCAAGTTTTCCCGCCTCGATTTTTGAATAGTCCAAAATATCGTTCAAAATACGCAGTAAAATTTCCGAAGCATTGCTAATCTTTGAAAGAATCTGGCTTTGCTTCTCATTTAAAGGGGTATCTTTCATTACATCACTAAACCCGATAATGGCATTGAGTGGGGTTCTGATCTCATGGCTCATATTGGCTAAAAACTGTGTTTTTGCCTCCATTGCTACTTCAGCTTCACTCTTCGCAACTTTAAGCTCTTCATACGCCATCATACGCGCACTGATATCTTGCTTGATCGCCACAAAATGCTCAATCGTACCGTTTCGACCTCGTACTTGAGTGATGCTAAGCTCTTCATGATACAATGAGCCATCTTTGCGCCTATTGATAAGCTCGCCATGCCAAGGGTTTCCCAAAAGAATGGTTTGCCACATCATCGTATAAAAACTATCATCTTGAAGACCAGAGCGAACGATATCATTGGGTTTTTGCCCCAAAGCTTCCCCTACCGAGTAGCCCGTGAGCGTTTCAAACGCAGGATTTGCCCACTCGATGACCGCTTCTTTATTGGTGATAACAACAGCATTGGTGCTCGCTTCCAAGGCTTGTTGTAAAAGTTTCAACATCGCGTGATGTTTATGTGCTTCAGCGTTGTTGTAAAAAGCAGTTACTAAGAGTGTCTCCATGCCTTCTCGCACCAAAGGGCGGGCTTTGACAATGACAGGAATTTCCTTAGTATCTTTACATGTAAAGAACTCTTCTTCGCTGTAAAATATTTTTTGGGTACTTACGGCTTGATAGATGGGGCATTTTGACATGGGCATAAATTGATTGAGCGCATGGGAGTGAAACATACTGTGCGCTTCCCTTCCTATCATCTCTTCTTTTGAATACCCTAATATTTCGCATGCTGTTGTGTTTACATCTTTAATGACACCCCGCGAATCCATAACATAAACCCCCTCCGCCAAGGTATCAGTGATGATACGGAGCTCCTCTTTTTGCTCTAAATTTTCCTGAGCTCTTTTGGTGACTATCCACAACAAAGCAAGAATTATAAAAGCAAAAAGAGCATACATACCCACAGCAAAACTAAAATCTTTCCACAATTGCTGTGGAGTTGCATCTTTTTGATACGCAATCAAAAAGCCCTCAGCCCAAATCCTTCCATAGGCTCCAATGTGACAGAGTAGGTCTCCCTCTCAAGGTCGACAAATGTGCCGTAAGGCTTTCCTTGCTCCAAGGCTTTTTTCAAAGAGGCGTCATGAGATAAACGCTCATTAATGGCTTTAGCAACATTGGAGAGTGATTTGGGGGAGTCTGGCAATTCACTGTTGGCATCTTCGATCACAAAATCTTTGTGCAACGGTGAGCCAGTGTAGAGATACTTTTGCTCGTCAAACAAGAAAGCGCCTGCCATCTTTTGATTGATGATAAACGCATACTCTTTGGATGCATTGATCGCATAAAGTGTGTTCAAAATGGATTTAACCGGAATACTTGTCTCTACTGTCCCTAAAAATACACCCCGATGCTCTAGCGGATAGACATAGCGATACCCTGAGATTACTCTGCCCACTTCAAAGCCATTGACCGCTTTACGCTCGACATTGGCATGCTTGATGGAAGGTCGCGCATCAAAGAGATCATCCCCATAACGATCGGGCTTATGAAAACGCAAAAAGCTTTTGCCATTGGGCAGATGAAAATGCAACTGCCGTAAGTTTTTGTCACTCAAGCTCTCATACACAGGGGCGAGTTCACGGTACAATTGTCCCCTTGCAATCTCTTGATCTCTTCCCTCTTTAGTAACGCCTTCATACAAAAGCTCCAAGGTACGATGCGTATTAATTACCAAATCAAACGCCTCTTTGTTCGCTAGTTCGTATGTAATGGTAGCAGCATGGTAAGCGATGTGAAAATTTTCTTGATTTTTGACAAGCTCCATGTGCTCTTTACTCAAACGATTGGCATTCAACCATACAATGACAACAATACTAAAAAAAATCATCCATAGCACATAGAAAACAAACTTGCTTTTCAAAAGAATCGATTTCATTGCACCGTGCCTTGTTGGGAGGCAAGATTTTTCAAGCGCATAATGCGCACGGGGGCATACACATCATCATTCGCTAAACTCACTCCCTTGTTAATGCCCTTACCCCACATTTGGTATTCAGACTCTGGAGCATTTAGCAATGCTTCCGTGATCTTTTGTTGAAGGCTTGGTGAAAGCGTTTGTGTGTTAGCAACCAACGCAAATGAGGGAAGAAGATCGGTTTGTGCAACAATGGACAATCCTAAATGTTGGTACCTATGTGCCGCATCTTCTTCAACACCTCCATAATTAAAACGACCTTTAACCACAGAAAGTGCCACTTCGTCGTGTGTTCTAAGATACGAAAAAGGATGCTCATTCAAAGACTGCTCCGCATCACGCAATAAGCCTGAAACAGAGAGATACCCACAGGTAGAAAGAGGATCGGTTAGAGCAAAGGAGTGATAGTTGTTAAGTTTTGAAAGAGGCTCATACGAGTCGCCCCATGCAACCAACACACAACGGTAAAGAGGTTTTCCATTGGCTTTATTGAAAAAAACCAAAGGTTCAACAAAAGCAGAAGTTGCTTTAAGTTCAATGTAGGGCAGTGGACCTAAATACGCTATATCAACTACGCCTTGATGAATGTCTGCCAACAAAGCTTCGTAGGAACGACTAAAATGAAATGAAATACTTACATGTAAAGTTTTTTCAAGATAATGCACCATTGGTGCAAAGGTTTTAAAGACACTCTCTTCACTTTGTATGAGGGAAGGCGCAAAAACCAGTTTTTGAGGCTCATTGGCTTGCAAAGAAAGCGACATAAACAGACACAAAAGCCAAGAGAAGGGTTTTATCATAAGATCCACTTTAGTTAATTTTATATTTATTTCTCATTCTATTATATTAAACACTAAAATCTAACTTTACTCACATTGTAAGCACCATTAAAACGCTGATGTGTGAATATTTTACCTGTTTTTTTACCAAGATTGCAATTCATTTTTTCAGTGGAGTTTTTTATGTGTCAAGTGAACAGTAAAATTAAGTATATATTGTTTAAAAATATAGTCGCATTTTAGGCTTTTAAAGACATTCAAGTGACTAAATTTGCGCTTCGCTTCACAATGGGTGAAGTCGGTACTGCTGCAAAAATTTTATCTGCACCTTTGGGGCATACAAATCTTAATACAGTTCACCAGTTTTACCTAAGTGCAAATCATGAAAAAGCATCTCAGATTACCAATCAAACAGTTCAAGAAATAACGCAATCTAGTAAATAAATTGCTTCTATAATCTTTACAAATTCTCGAAATTTTAATTTATAACCAAGTAACTTGACTTAGTATGCAACTAAATATTATAATAACTCAAATTATTACAACACAGGTTATTATAATGAAATTTTACAATCGAATTGCAGAATTGGGTCTTTTAAAAAAAGCGGATGACTTAAAAAATGAGCACTCTGTTATGACTATATTAATTGGCAGAAGACGTATAGGTAAAACAACCCTAGCACTCCAGCCTTTTACCAAAGAGCCTAAACTCTATTTTTTTGTCTCTAAAAAAGAAGAGTCTTTGCTATGTGAAGAGTTTCTTGAAGAGATTAAAGACAAACTTGCTTTGCCTATTTTTGGAGAGATAAAAACTTTTGAAAACCTTTTTGCACTATTAATGCAAACTGCTAAAAGTATTTCTTTTACGTTAGTCATTGATGAATTTCAAGAATTTGAACGCATCAATTCCTCTATTTACTCTGTAATGCAACGAATATGGGATACTAACAAGTCATCAACCAAGATGCATTTAATTCTTAGTGGTTCGATTTATTCATTAATGAAAAAAATATTTGAAAACTCTCATGAACCACTCTTTGGACGAGCAGATTTTAAATTACACCTACAACCTTTTCGTGTCTCTACACTTCAAGAAATTTTAAAAGATTATGATACAAGTTCTGCAAAAAATCTTTTAGATTTTTTTATATTAACAGGTGGAGTTGCTAAGTATATTGAACTCTTTATCAATGTTAAAGCGTTCGATAGAATTTCTATGATCAATGAAATAGTCAATCCCCATGGTCTTTTTTTAGATGAGGGACGTAATCGGTTAATTGAAGAGTTTGGCAAAGAATATGGTGTCTATTTTTCCATTCTTTCGTTAATTGCCAATTCCAAAACATCCAAGGGCGAGATTGAAAGCATTTTAGAAAAAAATATCTCGGGTTATTTATATCGCTTAGAGAATGATTATAACATCATTAAAAGTATTAAACCTATCAACGCTAAACCCAATGCAAAAGTACAAAAATATGAAATCGTTGATAATTTTCTCTATTTTTGGTTTCGTTTCATATTTAAATATCAATCACTCATTGAAGCAGGAAGTTTTGAAAAACTCAAAGAAATCATAGTAAGAGACTTTGATATGTTTAGTGGTAAATTCTTAGAAAAACTCTTTGTCGATCAATTTAAAGAACAACAGCAATTCACACATATTGGCGCTTACTGGGAGCGAGGCAATCAAAATGAAATAGACATCGTAGCAATTGATGAACTTGAAAAAACAATGATGATTTGTGAAGTCAAACTCGCTAAAAAACGCTTAGATCAAGCCGTCCTTGAGACAAAGGCTAAAAAATTGTTAGCAGACTATCCTAATTACGCTATCGAGTGGAAACTTTTGAGTTTAGAAGATGTTTAATTAGGATATTTTAGTGAATAAGCATATAAAACTAAAAGAGCTAATGGCTCAAAAACGCCTTATTGAAGCTTCCATTGAGGCATTGAAAAAGGAGTTGACATTTTATCAACTTCCATCGTTTGAAAAAATTGCCCTTTTTAAAAAACGTTTCTTTGCAAGAGTTGATGTCTATGCTAAGGAGCGACAGAATAAAAAAGGCTATTATCCGCTAAAAGATACCTATGAAGGTAAACATTTTTCTTATCTTCCACTCACTGATGACGCTATCAAACTTCATTTACAAGGAAAAATTAGACTTGGCTCTTATGCAATGCAAAAGCATAATCGCTGTATTTTCCTTGCCATAGATTTAGATGACAAATCGTACAACGGTGATTTTTCTCGTTCAAAAGCTCTCGAAGATGCACTATCTATTATTGAAAGTGCAAAAAAATTTGGAGTTACGCTTTATTCAGAGCTTTCCAAATCAGGCAAAGGTGTGCATCTTTGGATGTGGTTTGATGTGCCAATTATTGCGATTAATGCTCGAAGATTGGGTGATTTAATTCTTAATGATGCTTTTAGTAAAACTTCTTTAGCTCTAAGTACCTTTGATCGGTTTTTCCCAAGCCAGGATTTTGTACCAGAGGATGGGTTAGGAAATCTTATCGCTGTTCCTTTACATTTTACCAGTGCAAAAACCAACAAAGGAACCCTCTTCTTTGATCCAAATACCCTAGAAGTATACGAAAATCAGTTTCTTTTTTTAGAACAGATTGAAGAAGTTCCCTCTGCTTTGGTGTATGCACTCACCGGTAAAGAAGAGGTGCATCTTTATGCAAATGAATCTTTATATCTTCCTCCATGGGAAAGAGTTGCCGATTGTACTGCCAAGGTTCCTTTACCTGAAACCATTGAAATCATTTTGGATAATGCCATTTACATTGCAAAAGCTGATCTTTCAAAAAAAGCCATTTATCGACTCATGCAGTTGGTCACATTCTCAAACCCAGATTATATTAAAGCTCAAAAACTCAAAAAGATTGTGGTACACATTCCACGATTTTTAAGTGCCTTTGAAATAGATGAAAAATATATTATCTTGCCTCTTGGGGTATTAGAAAATGTTCGTGAGCTCTTTGAAAAAAGTGATTGTCAAATAATTTTTATTGACAAAAGAAGTGCTCCATGCCTTTTAGATTCACTAAAATTTGGTGCTATCTTAAAAGAAGATCAAATCTTAGCACTTGAAGCATTGATGGAATCAGAAGAAAGAGGCATTTTGCAAGCACAAACTGGATTTGGTAAAACACTCATTGCTATAGCACTCATGAGTCAATTAGGATTAAGAACGCTCATATTGGTCAACAAAATTGAATTACTCAAACAATGGGTTGACGAAATTACCAAATGGACAGGGCTGACCAAAAAACAGATTGGGGTCTTTCATGGTAGCAAGAAAAAATTACTTGAAACTGTAGATATTGCAACCGTACAATCTCTTGCCAATGCCATTGAAGCAGAAGGAGAAAGTGTTATTAGGGATAAATACGGTCTACTCCTTGTTGACGAGTGTCATCACGCCGCTTCATACAGTGCGTATCAAGCAATTAAAGCATTTAATGGAACACTAGCTTATGGTTTTAGCGCGACACTACAAAGAGCTGATAGTAAAACTCCATTTGTCAAATATGCCCTTGGTGAAGTCTTATTTACCCATGTGAAGCAAGATGCGCGTATCAAAAAAGTGGCCGAACTAAAAAGCAACTTTGAAAGCCAAGAGAAGGAGTACCATGCAATAATATCTGAGCTGGTAGCCAATAACGCTCGTAATCAACTCTTGATAAGATCTATCATGCAAAACATCCATCGTAAAATACTACTTTTAAGCGATCGAATTGAACACTTAATACTTCTATCAAATGCCTTACATGTAAAAACAATTGATCATGAAATGGTTCATGGTGGCATGAACCCGAAAGAACGTGCGGTGATGATTACAAAACTTCGCACTACTGGACCTTCTTCTCATGTCATCTTGGGAACAACTAGCTTACTTGGGGAGGGAATGGATCTTAAGAATGTAGATACTCTTATTTTAGCCACACCCATCTCTCATCCGTCCAGACTCATTCAAATTTTAGGAAGAATTGGGCGAGATCACACCAGAGAATTGATTGTTATAGATATTAATGATCATGACAAAATTTTTACAAAAATGTATCACAGACGAACCTCCGTTTATAAATCGCTAGGTTATATGTTTTTGTAATATCACTTATATTAAATTTTAAGTAAAATTTTTCTATGTTCATGTGAACAAATTTCATAAACGAACTTTGCAAATGTTCCAATGTTTTGTGTAACACTTGCCTCTTCCAAAGCCTTCATATATACATCTCTTTTATCAACTTCAATAATACTCCAAGGAAGCCCACCAGAAACTAACATCGCATTCATAATAAATCGCCCTATACGGCCATTACCATCAGGATACGGATGAATATAGGTGAAAATGTGATGCCCT
>JAFLKZ010000113.1:32347-33410 GCA_019162915.1 Campylobacteraceae bacterium
ATATTGCTCGCACTGGAGCAGAATTTTCATCAATCATCATCTCAAAAAATGCCTCCATTGCATCCAATAGAGCATGTTCAGGTAGAGGAACATGTGCACTGTTGCGAATATAGACAGGATGTCTTCTATAACCAATAAGTTGGCTATGCTCGATTATCTTCGCATCTGCACTTGGAAGAAACAAGTTATAGTACCATCCTTGATAATCTTTTTCCAATGTTTTCGCAGCTTCACCATTACGGTGCATTTTATCAATACTTTTGAGAACTTCTTGAAACGCTAAATAATACCCTTTAGCCGCTAAAGCATTTTTACTGTTTGAATCTTCTAAATTCTCTTCAGGTGACCAATGTCCAGAAGATACTCTCTCAATGAGTTCATCCGAAACCTTATAGCCTTCAATCGATAAAGAGTTATAAGCATCTTTTTTATAGTTTTCTTCCACATTAGTCATCAATTTAGTGTATTCAATAGACTGAAGTGTTCCAAAAATATCTTCAATAATATTTCTATTTTCTCTCCAAAGAAGTTTAACCCTTGAGGCATAGGGACTTTTAGCTAAGTTCATACCAAACATGTTGACATGCTTTTCAAAAGGATCAGTAACTGTAATATTGGTAAAAAGTCTCTCAAGTGCTGTGTGTATCAACTGTGCTTCGGTGTCTTTACCTAATCTTTGAAGCGCACCAATAATTCTACCAGAAGAGCTTCCCATGCGCTTTTCTTCTATCAAAATTTGTGTTAATTTTCCCACATCTCTTAGCAGGCTAAACAGAATCACAACATCGTCATAATTGCGGACATAAGCATCAGGAGGAAGTTTTGCAATAGTCTTTTCAATAGAATATATTTGTAATCCATATTCATTCTCTACAATATCTGTTTTTTTGAAATTAGGGTCTTGAAATACGGTAACTTTTATGCCAAATGGTAAATCTAGTATTTGACTACCGCCTTCTTTAAGTGCAACAGATAAATTGGTTGGAATAACAGTTTTTTTTGAATGAATAATCAAGGATTCATTGACACCTAATACATAATTTTTTTTATGTTTATCTTTCAA
>JAFLKZ010000113.1:33420-37477 GCA_019162915.1 Campylobacteraceae bacterium
TGATAAAAATTGCCAAAAATTCATATACCATGATGTAGTGTCATTGGGCGTATCACTTGGATTTGAAATATAGTACCATCCCTTAATAATAGGTTTTATGTAACCATATTCTTCCAAAACTTCTTTTTGTTGGCGCTCAAATAAACTGCTTTTAAAAATATTAATATTACGCTTTTGCTCTTTCTTTATTATATTGAGAGCTTCCACTAAAATATCAGTTTTTTTCATTGTAAAATCCTTTAACTATAACACTTTAATATTGTGATTAAATTTACTTTGATATTTTACAATAATTTACTTTGATATCATGATAAATTTCAAACAAATGCATATATTAAAATTATATTAATGCGTAATGATTATTCTCTTTATATAGACTTTTAAAGTATTTAATATTATTAAAATAGCGTTATAAAACAACTATTTTTCTAATTTAGCCATCCTAAGCGCTGCCATCTTTATAAACTTTCCAATAGTCATACCATAACTGTTTGCCGCTGATTCAACAATAGCAAGCTCACTAGGACTAAAGTAAACAGCATAACGATTTTCTTTAGCATGTTCACTTTGGGGCTTTTTAGGACGCCCTCCTTTTTTACGCTCACTTTCTGCAAAAGTTGAAATAGCTGAAGTTTTTGCTTTAGTAAGAATGGAGTCAATGTTTTTTTTCTCTGCCATGGCTATGCTCCTGTCTTAAAAAGATCAAGAATGATTTTATATTGCTGATAGACTGTTTTATAAGCGAATTTCGACAGAGGTGTTTCGAAATAGAGCTCTGATAAACTCAAACCTGTTTCAATGGAATTTTTAAATACTTTAGATAAGCGGAGTTCAAAAAATTGTAAATTATCAAAATGCTGCGATAGAGTATTTTTAACCGTTTCAAAGTCCCCTTCTTTTTCTGTCTTTGTAACAACAATTAAAAGATTTTCATTCAAAGGTTGAATCTCTTCAATGGTTTCTACTGTACGAAGGATTGAATTATAATCATTTGAAACAGGTATTAAAATTGCATCGCTTGCTTTTAACACTGGTAAAACACCCGATGTAACAAATCCACCAAAATCGTAAATACAATTATAAATTATTTCTGGATTTAATGATATTTTTGCCATATCAGGATAAATGGATTCTATAACTGAGTTGTCATTTGATTGCAGATAATATCCTAAGTCTTTTGCTAGAGAAAACGAGATAGGTGTTTTACCTACACCACCTTTTTTATTGATAACTGATACAATCATATATAACCTTTTTATAGCGTTATTAAAATACTATATTGTAGTTAAATATATGTTTTTTATCAATGGTTGAATTCCATATATTTTTTAATTATTTCGTGGAAATTTGACTTTTCAATAATTAGGATTTTAACTGAAAACAAAATCAAGATTCAATGCTTGCGATTAATTTTTGAATAAGACCGGTAAATATCTCGGAATCATTAAGGTCATCAGAAATAATAGAGTATCGCCCCTCAACAGCATAATCACTTAACTCAATCAGTTTTTCTATGCCTTGAATTAAAGGAATAGCTGCTTCTGTCGCACATGCTAATAAGTTGTTCAATATCATGGCTTTTAGGAAATTTTATCCCATGTCTTGAGAGTAAAGATTTTAATACTTTTTCGGCACTTTGTTGCAGTTAAAATAGATTTTTTCAATATCAATTTCAACGTTGTCTTTATTAACTTGCAATAGTTCTCTTTTGCCTATATCACTTCGGTTGGCACTTAAGAATTATCAGATGAACTGATAGATATTTTTTATCACATCCAACCGTAAAAACACTTTGCTCTAGGGCGTGGTTTTGCGGTTGAAAAGCTTTATCTACAGTACTACAGTGAGATGCATTAAAGAAAAAAGGTGTTTTCACTTAACGTACCATATATCCCGTTTTCTCAGGGGGCCCTATTAAAAGCTTAGCAAGCCCCTCACATCAACGACTCTCTTAAAGTGATCCGAAGTCCATAAAACTGTTGTAAGAACACCCTCCATTAGAACCTAAAGTACACGCCTTTTCAAAATATTCTATCGCCTTTTTAGAATCCTGCTTAATTCCAGCTCTGCCTTCTTTATAAAATAATCCAACCTCTACACACGCCATAGGATCACTACGATAACATGCTTTATGATAGAACTGAGCTGCTTTCACATAATCTTTTTTAACTCCCATTCCTTCTTTTGACATTAATCCTAGATTATAGCAGGCCAATGCTTCTCCGCCACCGCAGGCTTCTTCATAAGCACTAAATGCTTTTTGAAAATTTTGATTAATGCCATTCCTACCCTCTTTATAGAACAATCCAAGCTCTAAACAAGCTTGCGGATCACACCCACGACTCCCAAAACATGCCTTCTCATAGTATTCAGCCGCTTTAACATAATTTTGCTTGGCTCCTTTCCCGTTAGCATATGCCAATCCAAGATTAGTGCACCCTCCTCCAGTGCCACTGTTACAGGATTTTTCATACAATTCAAATGCTTTTTGTGAGTTTTGTTGAACACCTTCTCCCCGTTTATACATATAGCCCAGATTATAACATCCGCTAGTTGTAATATTATTGCAGGACTTTTCAAAGAGTGTTTTTGCTTTAGGATAATCTTTTTGACCTAGAGCCCTCATCCCTTCTTCAAAATCACCGGCAAATAGATTCCATGATGAAAGCATCACGATAATTGCAACCATAAATTTCATACAAACCCCTTATTTTTATTATAAACTTTGTATATTCATACTATATAAATTATGCTTTGTTATGACTAAAATTTTTATAATTTTGTAAAGGCTCTAATGTCAATTTAAGTGGCGTAATTAAAAAACGATGGGGGAAATCCCTTTGTAGGTGGGCACCCTATATGAAGACTTAAGGGTTAACCTGCCATCTTCGTTATAAGTTGGTAGGAATGTAGGTTTCAAATCATTTCTAGCGTGCCAAATTAAACATCGGTATAGTCAGTATTCACAAATGCCCCACTTGTTCTAAACAATGAATCTGGTAGATAGGTCCACTCTCTAGCTCTAATTGCAGGAAGTGTGCCACTATCAAGTTTTTGGATTTCATTATAAGCTTTGTATGCACCATCAACTATTTCATTTTCTGCATTTTTTATATAACTTTTTAATTCTTGTTGATACGCAGGGATCTCTTCATTTATAGCTTTTTGAACATCTTTGCCTAGTGTTACTATAAGTTGGAGTAGTTCTTGAGCATTTGTGTTTCCATTTTTCATTTCGTTTAAGTACTCTAAATTTTGTCTAGAAATATTTTTAGATCTATTTATAAATCTATTTTTAATATCTTCTAACAAGTCAGTTAGGAAGCGAGATCTCTTATCTAGTGTATCATCAACATCTCTCAGGCAAGACAGATACTTTTTTATATTTTTATTATCTATTTGGCCAGAATTTTCTGCTTCTATGGCTGCTTTTGCAAACTGTCTAGACTGGTTTAAACCTTGATTTTCTTGTATCTCTAATTGCATGTTTTTCATCATACTGCCATATGACTGCTTCATTTTTGGAAGTAAATCAGTATTTATTTTTTCTATTGCTATTAAACATTTTTTAAATATTGGATCCACTTTAATTTTCTCCTTTTAATTCTTTTAGTAATTCCATAGCATTATTATCTATATCATCTATTTCTGCAAACTCATCTTTACTTGATTCTTCATCAGTCAATAAAGAATCAAAATCAAAATCATCAGTAGTTAATTTTATCTCTGTGTTAGTTTGAACTGTAGATGTTTCATTCGTTAACATGTTTTCTTTTTCTTCTATCAAAGGGGGTACTTTTTTAGACTCTCCTCCAAGAACTTTTGTATCTCTAAGATAATCAAACTCTGTTCTTACAGACTCTTTATACTCATCATAGATTGAGGCAGTGTTTGCTATCTCACTTTGTGCTAACTCACTGTATTTAAGATGTAGGTTCAAAGTAGGGTCTATAAATGGAAATTGCAATTCATTTACTTGTGTATTACCTTCATTATAGTCTTCAAATACAAATCTACCTTTATCAAAAGAAGTGTGCTTAATACCTTGTTCAAGCAT
>JAFLKZ010000113.1:37487-47231 GCA_019162915.1 Campylobacteraceae bacterium
TAAATTCTCTATCCATCTCTTTTCCAGTTTTCAGTAGCGCTCTTGACATTAAATGTACTTTTAACTTATCAGGAACTACTCTTGGGTCTTGGTTTTGAACTATTAGCTTTATATTTGCGGATCTTGCTCTTGCACCTATTTTAACTAGTGTATCAAGAATTTCATCTTTTACTCTCAGCTCTTCACCTCTAGCATACATTAGATCGATTTGAGCATACTCATCTATTATAAGGAAAATAGGATCTTTATCTAGCTTTGTAATGCCATTATTTGCCATATACTCTTCTCGAAGATACATTTCTGCCTCGACTTCATGAAGTGCCGCTAAAAGTTTAGATGGCTTTGTCCCTTTCCCAAATACATCTAATTTCTCTGAGTTTAAATCTTTATATCTATTGAATTCTATACCATTTTTCAAGTCGACTAAATACATTTTTTGGATTTTATCTATACTGTGAAGAAGTGAGAGTATAACACCATTTATAAAATTTGATTTACCAGAGCCTGATGCACCTATAATCATCATATGAGAAAGGTCATTTATTTTGGTATAGTATTTTGATGAGCCTACACCATACCCCCAGAAGATATTATCTTTATTTAGCTCATCCATTGTATTACATGATTTTAACTCATCTTTAGATGGGATTTTTGCATATTCATAAAGAACTATATACTGTTTTGTTGAGAAACTCTCAGCATATAACTCTTTATTGGTCTTATCATATATATCTAGTTTATAAACTCTATCTGGCTCATTAAATAAGGTTTTAAAATTGGTTTTTTTAGATCTATCTTTCCATTCTCTGAGATCTAACTCTGGTATAAATGTATAAAAATAGATTCTATTTTCTCCATCTTCTTTAACTTTTTCAAGTTTAGGATAGTTTCCTCTCCTATCTTTTAATTCAAGTAGTTTAGGGATACTCTCTTCAATTTTTTCTTTAAGTGCTATAGTGTTTCCTGAAACTTGTATACCTACTCTTTTACCAATGAATTTTATTATTTCTGTTTTATTATCTATCCATTTTTGTACATCTTGAACACCTTGAAAATATATGTGTTCTATGCCATCAATATTTTCAGTTTTTAAATATTTTCCACCTATATTTAGTAATTTTGGCATAGCACTTATTGTAGATTCTATAATTAAAATAAATTTCTCTGTTCCATATTTTGGATAGAGAGTATGTGACTGATCATACTCTTCAATCTCAACAGGTATTTCCAATTCGTCTTCTATATAATTTTTTTGTTCGTTCCAATGTTCAAGAGTTGTTCCTGAAATATTTTTAAACAATATACATGTTTTATATGTATTTTCATCTATTCTTATAAATTCAGGTTTTCTAGAGTTAACAAGTAAATTTTTGATCATGCTAGCTTCATTTGAATTACCATATACTTGAATTAGATATTCGCTATTATGGCTATCAATAAGTTTAATATCCTTTAATTGTAATATTTTTTTGATTTCATCAAGTTTTGAGTTCCAATCAAAATGATCTTTATACATAGTTTTATAAGTAAGCAGTGCTCCTAGCTGATTAACAGATATATTAGTTATGTATAAGCTAATTTTTTCATAACCTAATAGCTCAATCTTATCGATTGCCTTTTGAAACAGTGCATTTTTATCTGACAGAAAATCAAGAATTTCTATATAACCTTTATATGCAGCCCAAATTGAAGCCGTTATATTATTTATATCTTTATTTTTATTTGAAGCGCCATTATGTATTAATAGTTCCACTAAGTCAAGATTGTTATTTTTAGTAGCAATAATTATCGCAGGGGTGCCAAACTCATCTAAAGCTTCAATATCTGCACCGTTTGAGAGTAAAAACTCAATGGCTTTAATATCGCTATTTGTAACTGCATCAGCTATGTTTTTATAGGGGGTTCCAAAAAGAGTTTTTGTAATATTCTGTATATCTTCTATATTATTAATATCAAAAGTTTGACCCATTTCTAAAAATAATTTTAATAAATCTTTATGGTTGTTATATGCTGCTAAATGTAGGAGGTTTCGATTGTTTTCATCTAGAACCTTATCATTTGCACCTTTCTTTATTAGCTCTTTTGCAATTTCTGTGGACCCATTTTTGACTGCTATCATTAATCCTGTATGACCAAACTCATCTAAAGCTTCAATATCTGCACCGTTTGAGAGTAAAAACTCAATGGCTTTAATATCGCTATTTGTAACTGCATCAGCTATGTTTTTATATGTATAGTCAAATAGTACCTGGGTTATTTTTCGTATCTCTTCAATATTATTAGTATCTAATTTTGCGCCTTTCTTCAAAAGATATTCAACAGAATCGCCTTGTAGATTTATTGCGGCAACCAGCAGAGAAGTTTCTTTATTTCTGTTCTTGTGCTCAATATCAGCACCATTTTGTAGAAGAAAATCTATAACCTGAATATTACCGCTTTCTGCTGCTTTGTGGAGAATCGTATTTCCATTTTTATCTTTATGATTAACATCGACACCCCTAACTACTAGGTAATAAAGGCAATCAATAATTTCTTTATTTTCAAGATTAATGCGATGGAGTATTTCTTCAATTTTTATTTTTTTATTATATTCCTCATAATTTTTTAACTTACCTAAACCAAAATCAGTTACTGTTGATAAATCTAGAGATGTATAGTATTTTCTTTCTTCATTTTTTCTCTGTTTAAGTTTTAAATTATGAGCTCTTTTTATTTTATAATCTTTCAACGCTGAAAAAAATGCTACCAACGCTGAAAAAAATGCTGGCAACAAGTAGTAAATTACAAACGCAATAACATAACTAGCAACAAATGAACAAACAACACAAAGTAGATAATACATAGCTCCTTCACCTACGGCATCAACCAGACCGGTGAATCCATGGTTTGCTTTCCATTTTTCTACATATTTAGTTATTGCATAGTAAACTGCTATCATTGGGGATACAATACCTAGAAAAATGGAAAGCAATTTTGCTCGTAGTATTGTGTAATCCGATGAATCATTCATTTTTATCCTTTTATATTTAAGTATTCTAAGCTATAGTTGAGCAGTTTGGTTTTTTGTTATTACTAAGCTTTGTAATAACTCCGATAAAATCATTCGCTGCCATATACCTAAGGTTAACACCTCTGCGTTACTAATTTTTGCTCTAACATCATCTTTTATCCTTGAAGCTTCAAATAACTTATCAATTAAACAATAAACTGTTATAATATCTCGCTCTATCGTATCGCTTTACACGGCTTTTTGTGGATTTTTAAGCAACTTTTAAACTAACTTTGCAACTAGTATTTCGTTATATTTGGTTTTTCTAGTGACTCTCGGTTTCTCTTTTTTGGGCAACGGAAGAATTAAATTAAAAGTTTATCTACAGTCTTATAAAAAGTCTATTAAAACATTAAGAAAAGGTTATGAATTGTGATAGAAAAACCGACAATCGTTATAGGTGATGTGCATGGTTGTTTTTTTACGCTTCAAAAGCTACTCAAACAGCTTCCAAAAAATGCTGAAATCATTTTTGTGGGCGATTTGTGTGATAGAGGAAATTACACAAAAGAGGTCATTGAGTGTGTGTTGCAAAACAACTATGTATCACTTTTAGGCAACCATGAAAGTTACATGCTTGAATCTGTTGAGTCTGCACTTGAGGGGAAACCTACACGATGGATTGATGAATCATACATGGGAGGAAAAGAAACCCTAAAGTCATATAAAAATACCCATGATATTTTGGTAAAGCACCTACAATGGATCGCTCAAAATCCACTTTACATTTTAAAAGACAATTATTTTATAACTCATGGATTTGCTTTACCCTACTATAAACGAAGAGATATCAAAGAAAAGCAACACTCTTTTTTAGTCAATCGTGTTAAAGACATTGAAGAGTGGGGGCATGATTTTGAAGAGGGTTATGAGCAATATGATTTTATCAATGTTTTTGGTCATGAAACATTTCAAGAAGTGATGATACGAGATAACCTTTATGGCATTGATACAAGCTGTGTATATGGCAACAAGCTCAGTGCGCTAGAGCTTGGAAGTATGAAGGTCTATGAAGAAAAAGTACATCCTCTGGATATTTCCAAAATAACAGCTGTGGATATTACCGAGCATTTTGGAGCCTATACTGAAGAAGTCATACCCTTCAAGCTTGACGCTGAGAGTATCCTTTTTGATATCCCTTTGACACCACAGAACATTGATGATGCCCTACAAAAGATGTCCTTACCTTTGAAAGAATTTTTCAATATGTTTTCCATAGCTATATCGCAACACACATCTGCAACTTCGCTTCGTCTAAACTACGATGCGACCTTGTCGCAAACAGTGTCTATACAGGTATAAAATTTCTACATGTAAAAAGGATATACGATGCAAAACAATCAAGAGTTTATCGACGAACTGAACAAGGAATGCACCTATTTACTTGAGGTAAAATACCTGTGTGAAGTACAATCGTTAGAAAATGTCACTAGGATGAATTTGGAGTCTCAAGAGCGTGAAGATAGCATTAAATGCCACCTCACTCTAGTGCAACTTGTAGATAACCTTATCCTTCTAAATCTTAATTTAATTTGTATGCTACAAACAACACTCACGGTTGATGAAGATGCTTATCGTAGTTATCTAAACTCCTTAGACCTTGTAAAAGCCAATACCAATGAGTGTACAATTACAAATCGTACACACTACATTGAATGGCTGAATTCACTTAGCGTTCCTACGCTTGACGAAGAAGGATGCTTCGCAATGTAGAACCAATCTATTTTGCGACATAACCTTATCACAAAAGTATCCTAAGATGCCATTTATGTTTACATGTAAAAGGATAAGTGATGAAATATGGTGTTCGATGGTGTTCGTAGGTGCATTTTATTGTTAAGTGTTTTGGTGTTGGAAGGATGTTCTGGGAGTGTTCAAAAATCTGTGTAGCATCCAGTAGTTCCTAAATTTATGATCCAAGTTTAGGAGCTATTTTGGCTTACTTGTCCAGATTATATCACTCGTAAAACCATTGAAATCTACAACATATACTTCATTACTAGTTTGCTGAGCCATACTCATTGCAAATTTTAAAGCTTCACTTTTATCTTTTGTTTCTAGTAAATTTTTTGCACCAGATCATGCTCCTTTATATTCATTTACTATGTACATTTCATCCTCCATTAATAAATTTCATTTTTTTGTTACAAAGCCTTATTTTTTCAAAATATGTGAAATTAATGAACATCTCGCAATAACTCTCGTACTTTTAAAAATTCATCAAGATTTTCAAAGAAGATATTTATAAGTTTTGGATCAAAATGCTTACCGCTTTCTTCTTTTAAAAGATTGAAAATTCTATCATCATCCCAAGCTTTTTTATAAACCCTATCACTCCCTAATGCATCAAAGACATCAGCAACGGCTGTGATCCTTCCATAGATGTGAATTTCTTCTCCTTTTAGTCCTCTAGGGTACCCTGTTCCATCCCATTTTTCATGGTGTTCGTTTGCAACAATTGCAGCAGTTTTCAATATAGGTCTATTGGAGGCTTTTAGAATATCATACCCTATAGAAGCATGTGTTTTCATAATCTGAAATTCTTCTGGTGTATGTTTTCCAGGCTTGTTAAGAATACTATCAGGGATACCAATCTTACCAATATCATGCATCGGGCTTGCCAATTTAAGCAATTCAGCTTCTTCTTTAGGCAATCCATAATGCAATCCCAAAAGTTCACTATAAAGGGCCACACGTTTAACATGATTTCCTGTTTCTTTGCTACGAGTTTCAACAATTTCCCCCATTGTATAGACAACTTCTTTTTGTGTTGTTAAAATTTCTTGGCTAAGGTCATTTATGTGCGTTATTCCATGATTTATTTCAGCAGCCATGATTTGTATGGCATTAGAAATTTCACCCAATTCATCAGCTCTTTGCACGTCTATGTTAACCAGATAAGAACCATTTTGAATTTTATTAATGGATTCTAAAATAGCGTGGGTATCTTCTTTAAGCATTTCACCAAAAATTTTTGCACAAACAAGTGTTACAGAAAGAAATAAAGCTATCAAATAGGTAAGTTCTTGAATCATATGCTCATTATTTGTATGATCTGTCTGATATCTCGTCAATACGAGTAAGAGTGTTAATGCAGGAGCAATGGTCAAAATAAAAAAGCTTTCTATAACACGATAAGATATCTTTTCATTAAATACATAATAACGAACATCTTTGGCAATCTTTTTATAAGTTTTTTCAAATATGGAGTATTCTAGCTGCGATAAAACACCAGCCCCTAAAATCCAATAAGCAGATAATAATTTTATGTGGCTTGTTAAAGGAAAATCCGTATATTTTATAAAATGTAATGTAAATGCAAAACACCCAGCAAGCACCCATGAAAGTATGGAAAGATAATACATGTGACGAGGAATTGTCAGAGCTTTGAAAGGTTGGTTAAAATAGCCGTATAAAATTTCTCGTATAAGAATGTGAAAACAAAAAACAAAAAACAAATTAATCAATCATTCATCTCCAGAAAGTTTATCAATAAAAGGACACACATTTGTAGCATAATTTTGTGCAAAAACAATCATTATGATGGATATCAGGTATACTAAAATTCTTATTTTTCCAGATAATACCATTTGGGGTGTAACAGATAGCGGCATTTATACTCCTTTGAAATATTTTATATGTAATTATGTTGACAATTTTTTATTTAATAACTAATAATTGCTTTTAAAAACAATATATGAGAGTATCATAAAATATTTTAAATGGAGTAAAGTATGAAAAAAATTATCGTAGAAATACCTCAAAATATGACCATAACTAGAACTTTTACTTATGAAAAAATCGTTAGTGAAGCAGAAGCAAAAAAATAAAAGATGAAATTAATGATTTAGAACCAATTGATTGCAGTCCAGAATTTTTATTCGGTCATAATTTTAAGTATATTGGAGAAAATGACAAAATATGGACCGTAGAGGATGATATAATTGCAACTTTTATAGAGGATATGGGGTACAAATAAAAATCTGTACCAAAGCGGTCACCGATGCTTTATCAAAGCTTAATTCTTCTTTTTCTCTCGCTTTAAACCATTCTTCTTCATCCAGTTATATAAATTTGCTTCTGTAGTCCCATATCGACTTGCAATAAAACAGGCTTTTTCATACTTTAAGAGTATGTAATTTAAGGCGAGCTTTTTGTATTTCAACAGCAATAGATTCACGCAATTGTTTTTTTACAACAACAGCTTTCTTTTTTGCTTCCGTTGCAACATCATGCATCAACGCACTCAGTTCCTTATCGGATGGCTCATACATTGCCATTAAAACGGCTCTTTGCATCTATTATCCTTGAAGTATTAATTAGAAGTATTTTAACATAATCTTTTCTAATCCATCTCACTTCGACTTAATGAGTATTTTGCATTTACAATACCGCCCTAATCATACTCTCCTCATCACTCCTAGCATAAATCATTGTTGTCTGTATATTCTCGTGTCCCATTAATGCTTTAATCGTTGATAGATTGACATTTTGATGCACAAGGTGTTTTCCAAAGGAGTGTCTTAACATGTGCACCCCTCTTTTGTTAATCCCTTGTGCTTTTAAAAACGATTCCACCATTTTATACACTTCTGCTCTACCTAATACCCTTCCCTCTTTAGTAATAGCAAAATATTCTGTTGATAGGTTCTGTTCTTTCATATAAGATTTTATATACTCTAGTTCTTCTTCTATGTGTTGGCATGGAATATAAATATATCTTTCTTTATCGCCTTTTCCTAAAATGAGGACTTTATAAACAGACCTACTCTCTTCTATTTTTAAAACTGTTATGTTAGATACTTCTATACCTAGCAATTCACTTACCCTTACTCCACTAAAAAGCAAAATTTTTAAAAGAAGTATATTTCTGTAACTATGAAATGACCTTCGTTTCTTGCCATCTTCCTTGGTAAATACACTTATCACTTTTTCATATTCATTTTTTGATAAACTTGATGGTTCTTTCTTTTGGGCTTTAGCGGTAAGTTGTTCTAGTTTACTTTTAAAATCAATGAAAGGATAAAAATGACTCTGCAAGTATTTGAAAAAGTTTTTAAGTACTACAATGTGTAAGTTCTTGCTATTAACCGAAATAGATTTTGATTCAAGATAATTAATAATAAATACTCTATCTATGGCTTCAAGGGATATTTTGTCATAATGTAGAGTATAGTATTCATAAAATGAATTTAAAACACTACTATAGGCAATAATTGTATTTTTAGCAATATTTAATACTTTTTTCTCATTAAGATAGCTTTTTGTAAAATTATTAAGTTTAAAAAGTTCATCTTTTGGCATTATTTCTCCTTATTTGAGAGAGTAATTATACAATAATAATGCATTATGTTATATTATGTACCATTATAAAAGCCATATTACCCTCAGTCTGCCCTATTTCTTAAGCTTTCCAGAAATAACTAAAATCAACATAAAACATTCATACTCACTTTTAAATCTTTATTTATTCATTTTATTGCAGTATAATCAACAATAATAACAATAAAGGCTAAATATGGAAGAAAGTAAACTAATTGGCAAAAGAATAAACTTTACACCTAAAAATATTCAACGCATTGAAATACTCTCAGCAATACTCAAACAAGAGCTTGAAGGCAAATCAAATAGAGAATCGTTTGATTATATTGTTAATAAAGTGATTGAAGAGTTTTACAAGTCTGATAAGATTAAAAAGTTACTTGATATCTAATAATGCAACAACTTTCTCTTTTTTCAATTCAAAAGGATCATTTACTCCTTACACGATCTGTAAAAGGAAGAGTGAGATATTATCTTTTAAAAATTGAAGAAACATTGTTTGGTGAATTCCTTTTACAGAAGATTTATGGCAGTATAAATCATAAGAAACCTACTAGAGTTTTAAAAGAGTATTATTGCTCTTGGGTGGAAGCGAAGAAGATGTTTGATTTGGTGGTAAGAGGGAAAAAGAAGAAGGGATACGGTTAAATTCGAAACTCTTCTTAATCTTTAGGCGTATGAATTTTTTCTAAAGTTAATTTCTAAACTAAATCCAACGGCTTTGGCATATTCCAGTAGCGTTCCCATATTTGGAAGGTGCTCAGCATTAGGGCTTTCTAGTCTTGATATATTGCTTTTTTTCGTGTGGAGTAGATTAGCAACATCTTCTTGGGTAAGATTTGCCGCAAGTCTTGCATTTATCATTTGTTGCTTTAATTCAAAAATAGGCTTTAATACTTCATATTGGGCTTTTACTTCAGGGTTTTCTAGTGCTTTTATTTTAAACGATTCAAAACTAGGTCTTGTTGTTTTCATAATCTATTTCCTTTTTTCGTTTAAGAGCCAACTCTAGCTCTTTTTTAGACGTTTTTTGAGTTTTTTTGATAAAAGAGTGCAAGATAACAATCTCTTTTCCTTTTGCGTAACAAAAAAGACTCCGCCCTATCCCCTCTTCTGCTTTAGCTCTTACTTCAAATAAGCCTTCACCAAAAGAATCGGTATAGGGCTTACCGATATTGGGACCGTGCTCTTCAATAATTTCAAAAATATGGATAAGTTTTGCCAATATTTTATTGGGAAACGAAAATGTTTCTTCTTCAACATTGGTACTGTAAAACGTTATTTTCCATTTCATAATGAAATTATATCATAAATGATAACTTTTGTAGAATCTATATTGTGTCATGCGAACGGTAAACTTAAGCATACATTTT
>JAFLKZ010000113.1:47241-50794 GCA_019162915.1 Campylobacteraceae bacterium
ATATAGCCGTTTTTTGGGCTTTTAAAAAAAATTATTTGACTAGATTTGCACTTCGCTTGACACTTACATCAAAAAGCATTAGATTTGATTATTGAAACAAAAAAAATTCCTATTGAAATTAAGCACAAAGCTCATTTGTTGAAGCAGGTACGATCTTGGTGTACTAAAAGAAGAGAAAGGGATATGGTTAAATTATAACCTCCTTTAGGCACTGTTCTTGTCATAGAGAAATTTGTGGTCGCAATTTGCGACCGCTGACTGAAAGCCAAATATCCTATATATTTTTTAAAATGTCATTAGTCGAAATATGCATTTTATTGACCGCAAACACTTTATGTCCCAAGTCTTTTAGGCTTGCGCCAAAGTGATAGACGGTTTCATCGCATATTAAAAATCTATCGTGAAAGTTTTTGGTGGTTTTAACACTGAGATTGCCGTATTGTTTGGTGTACTTTTGAATATCTAGTTCCAGTTGTTTAGAGATGCTGCTTGTATAGAGGACACATGTAACATTGGGATTTTTGGAAAAGAGTGTTAGTATCGATGCGTCTATGTAGTTGTCTATCAAGATGATAGAGCTTTTTGCACTGTTAATTAAGTCTGATAAAAGCGCATAAGCGTCAAATATTTGCCCATTAAAAAAGATACCTTGTTTGAAATCAAGTGTGTTGTTTTTAATATGAGACTTGATGGTGGCTACATCATTTTCAAGGGTTGATAAGCGTTGTTCTGTGATTTTGTGGGCGTTGATAGCATATCCGTTTTGTATGTAGCTTTTGAGCACTGAGGTTGCCCATTGGCGAAATTTAGTTGCTTTTTGGGAGTTTACGCGATATCCGAGGGAGAATATCATATCAAGATTATAAAACTCCACATCTCTTTTAACTTTTCTCCCTCCTTCTGTTTGAACTGTCGCAAAATTTGCGACAGTTGAAGATTTTACAAGTTCTCCCTCGTTAAAAATATTGTTGATATGTTTGCCTATGGTTTTTACATCTCTCTCAAACAAATCAGATATTTGATTTCTATTTAACCATACCGTTTCTTCATCTACAGAAACTTTTAACTCTATTTCTCCATCATTATAAATAACCATATCGGATGAAAATTTCTCCATTTGGATGATTGGTTCATTCATACAAGGCTCCCTTGCTTTGTCTTCATTTTCTATGTTTTAAAACTATCTTTAGTTGATTTCAATTTTATCTCAAAGTTGCTTAACACTATAAATCACTTTTCTCCATTTTATAGAACATCAACCTTGAAATGACGTGGAGACTTTGGTTTGATAAAAGCAGTTTACAAAAGATGATAGACAATATAGTGTCCATAGAGTGAGAGGCATATATTTTATTGAGAAAAAGAATACGAAATTATCGGCACTATATGCCTAATCATGCTAGATTAGTATTTGTATCTTATGGTAGCTAAAATTGATAGCGTCGCATTTAGAATGTATCATGTATTGTGAAACTTTTACATCCCAATATAGCTTAGGCTGCACCAGTGAAAATTTTGATTGAAAATTCACACCAGCGTGATTTTAGCAATAAAGCCTTTACCCTACCCTCTCCCTCGCATATCCAATCATATCAACCCCATATTTATCCCTTATCTTCATCAGTCCTTGTGAAAGCTTGGCATGTTTACTGTCTTTATGAAACTCCAACATAGAAAAGCTTTTGCGTTTATGAATACCCGTACAATTACTCGCTCCCAAACCAATGTAATGAATTTTATAGCGTGGGTGAACATCAAGCTCTTTGAACATACTTTGGGCAAGGTCGATAAAAAAGACTTCATTGAAAAGTCTATCATGGGTAAATGACTTAGACGATTTGGTTCCATATTGGTAGCGTATTTTCATAAAGAAGGTCGTGGGATTAAGTCCTAGTTTGGTGATGGTGTAGCTTAGATACCGAGAAAGTATCATGACGCGTCTTTGTATCTCTTCTCTATCCTCAATAGCTGCAAAATTACGACTTATTCCAATGCCTTGAATGCGTTTATAAAGCTATTTACCCATTTTTCCATAGGCATCAAAGAGCATAGGCAGTCTTTTAGCCTCTTCAAGCGTTTCTATCCCGTAGTGGGGAATATCTGTTAGAAAAAGTCTATGGGGGTATGAGTCATAAGAAACCGACACGAGTTTTAAAAGAGTATTACGACTCTTGGGTTGAGGCTAAGAAAATATTTGATGGGGTAATTAAAGGTAAAAAGAAGAAGGGATATATTTAAACTTCCCTACTCTTTTACGCATATGAATTTTTTCTAAAGTTGATTTCTAAACTAATACCTACATCTTTTAGATAACAAAAAGACTCAACACTCAAGTGAAAATGGATTTAAGAATTGACGACCCCAGAAAAATGACTTGTCTACTTTTGTAAGACTAGCCTCATCACACACATTATCCCAATTGTTACGAATACTCTCTTGAAACGTATTAAATATTTCAACGGATTCTTTTTCTGAAAGTAAAAAGTGATGGGCGGCCATCAGGCAGGTTTTCAGTTGGCTATATCCATTATTACCAATTATTTTCATTGCCTGTGATGTTTCATTACCGGTTCGTCCTTGTGGACAGATATCATAGGCAGGGGTAAGTGTCAAATCTTTTCCATCCCAAAAAGCGGCGTGATTTCTAGCATGATCATCATTATTCCCACACAATATATTAAACACCACTCTGCCAAAAAGTTCCTTTAGAGTGTCCTTTGGTTCAATAAAGCGCGCTCTTATAATTTGCGCAAAATCTTCATAACTTGCATAGCGTGCCGTCATATCACTTAACCCAAAAAGCGTTAGCGCAGAAACCATGGATTTGCGTGTCCATCCTGATTCTATTTTAGATCGATCAAACCTCTCAATGAGTATGACATCTTTGCCTAGTGCCTTAACCAATTTCACAGGAGCAACTTTTAATCCGCAAAGTGTAGCCAATCGCATAGCAATGTACTCCGCTTTCACTACACTGTATGTGTCATTACTCGCTGAGAATTTTGCAATATATTTTGAGTCGCCACTTTCAATTAATGCTTTAGGGCGAGCACCTCCTATTGAACTTCCATGAAACAATGCTTGGTCCAAATCAGGAGAAAGAGGAGTACCATTTTCTACACGCTGAGCAGATTCTAATAATTCTTCTAAACATGCATTTTGTGTAGATCTTTGAATATACTCTTTAGGAGAGTACTGAAAATCAAGAGCTCCTATACGATCTGAACCAGACTCGAGCAAATAAGTCATTTCATCTAAAACCGCTGTATCAGTATCAATCCCCTTCAAACCCATTTTGCGATTTATAATAACACGCCTTCCCCATGCATCAGGTGCAGCATCTCGAATAGAATTGGGCATATCTAATCCATTAAGGAGGGGTAAAATACCTGATTGTAATGGAAGTTCAGGCTCATAAATCGCAATTGCCTCTGGTCGTTCCAGATAACTTTTACCGTAGTTAAACGTTATATACTTCCCTTGGGCTTCAAGTTTTCCGGCAACAACAGGTTCTGTTGCCCCTGAAAGCCAAATCCAGACATATGCTTCTGTG
>JAFLKZ010000113.1:50804-59243 GCA_019162915.1 Campylobacteraceae bacterium
TAGAAACCATCGTCTACAACTTTTTTGGGATTCCTAATTCTTTTTGGCAGAAGTTGAATTTTACTTTGAATGAATTCTATGTTGTGAGAAAGATGTTGACTATCTTGCTCAAATAGTGGTACCCCAACGATAGTTGCTACCTCAAATACAAGACCAATCGCGGGTTTCATATCACCATTCTCAATTCTTTGAAGAGTCTCTCTTGTGATTCCAGCACGCTCTGCCAAATTGGCCGAAGACCATTTTCGATTTTTTCGAGCAAGTTTTATCTGCTGACCTATCAAAAAAGCTGCCTCTTGTGCATAATTGGAATAAACTCTTTTTTTTAGCATTTTTTATCCTAAATGTCTTTTGTGGCAATCATTAAATATATTAATGTAAATTTTAGCAAACATTTTAATATTTGTCAAAAGGGATTTAAATACAACGCTTGTGTCGGTTCGAGGTTACCTTGAGTGCAAGGAGTTTGTACGAACCATACTGATAAAATGCTTGATGAAAGCCCGAGGGCGTATAAAGATATTTTTGAAATGATGGCACTGCAAAAAGAGTTAGCAGATGTGATAGATCATGTTAAACCGTTTTTGAATATCAAGGGATAAACTATGTCAAAAACCCTTATCTATGAAACGAGCAATCTGTGCATACGGGAAGTATCTTCTGCCTTCTAGTGTGGCATTTTCATTTGAGGTCACAAATTGTGACCTCAAACTATCCTACTCATCTTGTATCAATTGAAAACAAAAGCCTTAAAAATTGATATGGTTGTGAAAGGGAAGAAGAAAAGGTACGTATGGCTAGATTTTCAGCCGCTTGCCCATCTGTGTGCAGGAGTTTATAGAACCAACAGTATGTCCTCTTTCAAGGAGTCGATTCATAATGACTTTATTGAGGCGTAAATTATCTTCAAGAAGTAAAATTTTCATCTTCAACCTTTTTATAAAAATTAATCATTTTAATGTAAAAATAACTTACTACCTCATAATCTTAGGTAGTAAAATACTTTTAGAACTTATACGATAAATATACTCTTGCAACTTCGGTATCTTCAAAAACATTATCAGCAGATACATGTTCATAATTAGCTTTAATGGAGAAATTTTTATTATATGGATAAATTGCAACTGCTCCAATGGCTTTAAAATCGCCACCAAAAGGTCCAATATTATCACTACAAGAAGATTGTCCAGCATATCCGATCATAGTTACTCCTGCAATTGGAACAATAAGTCCGCCAACGATAGTATTAGTATTCCCTCTTGCTGCAACTGCTCCACCATTTACTGGCATAGCTGTAAACAAAGTATCCGTTGTTCCTGCACCTGCTCCTGTATAAATTGCTCCATCATTAATACTTGAAGAATAAGCAACTACATAACCAAGTTGTCCAATTCCAAGACCACCTGTTGCTCTTAATCCCCACAATTGACCATCTTGAAATTTTATAGCTTGCGTCTTATCTGTTGATGATAAATATTGTCCAGATAACGTATGCCCTCCTAATGTATAATCTACTTGTAAATAGAACACATCTTTATCAGTACCAGATGTTAGTCCATTTTCATCAAGGTACTGAGCTTGTGCTATTAAATTTTCAATAGATTTATTTTGAACATACATGGTATATGCACCATCTTGAAATTTTTCAAATTTTCCTGGACTTCCCATCCCATCTGTTTTAGCTTGGTATTTAGATACATATCCTGCTACAAATGTTGTATTAGGAATATCAGTATTGGTTAAAATATATCCTTCAAAAGAGTCTTTTAAAAGAGTTTCAGAAGACTTACCATCTAATGAGGTACTAATAAGTGGTGTGTAAATATATTGTCTACCAGCCTTCAAACTTGTATTTGAAATTTTGTAATTAATATATGCTTCAGATAGAACAGAACCTTGCGCCTCCAAATCATCTTTAAATACACCGCCTGTACTATCAATATCCGGTAAATGTGATGTTTGAAATGTTGTACCATTTAATCCATAATATTGCCCTGTCACTATATTTAAGCTACCACCAATTACACTAACATCGTCAAAACTTGTTTTACCAAAAAAGTTTGAATATGCATATTCGGCTTTGATTTCACCCATTACTTTTGAAGCTTTAAACGCTTCCTCTAACGTATCTGCAAACACTGAAGTTGCAAGTAACACAGAAGCCACCAAGCTTAACTTTACAATTTGAGTCATAATAATCTCCTTTTTTAAATATACAATAATTATGTTACAATAAGAAGTTGTGCATAAAAAATTATTGTTCTTCTATATGCAATTAATAGTAAATGTAGTATACAATCTAACTAAAGTGGGAAATAATGATAAAAGAAAATAAGAAAAAAAATTTATCTTCGGTTGGAAATGCTTTAAGAATTCTAAATTGTTTTTCACTTGAAAAACCAGAACAAAGAGTGACGGAACTTGCGATTGAATTAAATATAGGCAAAAGTACTGTGAGTCGTCTTTTAACAACTTTAGCAAATGAAGGATTTGTAAGAAAAGATAAAGAGACACAAAAATATAGCTTAGGTTTTAAAATATTAACACTCTATAATACATTAACTACCAATCTAGAAATCATTAAAGAAGCGCGGCCTTTTTTAGAAAAACTTTTTGAAGAAACATCTGAATCTATTCAAATTGCAGAGCTAGAAGATTTACATGTAATTTATACTGATCAAATTAAATCTAGGCATCCTGTTCATATTCTTGCGCATATAGGGCGTATAAACCCTATCCATTGCACAAGTTCGGGCAAATTACTTCTTGCTTATCAAACTAAGCAAACAATCAATGAGCTACTTTCAAAAGAGCTTGTAGCATATACGCCATATACAATTGTTCAACCTCAAATACTCTTAGAAGAATTAGCAGTTATCAAAAAAGAAGGATACTGCATAAATATCAATGAATTTATCGAAGGGGTTATTTCAATATCTGCTTCCATTAAAGATTATAAAGGAGATGTTATTGCTGCTATTTCAATCGTTGGACCAACGCAACGCATCAATGGTGGAAAAGTTGTTTCTTATCTAAATAAACTACTTAGTGCTGCAAAAGAAATATCTAAAAACTTAGGATATGCTCTATAAAGTTTTCAAAATAAACTATGTAATTTTTACATATTTACAAAAAGTTACACTTGCTATTGTAAATTAATCAAAAACATATGTGTTCTATATAGAAGAACACATATGTTTTATACGAAATATAATCATGTAAGATAGTTCCAAGAATCACTTGAATAATGATTTCTTTAAGTGTATCAATAAAACAAAATGGAGTTATCACATGAATACCAAACAAATCGTTTTCTTCAATATTCTTTTTTCCCTCTATATAAGTATTGTCTTGACGCTGTTTATGACAGCTATCTTTGTAGGATTTGTACCTGCTTTTTTTGAGCATTATCTATCTGGATTAATAATTGCAATAGAGGTTTCACTTCCACTTTCTTTTATTATCACTCCTATTTTAGAAAAAATATTTTTGGGAAATGGGCAGCCTAGTAAAATTAGCATCATGTCTTTTAATGTAGTACTTGGATGTTTTATTGCTGGTGCAGTAACATTTTTCATTGTATTTTTACCTGCTGGAATCTTTCCGGGATTTTTAACACAATGGGCAAAACTATGGCTTGTTGCTTTCGTTATTGCCTTTTTTATAATTCATTATAGTGCTAATGCTTTTCAAAATTTTACAAAAAAAGTCATTGGCTAATCGACTTTTTTCTACATGTAGATACCATAAGGCGAAAGAGAATGCACGCAATCGTCTCTTTTTAACAATTTTGTGAGTAAAGTTAAAAGGATCTCACTCTATTTTTGATTAAGGAACCCCCTATGTCTGATAAAATTTATCGTGTAAATATGTCAAATCTTAGTTTTAAAATCGAAGAAGTTCCCCAAACTTGGATGGGACTTGGAGGTAGAGGACTGACTTCTACTATCGTCTCGGAAGAAGTTGACCCAGAATGTCATCCCCTAGGACCTAATAATAAAATGATTTTTGCACCAGGACTACTCTCTGGCACTAGCGCAGCTAACTCTGGAAGAAACTCGCTAGGTGCAAAAAGCCCTCTTACTGGAGGTATTAAAGAATCTAATGTGGGAGGAACAAGTGCAGGTATTTTTGCAAAATTAGGCATTAAAGCGCTTATTATAGAAGGATTAACTAAAGATGATAAAGATTTTTATCATCTACATGTAACGAAAAATCATGTTGAGTTTATCAAAGTACCAGAATTAATTGGAAAAGATAATTATTTTGTGCTCAATGCTATGATGGAGAAATACAGTAAAAAAGTTGCGGTTATGAGTATAGGAAGGCCTGGTGAAATGCGAATGCTAAATGCCAACATATCAGTTAAAGATCCTAATGGAAAGCTACGAAGCCATGGAAGAGGTGGTCTTGGAGCTGTTATGGGTGCTAAAAAAATTAAATGTATTACGGTTGATGCCGCTGATTACAAAGAAGTTACTCTTGCTGACCCTGAAAAATTTAAAATAGCAAGTAAAATGTTTACCAAATCGCTCAAAGAAAATTTTTCTACAGGACAGGCTCTTCCCCGATTTGGAACAAGTGGTATGGTTAATATTATCAATGAGGCAGGTGGTCTTCCAACACGAGGGTTTAGAAGTGGAAACTATGAATTTGCAGATCTTATTAGTGGCGAAACGATAGCAAATAATATTCAAGAAAGAGGTGGCTCAACGACGCATGGTTGTCATGCAGGATGCGTAATTCAATGCTCTCAAGTTTACAACGACAAAGAAGGAAAGTATCTTACCTCTGGATTTGAATATGAGACAGTGTGGGCGTTTGGAGCTAATCTTGGCATTAGAGACTTAGATCTTATTGCCAAAATTGATGCATTAATGGACGATCTTGGTGTTGATTCTATTGAAACTGGTGTTACATTGGGACTAGCAGTAGATGCTGGCATACTTGAATATGGTGATGGAGAGAGAGCTTACAAACTTATTCATGACGATATTGCTAATGGCACTCCATTAGGTCGTATTTTAGGATCAGGTTCAGGAAATTTGGGTAAACTTTACGGGCTTGTCCGCGCACCTGTTGTTAAAAATCAAAGTATGCCTGCCTATGATCCAAGATCAATAAAAGGAATAGGTATTACCTATGCAACAACACCGATGGGCTCAGATCATACTGCAGGATACGCTATTTCTGTTAATATTTTAAGACTGGGTGGATATGTTGATCCTCTGCAAAAAGAAGGGCAAGTTGAAATGTCACGAAATCTACAAATAGCATCAGCTTTTGTTGATAGTACTGGCATGTGTAACTTAATTGATGCGCCACTCCTTGAAGATCCTATTGCTCTACCAACACTTGCTGATTTAATTAATGCTCGCTTTGGAACAGAACTTAGTGTTGAAGATGTCAAAAATATGGGTAAAAAAATTCTTAAAACAGAAAGAGCTTTTAACATCAAGGCTGGGTTAACCAGTGCATCAGATAGACTTCCTGAATTTATGAAATATGAAGCCATAGCTCCACATAATGCCATTTGGGATTTTACAAATGAAGAAATAGATGAGTTTTGGAATTTTTGATGTCAATGATTACTATTACAATAAAACTTTTTGCTCACTTTCGAGAAAACAATTTTAAAGTTGAGCAAAGAACCTATATAGATGGTATTAGTGCTCATGATATTATCCTAGCACTAGGAATAACAAAATATTGCCCGCTTGGTGTTTTAATGGTCAATTCTTGTCATGTTAATCTTGACTATATTTTAAAAGAGGGCGATATTCTTGCCCTCTTCCCTAAAGTTGCTGGTGGATAAACCTTTAAACACAACCTGAGTTCTATAAGAGCTTAGGGAAAGGTTTTTTAATAGATAGCAAAGCTAATAATCTTTTTCAACGTATACCTCTGGTATTTTCATAGCTTCTGCTGTGGCTTCAATAACATCACTAAAAAGATTTTTATCTTTATGTAATGTCATATAATTCTCCATTTTTCTTTGCTAGGTAGTATTTTTGCATCAATGTTTAGTTTATACTTAGTTAATGGATTGAGAGTCTCTTTGAGGACAAAGGCCATGTCCCATATCTTGTAAAAGAGCCCCGAGTAAAGCTCTGATTTTTGGTGAATAGGACTTTGCAAGGGTAATAAGCTTTTTTTGTTTTAGGAGATCTAGTTTATCAATCTCTTCCTTTACCATCGTCAACACAGCTTCAATACTCACATCGGGTGCTTTATCTAGGTATTTAAGAAGATCTAAGAGTTTTAATAATGGAACATTACTATTTGATATTTTTACCTTTGATGGGATAAACTCCAAACTTAGATTTTTAGTTATTTGCTTTAGAGGTGAAACGCGATTGGAAGCTATTTCTATTTTAGAAGTCACTTGCGTTGTTAATCCAAAACTATTATATAAAGCAATACCCGTGACATAACCACTTGTTTGATTATCAGTATAGCTTTTAATAATCTCATCATCTTTAGGCTTTAAGGCTCCAAATATGCTAAGTTTTGGTTTATAGTAACGACCTTTAGAGATTTTTTGAATGATACCTGTCTTATTAAGCTTGCATAATTCTACTGTTACACTTAAAGGGCTAAAAGGCAGATCTTTACATGTAAAGATTTCCCCTGCATTTAATGTTTCAATATAATTACGAATAGCTTTTGCTTCGGACGCGTTAAAAACTCCTTTATTTTGAAGAACTATAGCATATTATTTAATGTTTTTAGTATTTAAAACTTTATATTTTAAGAAATTAAATAAGCTATTTTCAGGTTATTTAAGAAGTAGAATCGATAAAAACTTTTTATTACTAGCAATTTTGGTGTAACATAATAGATTCTTAAATAAATAAATCGTGTCCATTATCTTTGAGCCACGCTTTCTTCTCTATATAGTTCGGCATCAAGCGCTGAACTTCTTTCCAAAATCTTTCATTATGTGTATGCTCTTTTAAATGAGTAACCTCATGAATGATGATATAATCTAATACGCTGATTGGAGCCATTGCAATTTTCCAATTAAAATTCAAAACCCCATCTTTCGTACATGAGCCCCAGCGATAGCCAAGATCCATAATTTTATACTCAGGTATTTCAAAATTGAGATTTTTATTTAAATGTTCCAATCTTTCTTTAATTTTACTTTTTAAATGTTGCGTGTACCAAGTTTTAAAAAGCTCTTTCGCTTTAGTTTGATATTTTTTACCAAGTAAAAACCAACCTTGTTTCAATTTTAAGATAACATCTTCTTCTACCACTTCAAGCCTATAACTTCGGCCCAAGTAAGAAAAACTTTCACCAGAAATAAATTGCTTTTTTATTGTCTTGTCTTTATATAATTTTTTTACAGCTAGTTTTTCCCATATCCATAATCGCTTTTTATAAACGTGTTTTCTATTTCATCTTTGTCTAATTCTTGAGGTGCATTGACAACAATACTGCCATCTCTCTCAATCGTTATCCCAATACTCGAGCGATTAGACCTAACTATTTCATAATCAATTTGCAAGCTCTAGTCCCTTTAGCTGTTCATGATTTACTTTAGTAAGGCTCATATATTTTTCTTTTATATTAGGAATATTGTTTATGAGATTAGTTTGTTTTGAATTGGCGATGAGACCTACCAAATAGTTTTCAAGATTGTGCCTTGAATGTTCTCCTGTTGTTCCCCAAAAATCTACTCTTTGTATCTCTCGAGAAGCTTGTTCAACACTATTTATAACTAAGTCAATTACCGTATCACAAACATCACTTGTACATTCATCTTCGTTAAAATAGCTCATAAAAAGATCATAGTAAGCCATGCAAACTTCACACTTCAACTTCTTAAACACTTCAAGAATCTCTCGTCCACCGTGCATATCTTCTTTAAATTTAGAGAGTTTCCCAACTAGTTTTTCCCACTCCCCTTTATGCTCAGCGATAATTTTTTCTAGTTTTTCAGCAAGTGATTTATAATAAAGTGGGTCTTTATCTATATTGATACGAATCGTATATCTAAGCGCATGCTCCATCTCTGAAGCAACAGCCTTATCTGGTCTACCTTTAATTGCATCACTAAATTCTTCATCAAAAATTGATATTGGTCTTACTTTTGTTTCTATGCCTTCACTTATCAAATGCTCATCAATGAGTGCTTTAACTTTTGCACCAATACCTTCAATATTTAATTCAGGATCTCTATATCTTCTTTGTGCCTCATTTTTAATGAGACCCAATATTTGTACATCATCTAAAAAATATTTTTTTATAGGGTTAGGTAAAATAAAATCAATAAGTTTTGCAAACTCTTTAAATAGTACCTTAAACTCTTGACGGAGTTTTTCATCGGACAATAAAATAACTGCGTCTTCCAAGTTATTCTTATTTATCTCCTCGACTCCATTTTCTGTAAAAAACTGTATCGCTTTTCTATGAGAGAGCTCAAGTTGTGAT
>JAFLKZ010000113.1:59253-60061 GCA_019162915.1 Campylobacteraceae bacterium
GATAGCTCAACGCTTTTGTCACTCATAACATTTTCAACATCACCAGCCTCATAATCAGCAAGAGCCTCTTTAAGGTGTGCGCCAACTCCATAATAATCAACAATTAATCCACGTGTTTTACCCTCATAAGTACGATTTACCCTTGCTATGGCTTGAAGTAAATTGTGTGCTATTAATTTTTTATCAAGATACATAACTTGTTCTATCGGTGCATCAAAACCAGTAAGCAGCATGTCACTCACTACCAAAAATGCTAGTTGTGAAGTTTTTGAAGAATCATATATATCATCGCCCTCCTTCGCATCATAAGGAGATATGGTAAACAGAGGTTTTTTAAAATCTACTATGCTTTTGTCTTTATGTGTTTTTGAGCTAAACTCTTTTGGAAAGTGATCTGGATTATCATTGTGTTTGTGAGAGATGAGAACAGATGAGCTAAGCTTGCTAACTAAAACTTTATAAGGATTTGCATCATCCATGCCTTCATGATACTCACCAAGCGCCTTTTTTATAGCTTCGTTGTATCTAAGTGCTGCTTTTCTTGATGAGCTTACTACTTGAGCTTTATAGCCATTTGGCAGTATGTTTTCGACATAGTGTCGCACCATGTCTTTAGCAATTACCTCTATTCTTTTTGGCGCTTCTAAGATATCACCCTTTGTGCCATATTTCTTTTTGATAGCTTCTTGTTGTTCTTTCGTTAAATCTGCAAATAGATCTTCAAATTTTCCATCAAATTCACTTTTATTATCGATACTATCTCTTGAAGTCATACCCTCATAAATAATTGGAACTGTTGCCCCATCAT
>JAFLKZ010000113.1:60071-68952 GCA_019162915.1 Campylobacteraceae bacterium
GAACCAAAAGAGTTCACTGTTTTTTCAACAGGCGTCCCCGTAAACGCGATTCTTATAGCATTTGGAAGTGCTGTTCTTAGAGCAGCTCCAAGTTTTGAGTATTGAGTACGATGAGCCTCGTCGATAAGCACTATAATCTCTTCTTTATCACTGAGTAATTTAAAAGATTCATCATCATTAAATTTTTGCATCATAGTCATGATGATATCGCTCACATCGTTTGAAAGCTTCTTCTTGAGGTCGTTGCCACTGATGGCGACAGATACTTTTTCCCCGGTTAATGTTGCAGTATCTTCTAGCTGCTCTTCCAAATCACTTCTGTCAACTATAAACAAAATCTTATAATCTTGCATTTGAGCTATATGTCTTGAATGCTTTATTAAAAATACCATTGTTAGTGATTTACCACTTCCCTGCGTATGCCAGATTACTCCGTTTCTCTCTTCCAGAGTTTTAGCTTCTAGGATTCGCTTTATAGTTTTTTTCACTGCGCGATATTGCTGATAACGACAAACTATTTTTACTCTTTTTCGTCCACTTCCCATCACTATTATAAAATCTTGCATAATCTCAAGTAAATTTTTAGGCTCAAGCATTCCAGCTACTAAGATATCTTGTTCATCACTTCCAAAGTTTTCTAGTGACTTTGGATATGGGTCTTTCCAACTCAAAAAGTGTTCTAGTTTTGAGCTAATCGTTCCTGATTTTGCTTGTGTTCTTGAAGTAACTACTAAAAAAGTTCGTATTAAAAAGCTTTGAAGCCCCTTCGTTTTGTTCTGTTCCTCTAGCATTCATGTATCGTTTTAACTGATTTACGCCTTCATGCATTGGGTCTGTTATATCTGGGGCTTTACACTCAACCACAACCAAAGGGATGCCATTGACGAAAAGCGTTATATCTGGAATGATCGTCTGAGCGCCATCAACCATAAATTGAGAAATTGCTAAGAATTCATTATTTTCTATATTTTCAAAGTCTATATATCGCACTGTTGGAGATTTTGCACCTGTTTCATGATTGAGATCTACGGATGTATTTTCAAGCAAAAGTTCACTGCATGCTAAATTGTTTTCAAAAAGAGAAGATTTGTTGATATTTTCTAAAGTAGCGATGACCTCGTTTACCTGTTCATCTTTTAGCCATAAACCGTTGATTCTTTTTATGGCGACCTTCAGTTTATCTTTTAGCAATACTTCTTTGAAGCTAGCTCTATTTAAAAGTGCTTTATCAGTTCTGTGTTTGTTATCACAATCTTCTACAACTAAAGTCTCCCATCCGAGTGCTTTTAGTTGTTCTAAAAACTTCGATTCTACATATTGTGTTTCTCGGATCCAACTGCTCATGTGATTATCTCCCAATGTCCACCTTTGGCACCACCGACCCTATTTATATAGCCATTATCTTTGAGTGACTTGATATGTTTTTCTATCGCTGTAGTGCTTATGCCAAGTTCTATAGCTATTTTAGTAATTGCGATTTTTGGATTATTTTGTATGAGCTTCATGATAGCCTGTTGCGTTTCACCCAACTTTTCACCCAACTTTTCACCCAACCTATTTCCGACCTTATCACCCAAGTTATTAAAATCAAACTCCACCCACAAACCATTTTGCCATCTAAAATTTGGTGTGATACCATTAAACTTTTGTGATTCTTCTATGATTTTTTCTATCCCTCTTCCCCAAGATTCTATATATCCAGCCAAGAAAAAAGGATATGCAATTGCAGGGTTAAAAGGCTCCGATGAGTGTTTATGTTTAAGCGTTTCAAGCGTCCATTGCGCCGGTAATTCTCCCGCGTTCCACATGAGTAGCTTATCATCATACACACTTATTTGGATACTGTTTTGTGAGGCATAGTCTTTATGCACTACAGCATTGACAAGTGCCTCCCTAAATGCAAGTTCAGAGACAGGAAAACTCTCAACTCGCTGGATTCCTTCATAAGTAATAATCGCTTTGAGATATTTTGTAAAAATCAAGTCCATGGTTTTATCCACTTGCTGAAATAAGTTTCCTCCCACTTGATCTTGATAAACAAGGTCGCTATCAGATTTAAAATATCCTATTTTTATCGTGCTTCCCGTTACATACTTTTGTGGATCTTTAGAAAAGAGTAGCGTAGTTGCGCGTTTGAGATAATCTCCCTCTCTTAAGTGAAGCTTGTCGATAAGTGTCTCATCGCTCTCTTTTAAAAGCTCTGCATCTATTCTTTTTTTCTTATTAGCTTTTTCTCTAAATAGCTCTATGGCATAGTGGTCCAAATCTTTAAAACCAAAATACGGAACCGGTACACCATCCCATTTTTTGCCTTGTTTTCTCAAAAGAAATTTATCGAGTGCAGCTCCTTTGAGTTCTTGAGTACTACTTCCGCTTCTGTAATAATATGAAGCTTTATAGCTTATAGGATACGGATAGTTTTCGGTGATGATTTCAACATACTCTTTTCCATCTTCTACATGTAAGTTTACATCAACCATCACACCTAAAATATCTCTTACTTTGTTTGGAATATCTTCTAGTAGTTTTTTGGCATTATCTATTCCAACGATTTCGCCATCGTCATTTACTCCTATGTAAAGCTTTCCACCATCACTGTTTGCGAAGGCACAAATCCACTTAATGTACTCATCTTTCCATAATTGTTTAAATTCGATGTTTTGGGATTCGTTGATTTGTAGTCTCATATATTTGCCCTCTCTTTGCCACTAAGTAAATCATTCATCAAACCTTTTTTTAGCTCTTTTAGTTTGGCTAGGTTTGTTTCTTCTGTTTGGATTTTTTTGTCTTGGGTCGTAAGGATTTTAGAAATTTCTTTTTGTTCTTCTATTAATGGCAAAGTTAATTTTATACTTGCATATTCATTAGCATTAATTCCAGGTTGTCCTGTTCTTGCTGAATATGTTTGCACCCAAGACCAGTATCTACTTGTCTCTGTAATAGCTTTTAAATAACCAACAACAAGTTTTTTAGGGTTAGGATGAAATTTTATCAAGAATCCTGCAAAAACTAATTTCCCATCTTTTGGATTATATAAATATGTTTTTCCAGTTGTATTTCCAGTTCGTGCAAAAACAATATCACCTTCTTCAAGTGTGTAATTTTCAATATCATCAGTGATTACAGATTTTTTATCATGTTCGATAAAATGACCACTTTCATCTATATCTGTTATTCTTAGATATGTTGGTAAAGAGTATGAATAATCTACAGCCGGAGCATTAACACCGTATTGCCCATTACCAACTATACATTTTTTAAGGTTTGTAATCCCCCACTCCGCTGGAATCAATCCAAGTTCGCTTTGTTTGTAGGTGTGGGTTTGTGGGGTTCTGATTTTGCCATTTTGGTCGATACCGTTGGTTAGCAAGTCGTGCATCAGTCCTTTTTTGATATTTTTTTCTTTATCGATAAGCTTCTGAGTTGCTTCGATTGTTTTATCTAAAGTGGATAAGATTTTGGCTATTTTTTGTTGCTCTATTTTTTCTTTTGGCAATATGAGTTTATATGATTGCAAATCTTTAAATGACACACGAGGCATTTTAGTGCCATATGAAAATCTATCTGCATAAGATAAAAATCTACTCATATGAATTACATAAAAAATGAATTTTTCATCAATATTTTTTTTCGCTTCAAGTACTAATAATTCAGATGTAGAAGCTCCATTAAAATTTGCAAACCAAAATTTTTGCAGATAAGGTCTTAATTTTCCAAATAAAATATTCCCACAAGTAAATTGTATTTTATCTTTTGGAAAATCATTAGCCCAGCTATTGAGAACTAGTTTACCTGTGCCTTGTTCTATATTTTCTAAATCAATTATTGGAATCTCACGCGTAGCTTCAGCCTTTTTAGTTTTATTACTGAGAATATCTTTTAAGATAGCATTCTTCCATCCATCAGGCACATTCATAACTTCACTCATTGATATCCAAGTTCCGTTAAAAATGCTTTTATCTCTTTGGTTGCCGTGTCTCGTTCATCTTCTATCTCTGCCAAACTCACTTGGTATTTATCCCAAAGGTTTTCTATGTTTGCGATGATGGCTTGTTTTTTCTCACTTAGGTATCTTTGCGCTATTTGCAAAGCATCATTTTTGAATTGTTCTACTACTAGAGGTTTTGCATCAGCTATATTTATAAATATTTTTTCTTTAAACTCCGCCATTTTATCTCTCGTAACTACTTTGTCGTTTTCCTCTTTGGCTGATTTTAACTTTTTAAGTAGCTCCATATACTTTACATGTAGAGTCAACGCCTCTTTATCTAGTAAAGCTACAAAGTCACTGCTACTTAAAAAACTATCGCTTAAAAGGTTGTAGTCATAACCACTATTTTTTATGGACTTGATGGTAAATTTATTTGCATCCCACCATGAAGCGAAGATGCCTCTGATTTTAAAGCGGTCTATCACTTCATGAGTTGTTTTTGTAAATGCTTTTTCTATGAGAGCATAGCCCTCAACATAGAGTGTGGCTATATCGCTAGAGTCAACATCAACAAGGGATTGATACTCATCATACCATGTGGAGATTACATGTAGAACCATCACATCTGTGTTTTTAAAGCCTTTTGAGGACTCTAGCACTTCTCTGATGTTTTGCTTGGCTTGTATGATTTCTGTAAATTTATAATAATTTTCATCTTTTGATTGAAAGATGTCATTTGGCGTTAATTGATAGCTAGCAGTCAAAACGCTGTTCCATTCAACTTTTGGAATCCCGCCTCGTAGATGTGCTTTTACATCATGAGGTTCTGATGGTGGCGTGTTGTCTACATAGCGCCGTATATTTAGATTAAAATCTTCTTTTTCTAACTCTTTAATGCTGACAAGTTTTGAGTAGTTAGGAAGCTCTAGTACATTTTGATATACGAAGTTGATTTTTTCTATATCTTCGGCTCTTAAGTGGTTTTGATTTTTTCCCTCATTGTACTCTCTGTCTGCATTGACGAAAAGGATTTTGTCATCCTTTTTTGCTTTGTTGATGATGAGCAATGAAGCTGGTATGCCTGTGCCGTAAAATAACCCCGATGGTAAACCGATGACTGCTTCAAGTATTCCAAGCTCTTTGATGAGATGTTCTCTAAATTTCCCCTCTTCGCTCCCACGAAATAGAACTCCATGTGGCATAACTACGCCCATTTTTCCACTACTTTTAAGAGATGCAATCATATGCTGAACAAACATATAATCACCCTTTTTCCCACCCTCAGGCATAAAATGAGAAAAACGCTCTTTGAAAGTCATATCTGCTTTTTTATAGTTTTGAGAGAAAGGAGGATTTGCTATAACTCTATCAAACTGCATTAGTTGACCGTCTTTTGTGTGAAGCGGTTTTTCTAGTGTATCTTCGTTCTTTATGTCTGCATTTGATATGCCGTGTAAAATCATATTCATCTTACACATCGCCTAGGTAGTTGCTATGGCATCTTGGCCACTGAGTGAAAAGTCATTGGAGTTATATATCTCTTTGATATGCTCTTTTGCTTGGATAAGCATACCACCGCTTCCAACTGTCGGATCATAAATGCTCATGCCGGGTTTTGGATCAAGGATTTTAACCAGTAGCGTAACCACTCCACTTGGTGTATAAAACTCTCCTGCTTTTTTACCAGCGCTGTCTGCAAAGTACTTAATTAGGTATTCATAAGCTGCACCTAGTAGATCTGGAAATTCAAAATCTTCATCACGTAAACGAATCTTGTCAAAGTGCTGAATGAGTTCTTGGAGTTTGGCATCAGGTATTTTGGAATTACCTACTTTTTTATTGAAGTTAATATGCTTTAATACATCTTCAAGTGATGATATATTTGCTTCTTCTATTGCTATCAGCGCAGTATTTAGATTCTCACCTATGTTCTTTTTGAGGTGCCTTAGCGCTTCCCATCTGCCATTTTTTGGGATTGTAAAAGTAAATTTATGATTTTTTAGAAGTATCTCCATGGTAGCATCGTCATGACCATCATTTTTGTAGTTATCGCTTACTTTATTGTACTCAACGTCGTACTGGTCTGAAAGACGCTTTAAAAAAAGCATACCAAAAATATATTCTTTAAATTCGCTTGCTTCCATCTTTCCACGAAGTATATCAGCGGCGCTAAAAAGATGTTGTTCTAGTTGGGACAAAGTGAGTTTATTCATTTAAAACCATTCATTTAATGTGATTCTTTATTATAGACGCTTGGGGCTGAAAGAAAGTTTTTAATATAGATTTCTCATTTTCCATTCATCCAGATTTGCATAGTTAGATAGCCTAATTATTAAAAATGTTTACTTTTAATTTCTTATAGCAGTATATCCAGATGCTTGGACAGCATAGTGTCTAAGTGTCAAACAAATAGTAGGACTAGCCATATATTTTAAATAAATAGATTTGCACTTCACTTAACAATGCCTCTTACAAATTTTTATTGAAAATCCAAATAACTTGTATTATTGTTTTTATTTTAATATAGAACCAATATTAGCAAAGATATTTTGCCCAATAAAGAAGAATGGCGGATTATTTGGCTGATTATAAATACCTATAATAAAGTCTTTATGTTAAATATTTTTGATATAAAGTAAACATATTGGCGGATATTTATAGATTTCAAAATCAAGTATCTATACTCCACTTTATAAGCTATCTTAACTAGCGCATTTTTAAACTTTTGAAACCAAAAACATTCAAATTTACGCTAATTATTGAAAATGTTTGTTTTCAATAATTAGATATTTTGCTGAAAGTGCCTACTTTAGGGCTTTAGTAAAATTAAGGTACTATTTTTTAAGGTTAAACGCTGAAAAATGGCATTTTATTAGTGAAATGGTTTAAGAAATGAAAAATAATGAGGGTATTTTGGCTTAAGGTTAAAAGGCTGGGTTCGGCAATGATAGCCGAAATTACAATTTCAACCAGCCTTTTAAAAGCAGTACGTCAGCAGTACAGACATTGACGCAATCAACTATCTTTTTCTAATTCATAGCCCACACTTTTGAAGTCTTAAAGCTCTATCGCTATCCTTGCAAGGTTTATTAACTGAATGTATGACGTGACAACTCACGCCCTCATTAATAGTCATTAAATCTGAAAACATAGCAACGCCTTTTTTACCGCCTGATTGAAGTAGAACTAAATCACCGTCAAGCACTGGCATATCTTCATCAATGATAAGGCTATCATTCTCTTTGATGATGTCTAAGAATTGTAAATCTATGGAAGCAGTAATAAAGTACATGGAAACCCTTTTTAATAAAATTTTGGAACTCAAAACAGACCATTTTAAGGGGCAAAATAAGATTAGGGTAACCAAAGGGCTTAAATCGTAACCTTAAAGTGATGTTGAAAGTGCCTATTTTAGGGAGTTTTGATTGTTTTTTAGTAGTTTAGTGGTGTCAAGAGGTATACCACAAAATCCACCAAACCACGATATACTGGGGGTTTGATGCATATTTTTATCCTGTGTTTAAGTTTCTCATAAGTTTCTCACTTGTCATATTATATCTAAATGTTGTATTTTGTTTATATTTTATTACATCAAAATGATGTAATAAAATAGGGGTTTGTGGTGTATTAGATACTATAACCCTCCAAAGGGTTATAGTGATGTCAAACTTGAAATTTATGGGGTTTTCTGTGTTTAAAAAGAAACAAAAAAAGGTAGAAAGTAATTAAAACATACTATAAAGATAGTGAACTTTCAATATCTTTTTTAATTTGTGTAAAATGTTGTTCTTTTTCATTTTCTATATCTTCAAGTTGATATTTAAAGTTTATTCCATTAAATTCCATCTGAAATTCATATCTAAAATTTTCTTGAATTTTATCTATTTCACTTTCATATTCTCGTTTTTTAATGTCCGTAATTCTTTTTTTATTTAATTTATGTAATGTTTTTTGTTCATCTGTTGTAATTCTTTTAAATTCTGTTATTTTATCTTTTAAATCATCATAGATTTCCCAACATTTTAATTTTATTTTTTTTAATCTGTTAGAAGTTGTTTCAGTATTTAATTTTTCTTGGATATCAACTTTATCAGTATGTAAGTCATATATTTTTGTATTTAATTTTGTTTCATTTTGTCTATATTCTTCAATTATTTTTACTTTATTTTTAACATTTTCTTTTTCTTCTTTAACTTTGTTTTTTAATGTTTGTATCTCTATACTTACTTCTCTTTTTACACTCTCTAAAATTTGTTCTCTTTCACTTGTTCCTAATTTTTGATGTTTTCGTTTTGTTAGCTCCTTACTTAAACCTCTCTCATATCCATGATTTTTTGTAAAATTTTCATAATAAAAATCTTGTAGTTCTTTACCCATATTTTTATTTTTTTTGATATTTAATGATTTTAATTTATTGTCTTCTTCATAAAAATTAGAAGTCATATAATGAAAATGTCCTGACTCTTCATCATCGTGATAAACAACATACAACAATTTTATTTTTTTTAATTCACAATATTTTTTAATCCGTTCATAACCATCTTTTATAAATTTTTCCTTTTCTTGTTTTGTTTTACTTTTAAATCGTTGATTTTCAAATGTCAAAATTCCTCGATTTATACTATTGTATTTCTCTTCTCTCAAACTTCTTTTATTATATTTTTTAAATAATACCTTATGTTCTTCTCTTGTTTTTGTTATTTCATCTAAAATATCTTCTTTAATTTTATCTATACTTTTTTTATTCTCTTGATGTCCATATTCAAAATATTTACGACCTAACTTGTGAAAAATTACATTTTGAAATTTTAGATTTTTATCATCAGTCATATGTATAGTCTTCTCATATCTCAAATCATGTATGACTTCATCAATTCGTTGTTTAATCGTATAAGACTCATGTCTCACATTACCTCTTTTAATTTTTTCCATGTTATCTCCTTTCTTTTT
>JAFLKZ010000009.1:0-19182 GCA_019162915.1 Campylobacteraceae bacterium
AATAACACTTCCATCACAAGAACTCTTTAATGAAATTAACAAGTTTATTACTAATATTGGCTATAACATGCTCAATTACTATATCAATGATGATAGTTTGCATTTGTTTATTCAAACAAAAGATGGTTTAGAAGAATTGTTACTTGATGATACTTTTTATACGAATCCTTTATATGAAGAGGCACTTTATATTCACAAAAAAATAGTTGAGCGAGATTTTGACGTATTTGATGGACAAGATCCAATAGAAGTACTTAATAATATTGAAAAAAATGCTAAAAAAGGTGCTTATATTCAGCGTTATAAAGGTCTTGGTGAGATGAACCCTGAACAACTTTGGGAAACAACTATGAATCCAGAAAATAGAAGATTGTTGCAAGTAAAAGTAGATGATGCAGAAATTGCAAGTGATACCTTTACCCTTTTCATGGGAGATGAAGTCGAACCTCGTAGAAAGTATATTCAAGACCATGCCAAAGATGTAAAACATTTGGACGTCTAATGCTCTATTCTGAAATTAAAGAGAGGGAAAATAGATTTATTATAGCGCTTAAAATCGTTTTTCCTTTCTTTATTTTGATAGTCATATTTTTTTATGCTTTTACTATTTTTAATAATAATATTAATAATTTTGTCCTCTTAGTATTGCTTATTCCTATATATGTTTATTACATTTTTTATCTTATTTATAATGGTTATAAAAGAACATTGATAGACTTTACGACAAAAGCATTTATAAGAAAAGAGATAGTTGCTAAAATAGCCAAAGTAAAAGATAAAAAAAATAATACGGTTATTCTTTTACATGTAGACAATATTGCTGATATCAATGAGCGATATGGAATTTCAAATAGTGATCAATTACTTAAAAGTTTAACTCAAAAACTAGATGAATTTCTCAAAAGTTATCGTTTTAAAAATATACCTATTGGAAGATTTGGAGGCGGTAATTTTCTTTTAGTTATTAAACACTCGAAGAAAGAGTTAACCCACTTATTGACAATATTTTCAAAAGAGTTGAAAAATAAAGGTATTAACAATATAGAAGTGAAAATAGAATTTTCATTGATTGAAGCAGACTATGATCAAAACGTTAAAAATACAATTGAACAACTTTTTATACTTTTAGCTGAAAATAAAAAAAGTGATCTTGAACTTCCTAATATTAAGCCAGATATCTTTGAACAGATTGTAGAGGATGCACTAAAAAACAATCAAATATTTTTCAAGTATCAGCCTTCAATAAATGTTGAAACTCAAAAGATAGAAATTTTAGAGGTTTTAACAAAAATATATTCAAAAGAAAATGGTTCTTTATCAAAAGGACAAATTGAAAGAATAGTTAATTATGCTGGTCGTGAAAAAGATTTTGATGAAAAGATTTTCCCTATTTTGTTAGATGAAATTTATCCATTATTAGATAAAAATATACTTTTTAGCATTGATATTTCGCCTGTCTCTTTACGAAATAATAGTTTTAAAGTCTATTTGCTCAATCTTTTTCGTCAAAAAAAAATTAATCCCAATCAATTTATTTTAGAAATCTCTGAAATAAATAGTTATGAAGATATGAATCGTTTTCGTGAAATTATTGTAAGTTATAAAAAAGAAGGCTTCAAAATAGCACTGAGTAATTTTGGAGGAAACAATTGTAGTCTTGAGTACATTAAACACCTTCCCATAGATATGGTGAAATTTGATATAGAATTTACGAAGAAGATAGAAGACGAGCGGCAAGGAAAAATTTTAGAGTTATATCTCGAGTTAGTTAAAACTTTACATGTAAAAAGTATGATAAAATTTGCAGATAAAGAACTCCTTTTTGAAAAGATAAAAGCGTTGAAGCCTGATTTTATACAAGGGTTTTTTATCTCAAAACCAAAAAATTTAGAACAAATTGTAGGAGAATTAGAATGAAATATGGTGAAGAAATTATCAATAAATTTGATGTAGAAAAAGATTTAGAAATATGGCCTAATAAAAACCAAAAAAATTATATGATTAAACTCACTTTTCCTGAGTTTTGTTGTCTTTGCCCACGTAGCGGTTATCCTGATTTTGCCACTATCTATATAGATTATATTCCAGGAGAGTTTGTTGTTGAGCTAAAGGCGATTAAACTCTATATTAATAGCTTCATGACACGCCATGTTAGTCATGAAAACAGTGCTAATGAAATTTATGATATGTTAGTAGCAAAAATAAACCCTAAATGGCTCAAAGTTGTAGCAGATTTTAATCCACGTGGCAATGTTCATACCGTTATCGAAATCGATTCTAATGTTGTGGGTAAAGAAATAGGATGCTAAGTCCCAAACTTATTGAACAGTTCTTTGGCGCTGCTTCGATTCAAAGATGGAATGACTATCCAAGGATGGTTGAACTTGTAGAGCTTGATAAACAAGCACATAAGTTTATCATTGCTTATTTTTTAGCCAAAATGGAAGTGAAAGATAGTGTCAATATGGTTTCTATGATAGAATCAGGAATTTTTGAATTTTTGCGTCGTGTCGTAGTAACAGATATCCGCCCTGATGTTTTTAGAAGAGCACTTCAAAAAAAAGAAAAAGAGATCAATACGTGGGTACTAGAGCAATTATATGATTCTTTGAGTGACATTGAAGAGGGCGCTTTTTATAAAAGATTTGAAACCTATCTGAACAATCCTACCATGTATAAAAAAGAGCGTTTTATCCTTAAAGCAGCTTCTTATATGGCAACCAAATGGGAATTTTCTATCGTTTATCAAACCAGTCAATTTTTGAACAATATCGATAGAGTCAAAGAAGCAGTTGATGAGGAAATCGAAGATTATTATGAGCTTATCGGCGTGCGCAAGATGGCGATGAATAAGAAAATTTCTAAAATTGTTGATTTAAGTGGAAGGCTTCGTTTTCAAAAGCGCTGGGCGCAAACACCTAGAATTCCTGAAACTTCAGTGTTAGGACATATGCTCATTGTGGCTATTTTGGGTTATTTTTATTCACTTTCTATTAAAGCATGTGATATACGAGTAGAAAATAACTTTTTTTGTGCCCTTTTTCACGATTTTCCAGAGGCCTTAACGCGTGATATCATTAGCCCTGTTAAATACTCAGTGAGCGGTTTGGATGACATCATAAGTGAGTTTGAAATTAAATTGATTGAAGAAGAAATTTTACCTTATTTGCCTGAGAGTATTGTTCCTTCGTTTAAATATCTTTTAGGACTCTACGGTGACAATCAAAAAGATGAATTTTTAAATAAAATAAATCAAAATGGTATTGAAATTGTTAATGATTTAAGTGCGTATAATGAAGATAAATATAATGCAATTGATGGATTAGCTCTTAAAAATTGTGACAGAATTTCAGCGTTTATTGAAGCGACACTTTCTATTTCTCATGGCGTAAAATCTAAAGAGTTATTGCAGGGAAGAAAATATATTAAAGAAAAACTCAAAGAAAATGGGCAAATGGGAAAAGTTAATTTTTATGAGTTAGCTTTGGAGATAGAAAATTATTTGGGAGTTTAAAAACCCTCTTCCAGATGACTGCGGCACACACCTAAAAAAAATGCTCTGCTGTGTTCCCACCCTGAAGCGATATTTTTAGTAGACATTGCACAGGTCTAGAAGAAGGCGAAACGTATTTTACCCGAAATTTCTTAAAAAAAGGCAACTATGATAAATCCAAAAATTGAAGAGAGTTGGAAAGCAGTGTTATTGGATGAATTTCAAAAGCCTTATTTTGAAAAGTTGAAAATATTCTTACTCCACGAACAAAGTACGCAAATCATTTATCCTCAAAATAAAAATATTTTTAATGCTTTTAACTATACTCCTTTTGACAACGTAAAAGTGGTTATACTCGGACAAGACCCTTATCATGGGGCAGGACAAGCACATGGACTCTCTTTTTCAGTACAAGAAGGCATTGCTAATCCTCCTTCATTGCAAAATATTTTTAAAGAGTTAAGGGATGACATGCATTGCCCTCCTCCTCGAAATGGAAATCTCACAGCATGGGCGAAGCAAGGCGTTTTCTTGCTCAATACCGTTTTAACGGTGCGTGCTGGAGAAGCGTATTCTCATCGTAATCAAGGATGGGAAAACTTTACCAATGCCATAATTAGCATATTAAGCACACAAAAAGAGCATTTGGTATTTATCCTTTGGGGCGCTCCTGCTGCTACAAAGGAGAGTTTGATAGACACTCAAAAACATCTTATTTTAAAAGCGCCACATCCTTCCCCTCTTTCTTCATATCGTGGATTTTTTGGCTCAAAACCTTTTTCAAAAACCAATGAATATCTTACATGTAAAGGTTTAAAACCTATTGAGTGGTGTTTGGATTGAGCCCACAAGAAAAGCTTTTTGAGTGGTATAACGCCTTTGGTCGTCACGACCTTCCATGGCGCAATACGACCGATGCCTATCATATCTACCTCAGTGAAATTATGTTGCAACAAACTCAAGTAAAAACAGTAGTAGAACGGTTTTATTTTCCTTTTTTGAGCGCTTTTCCTACTTTGCAAGATGTAGCAAATGCCCATTTAGATGATGTCTTAAAAAAATGGGAAGGACTTGGTTACTACACAAGAGCGAGGAATCTTCATCACACTGCGTTTACATGTAAAGGTATTTTGCCTCAAAGTGTGGAAGAGCTTATCGCGTTAAAAGGTATCGGCAAAAGTACGGCACATGCTATTTGTGTTTTTGCCTATCATCAAACTTTGCCTATTCTGGATGCTAATGTTAAACGCATTTTATGTCGTTTTTTTGGTTTACATGTAAGCAATGAAAAAGAGTTGTGGGAAAAGGCTTGGGAGCTTTTACATGTAAAGCACCCTTACGAACACAATCAAGCCATGATGGATTTGGGCTCTATGATTTGCACTGCAAAAAAACCTATGTGTGCCAAGTGTCCTTTACATGTAAAGTGTCTTGGTCAAAATGAGCCTGAAATGTATCGATTGCCAAAGAAAAAAGCTCCTGTTCCTGTGCGAAAAAAGATAGCGCTGGTGATGCAAAAAGAGGGAAAATTAGGGTTGGTTCAAAGAAAAGAGCGGTTACTTCATGGTTTATGGGGATTTGTGCAAATCGAAGAGTTACCAGCAAAATATACTAAATTAGGAACGGTTCAGCACGTTTACACACATTTTAAACTTGAACTTGAAGTGCTTTTGTGTGAATCCATACAAGAAGTTGAGGGTTGGTTTGATGTAGAGGAGATTGAAAAACTAGCAATCTCCACCGTAGATAAAAAAATATTAAAACTTTTTACTGCATCAATGCCTTACCAGTAGGTAAAACGACTCTGCCAAAGTGTGGATTTAAAACCGTAGCAGCGGAGAGGTAAAAAGAAAGTAGTGAAATCAAAAGTTCTGAATAAGCAGCAAGATGATGTCCAAATTCTGCTAGTGAACCCGTTGTAAGGATACTCAAAGAGAGTCCAATAAAAAGAAAATCGATAAGAACAAAAATACTAAAAAGTACTTTGTTATTTTTCATAGATCCAAAAGTCATAAACAGAGAAAAAATGAGATACCCGATAAAGGCATATCCTAGTTGTTTTGTATCGACAGACTTTGCTAATTCTGGGCCAAAAACTCCCATTTTAATCAACCATGATGCCGCAACAGACCACCAAAAAAGAGCAAAAGCACCAAAAGCAGTTCCGCCAAAAACATTATTGCGTTTAAAATCTCCAATACAGCCAAATAATTGAGCGCCTCCTCCTAAAAAGATTGCCCAAGGAATGATAAGCGATAAACCTTCAGTGACACCCATTTTTTGGGTAGAAGCAACTAAAGTTACCATGGCAAGGCCAAAAAGAGCCAATGAGGAAGGATCTGCGGTTTCAACTTTTACAGTAGTTATGGGATGAGTAGACATGAATAAATTCCTATGAGTTTAGATAATTTTGAGGTCAATCACTATTTGAAGCCAAAATTATACACTATATTTCATGTCTATCGTATGACATCAGGCTAAGTCGTGGGAGATAAAAGCTATAATTTCTATAAGATTTAGTGCAAGGAGTTTCCATGAAAGATATTAACGAACAAAAAAGGATTGTTGTACTCATTGATGCGGATAATGCGCAACAAAGCAAATTAGAGCTTATTTTAGCAGAACTTGCGACCCATGGGCACATTGTTGTAAAGCGAGCTTACGGTGACTGGTCGAGTAATTATCTTAAAAATTGGAAAGATAGTCTCAATGAACTTGCCGTTCAACCCATTCAGCAGTTTGCTTATACGACAGGAAAAAATTCTACGGATGCTTCGATGATGATTGATGCGATGGATTTACTTTATACACAAAAATTTAATGCTTTTGCACTCGTTTCAAGTGACAGTGACTTTACCAAACTTGCTTCTAGGTTGAAAGAGTCTGAAATTTATGTGTTTGGATTTGGTGAGCACAAAACGCCTATCTCATTTAGAAATGCTTGTGATGATTTTATTTTCACTGAAAATCTCAAGTTTAATAATGAATTACAAGAAGAAGAATCTGAAGAAAAATCCACTAAAGAATCAACGGAAAACTCTCTCAAAGAGCTCATTAAAATCTTACATGTAGGCTTTGAAAAAACCCAAGATGAAGAAGGTTGGGCAAGTGTTTCAGCCGCAGGTCAATACATTAAACGCCAATATCCAGACTTTGATCCAAGAACCTACGGCTCAAGTAAAATGACCTCACTCTTAGCAAAACTTAAAGAACATTTTGAAATGAAACGTTACCCTGGAAAAGGAACCACCACAATCGTGGATTATCGCCCCGTAGCGAAAAAGAGTACCGTGAAGAAACGGTAATAAAATGACAGTTTAAGCCATTTTTGACTACAATCTTTTTCTACAAAATTGGGCAGATGGGAGAGTGGTTTAATCCAGTCGCCTGGAACGCGGCCGTGGGGCAACTCACCGGGGGTTCGAATCCCCCTCTGCCCGCCATTTCATCAAAATCCCCTAAAATAGGCACTTCCAAAGCATTATCTTCCCTGCCTGCCTTGAAAATGGATACATTTAATCAAAAAATGGATACATTCAATCTCTATAAATATAACAACATCTACTATTTTAGAATTAGGATAGAGTATAAACTTTATAGAAAATCTCTTAAAACTTCTAATCTCAAAAAAGCTATAATAAGAGCTAAGTTATTAAAATCAATGAAGAAAGAGGATTTAAAAGCAATGTTTGAAATCAATGACAAAGGGATGAAACTACTTCTTGAATATGATACACCCCAAGAATTAGAAAAATTAATAGAATATGCCAAACATCTTAGTTCTATACAAACAAAACAACAACAAGAAGATATTAATCCTAATCTTATTAAAGATAAAAATTTAAATGGTTATGAAAAAATCACTTTTCAACAAATTTATGATGAATTTATAGCTAATAAAAAAAGAACTTCAAAACTTTCTTTGTCTTCTTTTAGACAATATAATTCTGTTTTTAACAAGTTGAATTTATTTTTTAGAAATGATAATGTTAATAGATTAAATTATAAAGATTTTGAAGAATTTAGAAATAAGTTGATTGAAGAAGAATTAAATCCTAAAACAATTAACAATATTGTTTCTTATACTAAGAATTTTTTAGATTTTGCTACTAAAAGAAATTTAATAGAACAAAATTCACTATTAGCATTAGACCCACTAAAAGAAGAAAAGTCAAATAGAAAAAATTTCAATGATGAACAAGTTATTGAAATTTTAAAATATGTTCATCAAAATTGTGAAGAATATATGTATTTAATTTTCATAACAGCTGCTTTTACTGGTATGAGGGTAGAAGAAATCATAGGTTTAAAAGAAATAAAAAATGATGATAAAACTAATATAAGATATTTTGACATTACAAAATCAAAAAGTCCAACAGGTATTAAAAGTGCCATTGCATCCAACTTTACTTGGTTTAGATTATTCTGCATTATTTGAAATGAATTTTAATCCATTAAAAGATATGAATAAATTGGATAAAAGAGTTTTAAAAATATTGTATATGGTTATTGAACAAGGTCAAGGTTGGGTTTTTCATAGTTTTAGGGGTACTGTGGTACAAAAATTAATGAATATAGACCCTTTAATGATAACAATTTTAATGGATACAGTGGGACATTCACAACAAGAAAACCAAAAATTGACAATAGAAACTTATGGCAAAGAGTTTTCATTAGAAAATAAATTAAATCTCATATCAAAACTATCTTATACATAAACCTATAAAAAGTAGTATTTTAATCCAAAATGCTACTTTTAGGCTCATAGTTCTACAAACAATAGAGGATTTTGACCTATGTTAAAATCTTCACTCTTTTTTTAACACTACTAAAACAACTGCTATTTTCCTTCTAAAAATGTTCAGAAAAACTTTCAAATGTATTATGTAAAACCAATGTTGCCTTCGAAGATATCTCATTAAAATGCTTTTTGGCACACTTTATTTTTGCTTCTTCGGTGTCTCTTAAATCATCTGTAAATAGGCTTCCTTTGCTTTCCACTACAAAGTAAAGCTTTTCCTCATTATCTTTTTCAATGAGCACTGCCCAGTCTGGATTGTAGCCTCCAAGGGGTGTGTTGATTTTGAACCATGAAGGCAATTTTGTAAAGAGTTTGACATTTTCATTTTCATTGAACGACTTCGCAAAACTTTTTTCAATATCAGAGTCATAAACGGTATAGTCATAAATAGATTTATTTTCTCTATTTTTATGCATGTTAGAAGATAAATAGCCATAGAGTTCTTTGTCCTCAAAACACTCTTGGGCATAGTAGAACTCATCACCAATTTTATGGTATTTGATACCATCGACGATAAAGATACTCATCGTTTTACGAATAATCGCAATAACCCCATCAATGAATTTTTGAGGGTTGTTTTTAAAGCTCTCTAACTTGCCGCTTTTGATTAATATATCAACAATGTTTTTGCGTGTGAGTTTTGTTTCATTTTGAAGGTATGTCACGATATCTGGCAATTGGTATTGAACGACCTCTGCATCACTAAACTTTTCAATAATGCTACTTTCATCAATCTCTACACCCACGCGTGTGATTTTATTTTTAGCTTTTGAATAGACATATTTGATTTTACCAAATGTTAGCTCATCAGCTATCTTTTGTGCACATGCACCAACTAAGGCTTCTACATCAAAATTGACACGATAGGTTGTTTTGTATTTGATTTCATTCCAAAGGGCTTGAAAATCCTCACCCAATAAAATCTGCTTATGAAGTGTGACCAATTTTTTATCAGAAGCATCTTTGATATTAAGACCACCAGCAACTTTCTTGATAGATTGGATGATATTTTCTTGTATAGATGCAAACTCTTCTGGGACTTTGAAAGTATTTTCTTTGAGTGCTGTTTTGAGCGTATCTTGGATTTTGCCTTGGGTGTTAATATATCCCTTGTCAAGCAAATAATGCTGCAACGCTTCACTTTTTTCAAATCCTAAATAGTGCATTTCTCCAGCATCATTTTTGATAGGCAAGTTAGCAAAAAAGTGCTCTTGGATAACACCAAATTTAATGCCCTCTTCACTTTCAATTTCAGATTGTAGGCTTTTCGCAAACTCTTCATAGCTTTCATTTGCCATAACTGTCAAAGTATTGTTGATAAACCCATATACCCTTGCACCTTCTTGATTGACACAAATTCTAAGACCTCGTCCTATCTCTTGGCGCTTTTTCATTGCTGAATTGGTTTCATTGAGCGTACAAATCTGAAAGACATTTGGGTTATCCCATCCCTCTTTGAGCGCACTATGTGAGAAGATAAAACGAAGTGAGCTTTCAAATGAGAGAAGCTTTTCTTTGTCTTTCATAATGAGATTGAAAGTATCTTCATCCTCAGCATTGTTGCCCGTACTCTCTTTTAAAACACCTTTTTTATCTTTTGAAAAATAGCCATTGTGGATTTTTTCTACTTCGGTATCTAAGTCTTTGATGCTTTTAAATAAATCTTCATAAGCTCTTTGCTTGATGATTTGTTTGTATTCTTCTTCAAACCATTTGGCGTATTTACCTTTTTGAGCATTGCCTTCACTGTCATATTCACGGTAATTTGCCACTCTATCAACAAAAAAGAGTGAAAGCACTTTGATGCCTTGTGGGTTAAGAAGCTTTTCTTTGTTTAGATGCTCTTCTATGGTTCGTCTTATTTGTAAGCGTTTGATGCTATCGCTATCAAGGTCGCCTATGGCTTGTCCTATATCGACACTTGTGCCATTGGTAAATTCTATGAACTCTTTACCCTTTTCGATGTAAATGTCATTGACTGTAAAGCCACTATAAATATCTCTTCCCTTAGAAAGTTCATAAAGGTCTTCGCCATCTTTGATTGTGACAACTTTACGAACCGTTTTTCCACTTTGGTTGATATCTATCTCTATTTGGGCACTTCTTGGGGTTGCTTTAACGCTCAAAAGTTTTACATAGGCGTTATTGGCTGATTCACTGAGTTTTACATTGGCAACTTCGATTTGTTTGACCAGTTTTTTATCATACGCATCAATGCTATCGAGCTTATACATCAAATTGTAAGCATTGATATGTGTGGCGCTATATCGAAGTCGGCACAAAGGATTGAGGGTTTTGATGGCTTCTTGGGCTTTTGGTGTATTATCGACACTTTGAGGCTCATCGATGATGACGATAGGATTGGTTGAAGAGATAAATTCTATGGGTTTTAAGCCACTCAGTCTATCGTTATTTCGATGAATGATATTGGCTTTGGTATCTTTGCTTGGATCGGTGAAACTTTTTCTAAATGCATCGATGTTAATGACCATAATGCGTACATCGCTACTTGTAGCAAAATCTCTTACTTGCTCCAAGTTGGAACTATCGTAGATAAAATAGTCATAATTGACATTGTCAAAAATGGCTTTAAAATGCTCACTGGTAATGTCAAGCGTCTTTTTTGTTCCTTCTTTGATGGCAATAGAGGGCACAACGATGATAAATTTGGTGAAGCCATACTTGCGATTGAGTTCAAAAATGGATTTGAGATAGACATAGGTTTTACCTGTTCCTGTTTCCATTTCCACTGAAAAGTCCATACTTTCAAGTTTTTTAGAAGCACCAAGTCCATTGCGAAGTTGAATTTTTTGGATGTTTGCTAAAAGCTCATCATCAAGAAGTTCAAGCCTATTGCCTATACCCAATTCATTGTGAATGCTATGTAAAATGTTATCGGTCATTCTTGAAACAGAGAAGTTGCTTTGACAAACCTCTTGCCCCTCAAAAATATCTACAATAGCACTTATGGCTTGGTCTTGGTATTCTAAATTGCTTTCAAATTGTATTTTCATTGTTTAATCTCTTTATTATTAGTTTCATTTTTCTTATTCGCCTCAAAACCAAAATAGACTACTTCTGATTTTAATAAAACTTCTATGTTTTTTGTTGAATTGTCGTAAATCAAAGAGAAATTTTCAAAGTTTCTCAAAAGTTTTTTCTCAATTATCCTTTTGTCTTTTAACTCAAAGTAGGTAGTATTTTCTGGATTAGCCAAAGCCCTCTTGGCATCTATTGCACCTTGAAATAACACATAAATTAACATTCCACCAAAAACAAGAAAAATCAGAGGAAGTTCTCTCGGAAATTTAATGAGAATTCGCTCATGAGTAAAAATCCATTCAAAAACAATAAGCCACAAGATGAGTAAAGACCATTGTATAGCACTTAATTTATAATCAACTCCAAACAAAAAGCCAATTAGGACAATTATCGCAGTAAATACAATGCCATATCGAGGACTTTCTCTAAATATTCTTGTAAATTTTGGATTAGGCGAAGTATTGATAATCTCTTCTTCACTCATTCCTTTTTCTGCTCGTTTTAATACCATTTCAATAATGAAGTATAAAAATAATCCTAAAAATAGTAATGGCGTCCATATAAGAGAACTTCTTACATGGTCTGATATAGTCGTTGGTATTTGAGAAAAAGATAAATTTAAAGCACTCAAATAAGTAAAATCATAAACTACTGATAATACCAATAAGGTTGATGTTAAAAAACTTATTATTGGGATTTTCATTTTATCTGGTAACTAAAAATTCTTGATATTTTTCTTCCAATCTTGCCATATCTCCATCAAAAGAAACTATTTCTAAGTCATAGTATTTAGCTGTAATAAAATGAATATAATCAATCGCCTCACACTTGCCTAAGCTTATACCTTTACTCTTGCAAAATCGTGCAAATTCAATACTTTTATTATAAATATCTTGCGTGATTTCAAGTTTCTCAAAATTTTCAAGAGTCTCCTTTGTATTATCAAAAAGTTTTTTATGAGTTAGGGGTATCGCTCTCAATGACTCCATAAAAACCAACTGATTTGTATAAAACTCGTTTCTGTCGTCTGATGCTAATTCTTGAAGTTTTGTAATGGCTACTTCTTCTTTTCTTACTAAGTTACTTATTACATTCGTATCAAAAAAGTATTTCATTACTCATCTCCATCAAGAGATTTTGTAAGATTGAGTAATAAAGCTCGTGCCTTATTTTGTTTGTCAAAACTTGGATTATCGATTTTTTCTCTATTCAAGTCTACGCCAAAAAACTCATTGACAATATCATTTAAAGCATAATTATCAACATTTGTAATAGCTTTGGTTTTTACAAAATTATCTTCTTTATAAAGCTCATAAGCTTCACCATCTTTAAGTCCTGCTAAAACAAGAGGAGAATGTGTTGTAATATAAAAAGTTGTATTTTGAAAAAATTCTTTTAAGATATTGATAATTTTTGTCTGCCAACTAATATGCAAGTGTGCTTCAATCTCATCTATAAACACAATTCCATCAACTTGACTCAAATCATCAAGATTACTCCATCCCCCATATCCTGCAATAATCTCTTGAAATATTTTCACTATTGAAACAAATCCTGTTGAAAGCTTATTTAATGGAATGTTGTTTAACAATAATTGCCCATCATGGTAAAGCATTGACAAGCTATTCCCGCCATTTTCATTAGGTATCACGAGTTTCAATGAGGGTTCAAGTTTTTCTATCAGTTTTAAAACGGCTATAACTTCATTTGTCTTATTTTGATTAGCTATAACAAAATTAGGATTAACTATAAGCCTTGATACAAACCAGTTCGCTATCTCTTCATGCTCTAATCCATCACCGTTTATATAGCTCATAGTTCTTGTTATTGATTCTACAAATCTGTCTTGCGAACTTCCAAGTATCTTGATATTGTCAGGATTAATATTTTTTGTAAATCCTCTATTCTTCGCACCTATAAAGACTATTGGCTTATTGCAAACAAAAGAAGTGTCTCTATTCCCAGCTATATGCTCAAAAGTTGTATAACCCCAGTTTTGTCTCTCTTTATTTTTTATTTCAACACCATTTAGCTCTATTGCAAGTGGAAGTTTTAACTCTAATTCTTTTATCTTTTCAAGGATATTTTTTTGCATAAAAAGATTTTTATATTTATGCTCACCGCTATTTAAAAACATAGAATGTCTATAAATCAAACTTTTTATCATGTTTTCCAAAAGTTGAGTTTTTCCAATACCATTTTTTCCGATAATACAATTCACTTTTTGATTTTGCTCAAACTCTACATCAAAATCAAATCCAATTCCAGCCTGTTCAGTTTTAAATTTATATATCATCTCATTTCTCCTTTATATACTCACAACTTCGTCAATGCCAAATTGTTTCAATATCTGATAAGCGTTGGTTTTAACCACAGCGTCTTTGAAGCTTGCGTCTTTGAAGACTACTCGCATAATTTCACTTTGATATTCTTCTTTTAGTTTGGCTATGGCTTCGACTGCTTCGATGGTGATGTCATCGTCTAAGCAAGCGACTAAGGCACCGTAGCCTATGACAAATACTTTTTTGCCATCAATCACTTTTTCTTCGATAGGTAAGGTTAGGTCAAGTCCGTATTTTAAAAGGATTTCGTAGAGTAAATCTTCACTGCTTCTATCTTCTTTGATGTTTTCGACTGCATTAAGAAGGCTTCCCTCTACATTTTCAAAGTTACTATCCCACGCTTTGATATTTGAGCTATCGAGTTTAAGGACTTTAAAGCCTATATCAAGATTTGATAAATCTTTGTCGCTATTGTCAGCGATGATTTTTTCTCCTGCTCTTCGTATGCGTTCTTTGCCTATGTCACATATAGTTGGATATTCTTCATTGTCTGTTGTTTCTGGAAGTTGAACCATGATAAATTTGCGATTGCCTTCATCTTCTGCATTGAGTTGCATGATTGCATGTGCTGTTGTTGATGAACCACTAAAAAAATCAAGAACTATTGCATCTATATCTGAACCCATGAGAATCAAATCATTTAAAAAAAGAAGAGGTTTAGCATAACCAAATAAATCTGTCTCATGAAATAATGATTTTATATTTTTTGCAGATTGCCTATTTGTATACCCCTCTAAAAACATTGAATTATAAGGAGTACTTCGTTCTATTATGTTATCAAATTTATCAACCAACTGATAAGTTTTATAATAAACTTTATATTCATTATTTTTATTTTTTACAAACTCAATAAAACCATTTTTTTTGCATTCTAAAAATGTATTTTCACTCCATAGCCAAATTGTTTTTTTATCGTTAGGTAACCTTATTATAGTACCGTCGGGTGCATCTATTGAGTAGGTTAATGATTCTGAATAATTAAGTCCACTATTCCACAAGGGTTTTAAATAATATTTTCCTCTTCTTCCAAAGAATTCATCAACTTTATCATAGTGCTCAAAATCTGTTTGCAACTTCTTATTAATTAATTTATTATGAATGTTTTTCCCATATACTAATAAGTATTCATGAATTGTTTGAATTGTTTGAGAATCTTGCTTTCCACCTTCTATTCTTTGCCTTATCATTTGACCAACAAAATTGTCTTCCCCAAAAATTTCATCACAAAGTTTTTTCAAATTTGCCACTTCATTATCATCAATCGATATAAAGATAACCCCATCGTCTTTCAAAAGATTACGAGCAAGTTTAAGGCGTGGATACATCATGGAGAGCCAGTCACTATGGTAGCGTCCGTTTGTGTCACTATTGGTTGAGAGTTTATTGCCATCGCTATCCACTTGCCCTGTGATTTCGAGGTAGTTTTTGATATTGTCGTGAAAGTTGTCTTTATAGACAAAGTCTTTGCCTGTGTTGTATGGTGGGTCAATGTATATCATCTTGACTTGTTTGTAGTAGGACTTTTGAAGAAGCTTTAAGACTTCAAGGTTGTCACCCTCGATGTAGAGATTTTGCGTGGTATCCCAGTTTTTTGACTCTTTTTTACAAGGTCTAAGTGTTCCCGTGCTTGGTGTTTGCGCTATCTTTTTGGCTTCACTTTTACCCGCCCATGTGAAGTTGTAGCGTTCTGGCTCATTACATGTAAAGTTTCCAAGTTCCTCTTCAAGCTTTTTAAAATCTATCTTACCTTCACTGAAAACTTCGGGGAATAGCTCTTTTAGTTTTTTTATGTTTTCGCTGACGATATCTTTTGATGTGCCTTTTAGTTCTTGCATGGGTCTTGTCCTTTTTTCATTTGTCTTTCTTTTTGATACAATACGCTTTCTATCCCTTAGGGGCTCTCCCATCTCTTGGTGGGAGTTACTTACTTTTTATCGCTAAATTTTGCTATCATTTCAGTCTTACGGTAAGTCACTGCATGCACACTTACCTTGTATATTCTTTTAAAATTTTCGTAATTTGTTTAAGCCACCCTTGTGTATAATTAGCGAACTCCTCAAAGGGTGTCGAATCGTTCAAGATATTTGGCTGTGGCAACTTCAAGTTGTAGCCCTTTGAGATTATCATCTTATAAATTCCCCTTCAATTCTTCTATTTTATCATTCATCTTTTTTATCTCAATATTTAACGCTACTTTGGCATTGAAAACAGTCTCTTTTTTGAGCTTGCTTTTGAGTTCATTTATCTTTACATGTAACGCTTGTATCTCTTTGAGTGATGCTTCGGTTGTCTCTTTTACATGTAAATTACCACTAAATTTTGAGGCATTGAGCGCTAAAAGTTTATCTAAATAGCTCTTATAAAACGCGTACAAATCTGTAAAAGGGTGTTCTTTTACATGTAGGCTTTGCAAAAACTCTTTTTCAATGGCTGTAAGGCTTTCAAGATTGAGCCACGGGGTAAAATACTCCTCTTCTACAAAGAGTTTTGTGCTATCTGATTTGTTGATGCGCTTGTTGGAAAGGTTGATGCAGCAAAACTCTTTACATGTAAAGATAACGATCAGTGGGTATGGAATGTATTGGATGATTTTGGAGAGGGTTTTTAGCTTGTCTTGCGAGGTGATTTCGACACTCACAAAAGCTACTTCGGTATAGTCTATCTCTTCATTTGAAAAAGGGGGGATGTTGATGGTGTGTTGATTGAGAAGATAATCCAAGGTGATACTTTGCACATACTCACTTAACACTTTTCGCTCATGAATGTTTAATGAGAAGTTCTCGATAAATTGCTTTTTGTAGAGTTTGCGCTCTATACAGCAACTTTTGGGAAGGGAGAGATACTCTAAAACACTTTTACTCATTCAATCACCAAGTAAGAGATAAGTTCAAATTCCTCTTTGGAAGCTAAACTTTGCGCGGTGATATTTGTGCCCCCTCTACTAAATAAAGAATCTAAGCCGACTTCTTCTTTTTTGCCCACGATGCTTTCAATGGCACTTTCTAATTGTGCTACATAAAAGCTCATATCGTTGTAATTTTTCGTTTTGGCTTCAAAAAGTGCGATGGCTTCTTGGATGCCATGCTTTTCACCAAGGCAAAGTTTTTTGTAGGTGTCTAAGATTTGTTTGGCGTTTGAGAAGCCCAGTTTGACTTCGTTATTTTCACCCATAAAAATCAAATAGTATGGCTCTAAGGAGTAATGCCCCTCTTGTTGTTTGTCATTTTTGAGGTATTTTAAACAAAAGAGTGTTCCTTTGCCTATGGCTTCTTTTAAAAATTCATTGTCACTTTTGACGACACTGTGAATACCAAGAGGCATTTGGGCTAATTTTTGCTCATGCTCTTTGAGATACTCCATAAGGTTCATACGAAAATCATTGAGGGTAAGGTCGGTGATAGAAACACCACCACTGACATCTTCAAGGTCTATGACATTCTCTTGAAGCTCTTTGAGTTGTTTGGCACGATAACCAAGGTCATTCATCTCTTTTTCAGAAGCATCGATAATGTTCTCTTCACCCGTTGCAGATACATCGAGTAATACCATTCTGCCACTGACACGGCTTTCTAAGTTGATGTATTCGTCAAGTTCCATATTTGGCCAGAAATTGACAAGCTGGATGTTCTCATTTTTTGAGCCAAGGCGGTCAATGCGTCCAAATCTTTGAATAATTCTAACAGGGTTCCAGTGAATATCATAGTTCACAAGGTAGTCACAATCTTGAAGATTTTGTCCTTCACTGATACAATCGGTTGCTATCAAAATATCTATCTCTTGGTGCTCTTTAATAGAGGTTTTATCGCGTTCTTTTGAAAGGGGTGAAAAATTGGTAAGGATGGAGCTTAGGTCTTGATTTTTCGTGGTTAATGTTGTTTTATTGCTTCCACTTCCAGTGACTATGGCACTATGGATACCAAGCTCTTCTTTTGCCCATGAAGCAATATGGTTGTAAAGATACTCTGCTGTATCGGCAAAGGCGGTAAAGACAATGACTTTTTTGTTATTAGCGTTGAGAGGATTATCTATTTTATGCTTGATGGAAAGTTTAAGCGTTTGAAGTTTTTCATCTCTCGAAGCGTCTATCTCATGAGCAATGCTTAATAACTCTCTTAATTTGTAGATGTCATTTTCCAAATCTTGCTTCCATTTGATTTGGTCAATGTCCCCAATAAGCACTTTGACCTTGTTGCCAATGAGTTGTGAAGCATACTCTTCTGATTCTATATCAACATCGACAATACTCATATCTTCCACAAAACTTTCACTTTGTTTTTCAAAAAGAGCTATAAGGTTTTCATTGCGGTCAAGTAACTTTTTCACCGTCAAAGCAAAAGAGTTGATGGAGCTTTCCATACGCTTTAAAAGATTGACACGCATAAGGTGAATCAAACTTTGTTCACGATCCACTTGTTTAAAGACACCACTGCCTACTTGAATATCATACTTTTTATCGTACTCTTCTCGTCTATGAGGTAAAACATATTTGAGAGGTGAATAGGCACATAGAGTGAGTTTTCTAATGGTTTTATTGATTTCGATAAGGGGTGGAAAATTGTTTTGGACATCAATGTCGGATTTGATATTGATAGGCTTATTGCGTTCTGGAAACTTACCAATAGCGGTAATGTCATAATACTTTTCTATGTGTTTTCGGCTTCTTGCAATTGTCACTAAATCAAGCAATTTGAAATAATCAAAGTTCAAAAGGTTCATCAATTTATCGGTGGTTCTGTTTTCTTCATCGAGTTTAAGCCACACATTGAATTTTGATTGGGCTCTTCTTAGGGTGTTTTCTACGCTATTGATGCCATTATCTTGAAATGCTGCATCATTCCCCTCAGTGATAAATGCCAATTGATTTTTTAAATCATTGAGGCGGTTATTGACAGGCGTTGCAGAGAGCATTAAGACTTTTGTTTTAACGCCTTTTTGTAAAACATCTTCTAAGAGTTTGGCATAGCGTGATTTGCTTGTTCGTTTGTTGGTGCTGGTGTTTCTAAAATTGTGCGATTCGTCAATAACAATTAAATCATAATTTGCCCAGTTGATCGTAGCAAGATTTATCTCTCCACTCATACCTTGTTCGCGTGTTAAGTCTGTGTGATTGAGAACATCGTAATTAAATCTATCGGCAGAGAGAATATTTCGTGTGTCATTGATGGTGTAGAGTGTCCAGTTATCTCTTAGTTTTTTAGGGCATAAGACTAATACTCTATCGTTTCTTAGTTCATAGTATTTGATGACTGCAAGAGCTTCGAAAGTTTTACCAAGTCCAACACTATCTGCGATAATACATCCATTGTATTTTTCAAGTTTATCAATAGCCCCTAAAACGCCATCTCTTTGGAAGTTGTAAAGCTTATTCCATACGAGGGTATTTTTAAAGCCTGTTTTGGTGCGGATGATTTTCTCTTCATCTAACTCACCAATGAAATCTTTGAAGATGTGATAGAGTGTAAAAAAATAGAGAAATTCTGGGGACTTGTTAGAGTAAATATCTT
>JAFLKZ010000009.1:19192-46023 GCA_019162915.1 Campylobacteraceae bacterium
TCAATCTTGGCTAAGACTTCTTTTTTTATATCTGAAACAATGGCATCGTTTTTCCATACTTCGTTGAAAGTGGCTAAAAAATCATTGGTGGCAGAAGTATCGGTAAGCAATGTGTTCATATGAAAAGCATTTGAATATGTGTAACCAAGTCCTGTTGTAGAAAAGTTTGAGCTTCCTTGAATGGCAATATCCCCAGAAGCATTGTGGGCATGAAACATATTGAAAGGCAAAATGCCCGCCATTTTTACCTCTTTGGTTTTGACTTTCTCTTGAAACCAAGTGGCACACTCTTTGGCAATTTTTACATGTTGAAGGTTGTTTTTGTATTTGCTTTCTTCTTTTTCGCCTGATAAATTTGAAGATGCAAGGCTTTGAGGGGAACTAAAAGGTGCGCTAAAAAGAAGTTTGACTTCATCAACTTTGGAAAGCTCTTTCTTTAAAGCCTCATAAGCATAAATCGTAAAATACGATGAAACAATAGAAAGAGAACAATTTTTTTCAATATGCTCTTTGAGAATATCTCCAACTTTACCATTTTTTTTGTTGTCAATTAACATTTTTAGCTCTATTTAGTGGAATAGGCTATTGTACCGAAATAATATTTATTTGGTTCACTTAACTACGATTTGTAAGATAGTTTTTGTTATTCACACCTCTTTCTTAACTCAAAACCCCCTTATCTTTTAATGCTTCACGAATGAGCTCACTTACTTTAATGTTGTGTTCTTGGGCATAAGTAGCAATAGCCTCTTTGTCTTTTTGACTGACACTTATCGTAATTTTATGGTAGTTTTTTGAGTGGTCTTGCCCTTGGGTTTTTCGTTTGGTGATGTCGAATTGACCTAATATATTTTCAATAAACTCTTCTTGGCATGTTTCTACCATTATTCTTTCTCCAATGCTTTTTTGATACGAGTGGTTAAAATAAGCATGTCTTTAATGGCTCGCTTATTTTGAAAAAGGAAATAACCATTAATTGCATCCTCAAAAGGTTCTTGTTTGATAAAATCCTGAAAGTGTTGCTGATGCTTAGTGTAAAAAGAGCTCTCTTCGAGTTGTTCTTTTTTTTTGTCATCATTTTTAAGGGTATCAATAATTTTCCATCTGGTATGTTGTAATAGTTCAAAAGGTTTAGTCAAGGGTTTTTTTGGGACATTGTTATTGGCAAGAGCAATGTAATTATCCAAAAAGAAAAAACCAAAATTTAGATTGCGAAATAAAGCAAAACTATGCCTCATATAACAAAAATCAACTCTCTCCTCAGTATAATCACTAATTAGCTCTTCGGCATCTTTGGTATATTTTTCTTCACGCCCCGTATTTCCTAAGGGCAGCAATTTATTAATCACAACAAAAATAGGAGCTTTTTGATTTAATTCTGACACAAAACGAATAGTAGCAATAGTTTTAATAATGGTTTCGTGTCCTAATTCACAAGGGATAACAATAGCCTTGCTTTTAGCAATAATCTTTTTGGTATGTGCATAATTAAAATCACTTCCAAGGTCATAGACACCTTCGCTGAACTCATTTTTAACAATAGGCAGTACTTGAATGGTAAAAGGCAACATACTTTCAATATTATAATCAATAGTGTTTTTTCTTTGTTGATTGTAGGTGTGATGAAGTGCTTTATCGTGTTGATGGAGAATTAATTCAAGCGTATAGGCAATATTCCACGCCAAACAACTACACCCCGCTCCATTTTTCAGGTTTAAAATACTCACTATACCATTTTCCACACAAGACCTTTTATTTATATTGTAAGGTAATATAATACACTATATTATTTTTAAAAACAAGTGGCTTTATTTAGGGCTTTTCATAATTGCTCAAAAAATATTTTCAGCTTTTCGTCTCATTTTTCAATAAATTTACCCCAAAACAGTTTAAAGTTATTTTTTATTTTTCGAAAAATACAGTTTTTTCATATTTTAGAAATCCCTAAAATAGGCACTTTTGTCATTTTTACCTCTATTTTTCATTTCCTTGTTTTCCCCCATTGCCATTTTATGGACTTTGAAGTTCGCCTTTTTGATCGTCATATTATGTCACTTACAAAATAAAAATAAAGGACACAAAAAATGAACAGAGGAACAAAGAACGCAGGAACAAACAAAGGTCAAAGAAGTAAAAGAGCCCACATCAGAGTTGCCCATGAAAGAACTATGCGAAGTGGAAAAATTGTTTATATTAAAGCTGTAATTGTCAATAAAGAACTACTTGATTTTGAAAAGCTAAGTATCAAAGAACGCGTAAAATATTGTCTATATTTTTCTACTCCTATTAATAATGTTGCATATGCCAATCCTAAACCAATCACACAAGGTCTTCGTGTCGGTACGGCATTTTCAGGAATCGGTGCGCCAGAGTGGGCACTCAAACAATTAGGAATTGAGCATACTAATGAGTTCATGATTGAAATTGATAAAAATGCTCGTAAAACCTATCTTGCTAACTTTACCCCAAAGCAAACCTTTGAAGATATCACAAAAATCAATTATAATGAACTAAATGATATTGATTTCTTTGTCTTTGGGAGCCCTTGCCAAAGCTTTTCAAGACAGGGAAAGCGTCGTGGATTGGATGATACCAGAGGCTCGTTAATATACTTTGGTCTAAAAATAATACAAATTAAGCAGCCGAGCTACTTTTTGTATGAAAATGTAAAAGATATGTTATCCCAAGACGAGGGACAAGCTTTCGAGACTATTAAGGCAGCATTTGATGAACTAAACTACAACATCCAATATAAAGTCTTAAATTCTAAAAATTACGGTTCTCCTCAAAATCGTGAAAGGCTTTTTATTGTCGGCATTCGAAAAGACATTAAGCAAACCTTTAATTTTCCACAACCACTGTCTTATATTCCATGTGTGAACGAAGTAATCAAAGAGGGTGAAGATTACTCAAAGCTTTTATTAAAGACAACAAACATTGTTCCAAGGCAACCAAATCCTAAAACAGATATCAAGATAGTGGCGGAATGCTCTCATCTCAACTACGCCAGTGATAAAAGAATTTGTAGCACCAATGGAATTAGCCCTTGTTTGACTAAAAGTGGCTCAAAAACACGCTTTTTTGATGCCAAACATAATGTGTATCGTCGCCTTAGTGAAAAAGAGCTTAGTCGTATTCAAGGTTTTGGTGACGAGTATGTATTTCCTGTTGCCAACACCCATGTTAAAAATCAACTTGGCAATAGCATCACAATTCAAGTAATGAAAGCTTTATTAAAAAACCTTGTGCCTCATTTACTACTAAATACCCAAGAAGAGACTTATATCGAAGCCGCATAAGGCGTCTCTTTAAATGCTCAAAAAGAGCATTTAAACGGGCATCTTGAAGGAGGACTTAACAAACAATCGCTTACAAAATTAAGGAGAGCAAAAATGAAAAAGATGGTAAATAAAGAAACAATGGAATTAGGAACACAAGAATTTACAGCACAAAATACAAAATTTTTCACATATTCAGGTTCAAAATTCAGGTTCAAAAAATACTTCGATCAAGTCCATGCAACACTTGGAGAAAAAATTAAAGTAAAGACTTACATTGAAGCATTTGCAGGAACATTGGCATCGTTATTTCACAACTTTGAACACGTCAATGCCGATAGATACATTATTAACGACCTAAACAAAAAAGTTATCAATCTTTACAAACATATTCAACAAAACCCAGAAGAGCTTTTTCGTATAGTTACATCCTTAGAAGATACCTTTCAAGCTTTAATTCCAGAACATTTATGTAATAAATCGCAAGTTCCAAATGAAGATAGAGATGCGTTTAAAAATAACGCTGATTTTTTTAATATTACAAAAGAGTTCTTTAACACGATTCCTTTGGATATCCATCATGCGGCACTTTTTATCTTTATTATGGCGCATTGTTTTAATGGAATTTACGATGAAAATCAAAGTGGTGAATACAATAATGGCTTTAATTGGTCAAGTAAGCCTATCAATAAGGAAACCATCTACACAAAAATCAAAACACTTTATACATTTTTTACTACTCATGAAGTGGTCTTTGAAAGCTTAGATGCTTTTACTTTGGTTGAGAAATATCAGGGTAGCGACACATTTATCTATCTTGACCCTCCTTATGTAGGTAGTAGCCTTCAATATAAAATAGCTAAAAAATCGTTCAAGTATCTTCAAACCCATATTACATTGCTTGAAATATGTAAGCAATACGATTATGTGATGTATAGCAATAACTATGATGAAACACTTTGCCAACATTTTCAAACACACACAAGCTTTGAGCGCGGTAAAGTCAATGGCGCATCTAAACTTCCAACCAAAGAGATATTAGCCCTTACTTCTCACAAAGCAACGCATTATGTGGCTGCAAATGAGGCTACATATCAACCTCTTCATCTTGTGGCATAAGGGAGGTTTAATGATGTAGCAATTTATACAAAACATACGGCAAAAAATGAGCAAGGTTAAATGCTCAACACAACAAAAAGACAAAACAAAAAGGATAAAAAATGAATGATAAATTATTTAAGAGTAAGCTAAAAAAATTGGTTTTAGAAATAGAACAACTGGATTATTCAACCATACTTGATTGGGTTGAAAAAAATATTGTAGAAATTCCCAACCATAATACTCTACATTATTGTATAGGTGGGCCAGCCATTACTATTTTTATAGATAGTGGCGTCCTTAAAGGCTCTCATGGTTTTTCTGCACCTATTTTATTAAATTGCAATACAGCTATTTTTAGAGATTTTTTAAGTGAGCTATGAAAATGAAAAAAAGTAGATTAGCAATAGAGCTCTTGGAAACATTAGCCCAATAAAGAAGTGAAGTTTTCACTTCTTCCCCCTTTGAAATATTGAAATATTTTATTCTCGCATTATAATCAAATCAAATACCAAACAGAAAAAAGGAGACCCTTATGAACACAGAAACCCTCTCTATTGCCCTCATTATTCTTGCCCTTGGCATTGGCTATGCCATTTTCCAAATCAACACCATTAAAAACTATTTTGTGCTTGTTGATGAAGCATTAGCAACCTATGAAAAGAATTTTGCAACCCACCAAAAAACTATCAAAGCACTATCCGATAAGCTTAGTGATTATGAAAAAAACCTCTCCAGCATCAGACACTCTATAAGCCTGCAAACGGAAACATTGAAAGAAAAAATAGCCACACTTGAAGAGCGATGGGAAATATTGGCTGATGAACGCATTACCTCTATTCCAAAAAATAATAAAGAATGGTTTGATGCTAAGCAAATCACCCAACAGCCGATTCAAAAAACATGGAAAGCTCCAAAAAATTCTCAAACCAAACAATCATTGATTAAGGCTTCACACGAAAGTGATGAAGAGGATGATAGCGATGGTGATGGCACCAATCAAGACTTTTCAGAAATGGATAATACTAACTTTGAAAAGCTACTCAACACGAAAAGCCACGGGAATAAAAATATCTATCACCCTTCCAAATCTTCTGCTCGCTCCCCTTATTAAGTATCTTATTTTTTTGCTTCGCTCTTATGCCTCGTAAGAGCCTGCAATTTTCACCTTTGTAAAAGTGAAAATGTAAAGCAGGTTTTACACTTCATGGTGTAATAACCGCTTTAACTTCTGAAAAAAAATATTTGTCTGAATTCATTTATACTCCAATGAAAGAGAATGGAGGCATACAATGACTGCTGTGATGCGAATTGAGACCATCAACTTTGCCACGATGAAACGGGGTTCAAGAGAAATGAGAGGCATTGAGGATGGTGGAATGCTTGGTTTGCTCAAACACAATCAACGAAAACTCTACAATAAAACCTTCGAGGTCAAGTCGAAGCAAGCGAGTAATATTGATAAAAAACGAAGTCACTTGAACCATTATTTTAAAGTAATGAGCGAGCATGATATTGAAGCCTTGAAGTCACTTCCTCATAGAGTTAATCAAGTGGGAGCCTTTCAGATGGTGTTTGATTTTCAAGATTTAACAGATGAAGATTTAGAAAAATTTCATGATAAAACACATGCCACCAAACACGCTAAAATGATTTTAGCATATTTGAAAGAACAAGGCATTTTAGAACACTTTGAACTGTTGGAATTGATATGTCACAATGACGAGAAGAACCCGCATTACCATTTGACTTTTTCAGGCTACGATAGCCTATCTAAGGAGTGGGGGTATAATGAGTTCTTTTCACCCATTGTTGGAAGCGAGCCTGTGATGAAGAACGGTGAAGTGGTCTATCAAGTTGAAAATCGTGGCAAGAACAAAAGCAAACCAAAATTAGATAGCCAAGGCAATAGAATTCCAAAGACGCAAGTGGTGCGTCAATCTATTCTTCAATCTTTGCAAGATAATTGGAATGACTTCCTTATTAGGCATCATCAACCTTACCGTAATAAAAAGGAGTTCTCTTCACTTTTACAATATGGGAAAGGTATTTGGCGAGCATTTAGCCCAGAACTCAAAGAAAAAATCTATGCTATCCGAAAAAAAGAGACAGAGCTTAATAAGGCATTGATGCTAAATAAAAGCATTTATGCCAAACTAAAAAATGAGCTTCTCTTGATGTTTAACGACATACAAGAAAAAACCGACCTTATTAAAAAGAAGCTCTTTCATCAAAGTATCCATTAAGCCACTTTTGGAGCATGGTGTTTGAAACGATTTAGCTTTTTATCCTCCTTTTGCTCTTGGGTGTTTTTATTGGCAAGGTGTGAAATATAGGCCGCACTTTTAGAGGCGTGTGTTGAGACTGAAAAAAGGATATAGGGCTTTTCTTTAAGCATCTGAACCCAATGATTCATATATTCAGTGTGTTGGGTATTTTCCATGGAAATATTATTCTTTGTACATAAAATAATCCTGCTAAGCTCTGCAATCAGCTCTTCAAATGCATAGACATCATCGTATTTTTTAATATGGTTGGCTCTATTTAATCGTGTCTCGTGTCCAGTCCAATGAGAGAGTTCATGAAAGAGGGTTGCGTAGTAATTTTCTTTATCCACAAACTCATCAATATGTGGCATAAAAATACAATCATCTTTGGGTGAATATGCAGGTGAGCCTCGATACATTTGAACCTTAGTGGCTGCTATCATTTTTTCTACTTCATCAAGCTTTTCATTTTTGGAAAGCGGTAGCTCTTCTTCAAAATTGATGCCCTCAACCTGATCAATATTATAAACTTTGTAGTTTTTTAGCACGGTGTGTTTCTCTTCCACCTCTTTTTCTTCATCACTCTCTTCATCTTTTTTAGTGGTGGTTTTTACAATATTTTTTAAGAAGAATATATCACGGGTATTGTCTAACTCTTCTTCTTTGATGCGTCCCCCTAACTGTTCAATTTGCTTGGCGGTAATCCATTGGTTGCTTTGAAATTTATGGCTCATAAGGGATAGAATATTGATGCCACTATACTCACCTCCTGATACTGCACTTCTTGGCATACCCCTTTGTAATTTCCATGATTGCTTCCATGGTTGTGTGCCTTGCTCTAATTCAGCAATAAAGTTCTCCACCAATTGTTTGTAGTTATTGTATGGATTTATGGTTTGGGGTTTATTTTCTTCATTCATGGTATCACCTCGTTTTAAGATATATAATTCATTATAATAAAAAATTATCAAACGTAAAATTATTTAACCCAAAATATGAAAAAAATTTCATCTTATTTCAAAGTCTCAAATGCTTTAAAAAATCAAGGCTAAAAATGAGAGAAATGACACAATAGCGCAGAGGTATTTTGTATCAAAACCACCTCATAGAGGTAACATACTATCCCAGCAGAATGTAAAATCTATCCTGATAGAGTTAAGGAAGTGCTTTTAAAACCCTATGGCGTGGGGCTTAGATTTTCTATACTTAATACATATACTTTTTCAAGGAGCGTCTATCACGCTCCCCTTGGTTAAAACAAGGGAGGGTGTAAGAGGTTGAGTTATTTTTTAGAAACCACGAGAGTGGGGGTTGTGGTGTTTTCCAAGATAAGGGTGTATTCACTGTTGTCATTTAAGTTTTTAATGGCATTTCTTAATTTAGAGCATTGGTTATAGGTGGTTCTTTGTGAAGTGGATGGTAAAAATAGTTGCTCTCTTAATTCGTTAAAGCGAATGGTAAAACTCTTATGTGCCATAGCCGCAAACTTGTATTGAATTTTTGTGTAAAGCAATTGCTCTAAATCACTTCGCTCTTTAAAATAATGGGTGTTATCAATGTGATAATAGGGTTGCTTGTATTTTAGAAGGTTTGGCTCATTGTTGGTTGCAAATTGAAAACTCATAACACAAGGGTGGACTTGGAAGGTAAGCATAGTTGCATTTTTAGCGTAAATTAGAAGTGGTGCTGTGATAATCTTGCTTTTATTCTTGGTGTAGAATGATAAGGTTGTTGAGGCTAAGCGTTGAAGGCTTTTAAAGATTTTTGAGAAAATATCATTGCTGGATCGGTTGTGGCTTTGGTTATTGAGTAAGGTGTAAAAATTGGAAAGGCTTAGGGTTGCTTGGTTGGAATACACTTGTCTCTCAATGGGTAAATATTCCTCATTGGGGCTTTTGGCACTAATGGCAGTAAAGGGAGCTTCTTCTTGTTTTTGCAAGGTCTGTAAAATGACGCGAATTATCTTTTGGTCATAAGCACAGAGGTATTGCCCAGTGATTTCAACATAGTCAAATCCTGTGATAGTTTTATCCAAGGGTTTCTTGAAAGTTTGAGAAGATTGCTTTTGAACATGGATAGTGTTATCTTCTAATGTTTCTTCTTTTTCTATGTAATAAGAGGAAGGTACCGCTTTAAAAAAGTGGAAAAGCATCTCTATGCTTGCCATGCGGCTCTCTTTGAAGTAGTTGATACAAGGAGGCATTTTATGCCTCTTCCAAAAATAATATACCTTTATAGAGCCTTGAATAGGTGGTTGGCTTAATAGAGGTAAAATTCATCTTGATGGCTTCACACACTACATTGATGTCATCTTGTTTTTTTAGAGAAATGACCCATCTTGAATTATCCACAATAGCACTTGCTCCTCGTGAATTGGTTTGAGATGAAGCATTTTCAGAGTTGATGGCAGCTTTGTTGGTGTGGTGTAGTAATAAGATTGAACAGTTGTGTTCCATCGCTAATTCATTGAAAAATGAGAGCACCTTTGCCATGTCTGGATTGGAGTTTTCTTCGTAGCCTTCATAGCATTTAATAAGGGTGTCAAGAATGACTAAATCGGGCTTAGAGGTGGTTATTCTCTCTTTTAGACTTTGCCAAAGCTTGTTCTCTTTTTGGGGGATATTTTTTGAGATGAGGCGTTCGGAGCCTTTATAAGCAATGATTTCAAAATTGTTCTCATTTTTTTCAATATCACTTTGCATAATCAAATTACCCATCATGTAGGCGTGTAGCCTTCGTTGTATGTCATCCAATCTATCTTCCAGTGATAGATATAAAATGCGTATGGGTTTTACAATAAGATGGTTTTTAACAACTGCATTACAAGAAGCTAAAAGCATATTCAAAACAAAGAAGGACTTGCCAGTGGCTCCTGGGGCAACTAATACTCCTACCTCTCCGCGAGGTAATCCTTTGAGGGTTTCATCTAATTCAGTGGGTTGAGTGAAGATATCACTTTTGGTAAGGGTCTGTTTAAAATATTGGTTCATGTTTTAATTCTCCTTGATAATTTTTTTAAAGGATTTGGATAGTCCTTTGGAGGATTATAATAATGAAAATCAGAATTCACAAAAATTTTTGAATTTGTTGAAGGGGAAATTTGAGTGAGAAAATTGAAAACAGTTTGTCTTGTAGAATTTTTTACTATTTCAATAAATCAAAAAAGAATTAAGTGTTTTGAGTAGACAACATAATATAAGTATAATCATCTTATAGTGTCAAAAAAAATGGATACAATTGAGGTGAATTTATGATACAATTTTCTGTCTGCCAATTGAAAGAAGCCCTAAAACAGGCACTTTTAGAGGTAGGGGCAAACAATCCCCCTCTGCCCGCCATTGTCTTGCAAATTACTATTCTAGGCACTTTCAAAATAAAATTTTACTCACTGAGACTAGATTGTGTCCAAAACATAGAAACTCACTGTGTTTAGATTTTAATAAAAAAGTAAAATAATAACTTTATTTCTTTACTTAATAGTATCCCACGCAAATACCACTACTTAATTTTATCTTTTTTTCTAGCGGTGATGGGCCAAAGTATTTACATTTTTCGATGTAGATTTGATAGTTGTAGTCGAGTTGTAGGTCATCGTAAAATTTTTGAAGATTGACAAATTTTATGTCGCAGATATCGATAATTTCTAGGGTTTGATAGACGCAAGAGTTGTTTTTTTCGATGAGATGTGAAGGGGCAAGTCCTGTGTATTTGCAAAATGCTTGGGATTGGACCATGCCTGAGAGGTCGGTACAATTTTTAATGAGCATTTTGTATTTGGGTAAGATACTTTCTTTATGTAAAAAAACTACTCTAGCATCATCAAATTTGGCAGCTTTGGCATTTTTCCAGTAGCGGTAGGCATTGGGTGAAATATTGGCTAAAAGGCTAAATTCCTTACATAAGACGTAATTATCTAGCCATTGATTGTGTGTGAGGATAGTCATCTGCATGACTACATTATCTTTATGCCCAGTTGTGCAAGGACGATGACTAAAACAAGTCCGATTGGATAAACAGCGGCATAAGCAATGGAGGGGTAGTCTGTTTTGGTGATGTTATTTGCCATTGTTAGAGACGGTGTTGAAGTCATTGCGCCAGAGAGAAGTCCCATGATATTGAGAAAATTCATCTTGAAAACTTTTCTACATGTAAAGGTAATGACACTGAGTGAAAAGAGTAGTCCAAAAAGGGCTATTAAAATTGGCATATATCCATGAGTTTGAAGTGACTCGACAAGATATTTACCAGCATTAGTTCCGATAGCTGCGATAAAGATGAGTTGTCCTAATGTTTTCAAAAGTGTTGTTGAGTGCGGCGAAAGATTCCACACGATAGGCCCTACACGTCCGAGTCTTCCAAGGATAAGTGCGGTGATAAGGATGCCACCTACAAAGCTTAACTTGATGATACCAATGCCTGGAATTGAAAAAGGGATACTTCCGAGCATGATGCCAAAGACAACGCCTAGTGAGATGGGTAAAAAGTCTGCAGCTGGGTATTTTAGGAGGTCATTTCCGATAAGCTTGATAACTTTTTCACTGTAAATTTCAGGAGCAACGACATAAAGTTTATCACCAAGACGAAGTGTAAGATCAGGATATGCAGGGATATCAATGCCTGCGCGTCTGACTTTAGTAATAAGGGCACGAAGAGATTTGAGTTCTTTAATCGTTCCTATTTTTTTGCCTACGATTTCTTTTGAAGTCGTGAGTAGTCTAAATACTTTCATATTATCTCGAAACTCATGCTCTTCGCCTATCTCTTGTCCTAGAATGATGCCAAGATTGGCAAGTTGTTCTTCTGTTCCTGAGACTCTTATGATGTCATCAAAACGCAAAATGGCATCTTCGGCTTCATAGTCTATTTTTTCACTAGAACATGTTCTTTCTATGACAGTAGAAGTCATGTTTTCGATTTGAGATTTTTTGATTTCGGTATTTCTAAAGTTTTCATTGGAGATGCGAAAGTTTTTAGTAAAAATATCAGGAAAGCGTATTTTTTGTGTTAATTCATATTCTTCGACTTCTTTTTGTATATCAACTCTAAAAAGTGTTGGTAAAAATCGGATAAAAAAGACTGTAGCCACGATACAGAAAGGATATACCACACCAAAGATAACGGAGATAGTTGGGTCATCTTTTATCTCTAACGCAGCCGCAAGTGCGGGAACAGAGGTAAGTGCACCTGTGAAAATACCATCAATAAGCGTTTTAGGCATTGAAAAAGCATAACCAATCCCAAAAATAGTGACAAAAATAAGTATAAGTAAGGCAGTAGCGATAAGATTGAGCTTGATGCCCTCATGTTTGATAGTATCAAAAAAACCTGGACCTGATTGGAGCCCCACGGCATAGATAAAAATAGCCAATCCAAAGAATTGAAAATCTTCAGAAATAATCATGCCGTAGTGCCCAGCGATAAGAGCAACGATAAGCATAGCCGTAAAATCAAGTGAAAAGCCTCTTATCTTGATATTACCTAAGATATAGCCTACTGAAATAATGGCAAAGAGGTAAAAAATTTCGTTGTGAATCATGGAGTAAATAACCTTAATATATTTTTAGAAGTATACTATATAAATGCTATTTCCCAAAAATAAATGATGTATATCCTACAACATTGCTATCATCACCTGTTCTCTCAAAACTAGTGCGATAATCTAATAAGTGAGGTTTGAGTTGATGATGAAGTGCGCTTTGAATAAGTGCTTTAACACCTAAAAGTCCACATGCTTCACCGCCTTGCTCAAAGGTCTCAATTTTTAGATGTTTGATAGCGTCAAGACAGATATTGTCTCGTTGTTTTGCTTCTTCTTGCGTATAAAAATGGCTTAAGTCTGTACTAATGACGACAAGATTTTCTTCATCTTCTAAAAGAAAATCGATAAGTTGAGAGAGTGCGTTATGTCCCATTTGCCCATAGACGATTTCAATGACTTTGGCAGTTTTGAAGTAGTGCTGGATAAACGGCATTTGTACTTCGGTCGAATGTTCGTTGTGCGCAGATGGGGTAAAGTCTAAAAAGTCGTATTTTTCTTTGAGTTTTTGACTAAAGTTAAGGTCAATGTCGATGTCACCACAAGGCGTTTGAAACGTATCATACAAAGCGATAGAAGCTCCATCGATGTAAATACGATGACTTGGCCCAATGACAATGATTCTTTTGATAGAGGGGCGCGTAGATGCTATGAGATTATAAGCTAAATTGGCGGTAAAACCACTATAAATATAGCCAGCGTGAGGAACGATAAGCGCACGCGGGGTTAATTCATAAGCCACTTGTGGAGTAGTGGCATTAAAATGGGAAATGTAGTGTTTGATTTCGTCACACTCGGAGGGATAAAACATACCAGATACGGCACTTTGTCTAATTTTCATCACAAACTCCTTACGTCTTAATTTTCTTTACATGTAAAGTATTTTGGATTTGTTTTCAAAATCAACATGACGTTATTATTTTATTTTTTCAACACGGTATCGCCAAATTTCGGGGTGATGTTCAAGGCAGTTTGGACTCAAACCAGCTTTTTGGCATAGATGGCTAAAAAAAAGTTCAAAGGTTGGTAATTGCTCCCAAACTTGAGGTAAAAAAGTTGCTTTTCTACCTTGGCTTTGCAAAATTATGCCATCTTCTCCTATACAAACTTTTGTTTTTAGGTCTTCTATGGAGTCATATAAGAGAGGCTCAGGTGTACTTAAAAGAGAAACTTCTACCATTACTTTTTGAAATTCCTCAGTTGAAAGTGGATAAAACCTCGGATCATCAAAAGCTGCGGCTTTGGCATTAGAAATCAGGTCGTCTATCAAAGGGCGATGAGCGATGAGTGAACCAATGCAACCTCTAAGCTGACCGGAGAGTGTAAGAGTGACAAAAGTTGCTCTATGATCACCAAGTGAGGGAAAGCGCTCTATTAGTAAATCTCTATCAATGCTTTGTGTCTTGTTGAGTTCATCCAAAATAGCTTGTTTTGCTAAAGAAAGTATCACTTTTTTCATTTGAGCCTCCCTATTACATATAGCGTATTATAGTGTATAATCTCTTTTTTATTTCAAAAGGAATGGTAATGTCTTTAAAATTTCCACGTGTTTTATGGTTTGTAATGGCGCTTATTTTAGGGCTATCATTTTCTGGTTGCACCACATGGTTTTGGAATAAAAGCTCAAATGTGCAAGAAATTAAGCTAACATTGCCTGAAAAAGTCGTGATAAGTGAGCTCGATATTTTAGACCGACCTTATACCGTGCTTAGCGATATTTTAGTGACAGTAAACCAAATAACGCCCCTTAATGCTACGCCAACTAAAGAATTAGTCAATGCAAAGCTCAAAGATGAGGCTGTTAAAATTGGCGCGGATGCAGTGATTTATGTTCAGTATAAGAAAATGGATTCTACATGGACGCGTTGGAATGGAATGGAAGGCAAAGGTCAAGCAGTTAAGTTTAAATATTACTAAAAAATGGAGTTAAAATGAAATTAGATCAGTTAGAAGCTAGAAAAATAATCAAAATGGTACTCGGTGATAAAAGAGAAACGCGAGATGAAGATGAACTTGCACAGCTTTTGAAAAAAAGATTAACTAAAAAAGAGCGTGAAGTCCTAAATGCAAAAGCAAGCGGAGTCGATAAAGAAGAAACAATGAGTACCCTTAAAATTGATGAAGCACGATATGAAGTCATTCTTGCAGGCGCTATTAAAAAACTTAAAAATGAGTCAGTACATGGCGATTTTTTTAATAAAGTTTCCCGAATAAATCAAGATGTGTAAGGTATAATCTAACATCAAATTCAAGTTGATGGTACTGTGGTTCGATGTTTGAACAAAGGGCATAAAACGCTTTATCGTGAGACTTCTCTTTGAGATGTGCTAACTCATGAACCACTATCATTCGTAAAAATTCTTCAGGCGCAGTTTTAAATGATGAAGCCACTCGGATTTCATTTTTACTTTTAAGATTGCCGCCTTGCACTCTCACGGCTACGGTGTGAAGTCCTAAAGCGTCATGCAGATCACATTTTTTGCCATCATACAAAACTTTACTGAGTGTTCCAGATTTTTTTAAAAAATCATTTTTGAGTTGCAATGTATAGGTATAAAGTGCTTTATCTGTTGTGATAGAATGCGTTTTTGGATATTTTTTCAGAAGATATTTGCCGAGGTTCTCTTCTTTTATCAAGTGCCGTACTTGTGCTTGGATTTGCTCTGGATAGTGGGCTACATATATCAGTTTTGGCACAAAAATTCCTTAGATAGAGGTTTTGTTAATGTTAAAAAATTTCATGATAACTTCAAAGTGGCGCTCAATTCCCTCAAATCCATGGTTTCCACCCTCCTCTAAAATCGTTTTTGATTCAGATAAAACATCCAATGCTTCGGTGTAGTCAAGTAACTCATCTCCTTTTTGCAGTAGCAAAAAAATATTTTCTTCATTAGGCTCTTCAATTTCATAATTCATAAGCATATCAAGATGTGATTCATTCCATTCATAAGTGCTATTATCGTAGTAATTCACACCATGACCAAGGGCACGTTTTAGCGTTTCGCAAGGATCCATTGCGGGGTTGATGAGAACGGCTTTGAGGTCATATTTATCACTAAGATACATCGCATAGTATCCACCCAAAGAGGCACCAATAAGATATACAGGTTCATTGTCTTGATAAGACTCGATGAGTTCGCTTAACGTGTTAATAGCGAGATTTGGTATAGTTGAAAGCGAGGGTGCAATATAACGAATTTCGTTAGCTTGGCAAAATTCTCGAAATGCATTAGCTTTACTTGCCTCGCCGCTTGACCCAAATCCATGAATATAGATAATCATTTTTATCCTTTTTAAAAAGTAAATCAAAAAGATTGTACTCAAAAAGTATTTTTAAGTAGCTAAAGCTTCATGTATCTGACTTTAATTTAGTATAATTATTGATCTGTAATCATTATAAGGATGCGTAAAAAAATGGAAAATGTTGAAATAATAGATAGTGTCTGTACTTATTGTGGAGTGGGTTGTGACATCGCTGCCAAGGTCAAAGACAATAAAATTCAAAGTATTTTTGCTCATCCTTATGGTGTCGTTTCACAAGGCAATCTTTGCATTAAAGGCAAGTATGGATATGAATTTGTCGATGCACCTGATCGGCTTAGAATTCCTCGTATTAAAAAAATATTTTTGGATAAAAATCCTATCATCAAAGCAAAAATCGCCTCCACATTAGTAGAACTTGATGATGTATGGTGCGAAACAACACTGGATGGTTCAACTACGGCTGCGGCTATGAAGCTTACTGAAATTCAAAAAAAGTATGGAGAAAAAAGTGTTTGTTCCATCGGAGGGGCAAGAACTTCTTGTGAGAGTGCCTATCTTTTGCAAAAATTTACCCGTCATACATTGAACTCGCCACATGTCGATAATTGCGCTAGAGTATGCCATTCACCAAGTCTCAAAGGTATGCGAACGACCATCGGTGAAGGTGCAGCAACCAATCCGTACAATGATATCTACAATACCGAGTTTATGGTAGTCATCGGCTCAAACACCACAGAAGCTCATCCGATTATCTCCAATCGCATCGTTGAAGTCGCAGGTAAACATGACAATCTAGCCGTGTTTGATGTGCGAGAAATCACGCTCCATCGCTTTGCCAAATACAAGGGAATTATCCCCCATGAAGCCAACCTTCTCATCTTAAATATGATGGCATATGTCATCATTAATGAAGAGCTTTATAGTGAGCATTTTTTAGAAGATAGAACCAAAGGTTTTACAGTTTTTAAAGAAAAAATCCTAAATGACCCTTATGCTAATCCTAAGTATTTTGAAACGATAGAGGGGTATGAGTATCTGAGTAAAATGATTCCAAAAGTCGCAAGAGAATATGCACTGAAAAAGTCGATGATTTTTTGGGGACTTGGTATTACGGAACATATTGATGGCTCTTACGCCGTCATGGCGATAACGCACTTAGCCTTGATGACAGGTAATGTGGGCAAAGAGGGCGCAGGACTCATGCCACTTCGTGGTCAAAACAATGTTCAAGGCGCTTGTGATATGGGAATGCTTCCCTACTATGCGCCAGATTATCAAGAGCCTAAAGAGATAGGTTTCATGACACCACAGCTGGTAAATGCGATGATAGAGGGGCAAATTAAAGCGATTATCAATATGGGTGAAGATTTAACGCATATCCATCCCAATCTTAACAAGGTCAATAAAGCCTTAGATAATGTTGAGTTTATAATGGTGCAAGAACTATTTATGACGGAAATCGCTTCGCGTGCTGACATCGTTATCGGTGTCAAATCGGCGTATGAAAAAACAGGTGTGTATGTGAATGCGATGAGAAGACTGCATCTTTCTCAACCACTTGTCAAATCTAATCTACCCGATGACTGGGAAGTCATTCAGTTACTCGATGGAAAAATGGGTGGAAATGATGCGTATGAAAACTCTAATCAGATTTGGGATGAAGTAAGAGAAGTGGCGTATCGTCGTTTCTCAGGTGCTAGCTATAACAGACTTGAGCGGCATCGCGTAAGAGGGCTTCAATGGCCAGTACACACCGAAGATACACCCATACTCCATCAATTAGATTTTAGAACAGAAGATGGATACGGTGAGTTTCACTACCATCAGTACCAACTCCGTGGCATGGTGCAAGAGATACAAGAGAAAAAACTCACAGGATATCATCTCACCACAGGCAGAACGATAGCGCAGTATAACAATGCGTCCCAAACCAAGCGAAGTGAGAAGCTCAACAAACGCTACGATAAAGATATTTTATTGGTCCATGAAGACGATGCGGCAGATTTTACGAGTGAAAAAGTGATACTGAAAACAGAGTTTGGTCAAACTGCTCCGCTCACGATAAAATTTACCGATAAAGTACAACCAAAAACACTTTTCTGTACCTTCCATCACGCCAAGTCAAAAATAAATAATCTTTTTGGTGATAGATGTGATGAGTTAATTTTAACAGCGGCATTTAAGTCGATAAAAGTTGAAGTTGTAAATCTTTGTGATGAATTAAAGTAGCTATTCAATTAGCTACTTTAAAAAAAGTAGTTAGTTTTAGCTCGTATTTTAGGGGGTTTTTGAAGTATTGGCCGGGAGAGGGGGGACTCTCTATGGGGGATACCTCATACATTATAAAACCTTTAAATCCCTAAATTTAGGGCTTTCTACTCTTCTAAAATCAATTAAAAAAACTTAAAAGTTGTAAAAGTATTGTACTAAAAAATAGGTTATTTGCCAAGATTTGACTGTATGTGCTTTTAAATAACTTGTGATACAATTTTTAACTTTGTTGTTAAAAGGCAGTATGTGGTACTTTCAAATAGAACAAAAATATCATTAATCCAATTCTTAGGACTTTTTGAACTCTCAGATACGAATTTAATGTTTGAAAAATATTCTATGGACGATAACTGTACAAATATTGATGACATAAAAAAAAGCATAATGACATCAAGCACTCTTGACAATTTATTATCCGAGATAATATCTACAAAGCAGGAGTTAAGAAGTAAAATTTCCCCCAAATATAGATTTGATGAAAGATGGGATGATTTTGCAAAATGTTTGTTTTTAGATGGATATAAAATTGTAGGAGCTAAATTAGTCACCCTAGAACCAACCATTGATGGCGTATTGGCGCTAGAAGATGATTTAACAAATGAAATAAAAAATTCAACTTTATATAAACAAGTTGAAATAATTAAACTTATAGAAGATTCAGCAAACTCATTTAAAAAAAGTGATTTTAATGGTTGTTTATCAAACGCAAGAATTGCAATAGAAACTATGGTTAGGGCAATTTCAGAAGATAAATTTTCATTTCAAGACATTTGGGGGCGCTCACTAAGTAAACTAAAAACAGAAAATTTTATAACAAAAGACGAAGAAAATGCTATTTCAGCGACATACACATTTGTAAGCAATGGCTCTCATGGGCCTTTAGGTTTTACTGATGAAGAATATGCACGATATGGTAGAAATTTAATAATGGGCGTTTGCTACTATATGATTAAAAAGTACAAACAAAAATTCTAAGGATAAAAAAGATGAAAATTTCAAAATATAGCTTGTTGGTTAGTAGTATTTATTTACTAAGTGGTTGTGTAAGTCAGCCTTCAATTCCAAAAGTAGAAGAGGCAGAAATTGCGAAATACGAAAAAGCATATATGGCAGAATATGAGAGAATAAAAATAGAAATGGCAAGTTCTAAAATTAATAAAACATGGGTTCAGCCTAAAAATAAAAAAGAAGAATGTAAAGTAAAATCTGCTTTCCAAACAAATAAACCAGATTATTCATTATTTTGGGATGGAGAGTGTAAAGACGGATATGCTGAAGGCTTGGGTAGTACTTTTGAAATAGAACAATTTTCCAACAGACAAGAAATTGCAATTTTTAAAAAGGGAGAGCCGGATACATACCGAGTGTTTTTTAATCATCTAGATGGAATTACAAATGAAGGGGAATACAGTAATTCTGTCGACAAGCCAGCACATTATGTTTTAACTATTGTGGATGAAAAAAATAATGATTTAAAAATTTCATATGATTTTGGTGTAGATATGTCAAATGATTCACCAGCAATGAGAATGCAAACATACCCGTTTTATGATGTAGTTGAATATTTTAAAGTTTATCCTAATTTTTCATATGTAATTGCGGATTTAACAAAAAATGAATTTGACAACAGAGGCTATGAATTTAATATAAAAGACAATAAAAATGGCAAGTTCAATGGATACGGTTTTGCAACCATGAAAAAGGGAGGCAGAAATGCTGGCGAAATGGTTAACGGGACTTTAGTTAGAAGCGTTCAATTACCTCAAAGTTATTTTGATAAAGCCAATTCAATTTTTAGTGAAATAAAACATCACGCTAATATTGCGTTAGAAGCTCAAAAGAAAGCATTAATAATCAAAGAAAAATACAAAAAGAAAATTTGTCAAGATAGTATAAAAGTAGATTTTATGGATAATAATGAATATAAAGCAATTTGTAAAGAGGATGAAAAATTTGCTCAATTAAAAACTAAAATTGATGCTAAATTAGCACAAATAGAACAACAAAAGCAAGCAAAAAGACAACAACAAAATGAACAAAGACTAATTCAAGCAAAAGAGGCAGAAGCTATAGCTGCACAAAGAAGAGCAGCTGCAGCAGAAGAAGCGAATAATCAAGCAGCTTGGGATGGATTTAATCAATCGTTACAAAATATGAATAATAATATGCAAATGCAACAATTAAATAATAATCTTATGCAGTACAATCTTATGCCAAAAAGGTATGATGTTTATTTACATTAAAACTATTACATAAAAAGTTTGTAGATTATAAAAAGGAAAGAAATGGAAATGACTATAGAGGAAATAAATTTACAAATAGCACAGATTGAGGAAAAAATACAAATCTTAAATCATAGAAGAAGCCAAAATCCAGTTAATGAAAATATTCAGTTTGAAAAGATGAAAAATCTAATCTTTGAACTAGTTAGTACGGAAAAGCTCTATTACGATTATAGAACTTTACTAGGATTTTCTTTACCAGGTTATTTCAGTTTAGAAGAAATAGAGAAGATGGAAAGATTGATGCCTATACTTGAAGAAAAAATTAAAATTATTAGACAAGCGTTAAATGAAATTATTCTATGATACTTGTTGTACCATAGAATTAGGATTGATATAATTGATATTGTTGGATATTTGGGTTGAGTTCTGTGAGCACAGAGCAGTTCCAACCCTTCTTCTAGTCATGAAAGTTTCTTCTTCCATTTGAATAGGAGTTCCAGAGGTATTTTTACTATTAGATGTCTTTCTCTCTAAATATTGGAGGAATAAAAGGGGTCGGAGCTAAATTTTTAACTTTCTTAAGGCCAATTCAATAAATAAGAGAAATTAAAAAATATAGAGAAACAGAAGGTCAAAAATGAAGATAGGCTACTTTAATATTCATATTTTACCTTTACATGTAAAGATTTTATGATAAGAAAAGAGCAATCTTTCTCATGGACACATAGTGATAGATTATGGGCACAGTCACTAGAATTAAACTCTCAGAAGCTCGTATTTTAGGGGTTTTTGAAGTAGTGGCCGGGAGAGGGGGACTCTCGATGGGGGATACCTCATACATTCTCTAACCTTTAAAGCCCTAAATTTAGGGGTTTTTACTCTTTTAAAAACGATTAAAACAAACTTAAAAGTTGTAAAAAAGTTGTAAAAGTATTGTACTGTAAAAAAGGTTGTTTGCCAAGTTTTTAATTAACGTTATAAGCTTCATTGAATAATTATTTAACGAAGCTTATAACGTTGACAATCTTTGAAATAACAATACATTCAAAGATTGAACATAATTGAGTTTAAAATTCTATTTTTTTTCTTTATAGTTTTTCAAAAACTCATCAAGTTTTTGTTTATATAAATTGCTGTTAGCATCCAATATTTTATTATCTTTGGATGCAAATTTCCAAAAATAAAATATTGGGATACTTAGTAATGTGAGAACTGAAAAATGACGAACGAAATAGTATAGTATGAGAATTCCAATTATTCCTAATACAGATACTAAAATTACAGAAGAATTTTTAGAAGTTTCAAGTGCTGTCTTTTCGTCTTTAGGGTAACTTTCGAAAAGTATATTTTTCACTTCTGCTTCGGTACTTTTTTGACTTAAAATGGGATAAATTAGAACCCTGTAAGGTTTACCATGAGATATAAACGTAATCAAATCAAATTTATAAGAAGACTCAATTGCTTTACCGTTACTATACTTTATGTCTAAACTTAAGCCTTTGTGCTCGGCGGGTTTACTAACTTTTGATTTTATATATTTTTGTAAGCGTTCAAAAAAATCATTTTCCCTTTTTTCTTTGTCATCATCAGATAATTGAATGTTGTTGTCAGAAGCCACTTCTGACATTAATGCAAAATCTTCCTTAAAAAAAGAGGCATTTATATCCCCATACTTAACCCAGCTACTAAGACTTTTAAATTGAGACTGCAGCAATATACGATCTTCAAAAATACCCGTTATTTCATCTTCATATTTAACATATTCTACATTTTCCTCAAAAATAGGTTCTTCTATAGTAAGTAGCACTAGAGAATTTTCATAAAGAGATTTCTCAATTTTTTTCTTTACAGTTGATCCTATGGTTTGTGAGGAAAACCTTGGAAGATAATATTCGCTTTTGCAATACCATCTAAGTTTTAGTATCGAAATAGTAAACATAAATGATTTTACATCAGATACTGAGATGTCATCCAAAATATTTGGATCGACATCTCTGAAATGAGCCATTGCTCTTATAATATCTATAAGAAAATTATCGTTATTGTTCATAAAAAAACACTCCTTTTACAATATAGCTAAAGTGATGTATCGACTTTAAATTCTTTTATAAGTAAAATCGTTCTTCTAAACAAAGAGCCTATTGCAAAAATTACAATTCCAAATACTACTGCGATAAGGGCAAAGTATATTGAAATAAATATCGTCATAACTATTCCTATGACAGCACCCATAAGTTGTTCACCTTTAGCAGATGCCATTCCTTTTTTATAATATTCTAAAATGCTATTTAATGATTTCTGCACAACTACATTTCTCATGGCACTTCGATAGTCACTTAACCCATGAGATAAAGAAAATGCAATCAAAGCAACTACGGTTGAAAGTAAAACGGAAGCATCTCTACCCATATGACTTGTTTTAGAATAAACAATGAGCCAAGCAATAATTGCCACCACCAAACCTATACCATACCTAATTCTTCTTGCCATAATGGCTTTTTTCATACAATTGGCACATTTTAATTCTTCAAATCTCGTTGAACAATCATCACAAAGATCAACGCCACAAGACTCGCATTGATTAGTACTCTCTGCGTTTGCATGTAAATAACAACTCATATTCCAACTCCTTTTTTATTGAACCATTTTTTTTAAAGAGGGTTGCCCCATCTCAACTAATTTTGCATGTGATTTTTGAAAATATACATCCCAAAAATCTTTTAAAGCCACAAGTTTTTTAGGGTCTCTATAGGTGTCTCCTTTGGGAGAAGAGACAAGTCCAGCACCGATAACATATACCTCTGCACCTCCAAAATTACTGAATAAACTATTTTTAGTGACTTTATCTATTTCTTCCTTTGGTGATATAAGGCGTACTGCACCATTGCTGTAAAATGAGCCAATAGAAGAGTTTTCTAACATATCAGAAGCCAATAGAACGACTTTTCTCTGAGCTTTTGTAGGCTCAATAATATTTTCACCAAAATCTTTGAGTGCAAACAAAATGTCAGATTTTGAAATAGTATTTGCCGTATTTTGGAATGATTCAAAAATCGCTTTTTGAGTGCCTTGCCCAACAAACATATACTGATCGTTTAGGCATTTGTCTAGCTTAGCCAAGGTGTCTTTTCTCGCATTGTAACGATCTTTTTCTGCTAGTGGAAAATCAAGAGAAAAATCAAATACTTTTGTATTGTAGTTGTTGTTGATAAATGCTGAAAATTTTGCTACATAGATATAATTTCCTGCATGTACAAATTTAAGAGCATTGTCCCAAACCTGTTTTTTCAAATTTTCATCAAAAACTGTTGTCTCATCTATGAGAATAAATACAGCAGTATTGAGTGTTTCATGTGTTTCTTTTTGCTCAACTTTATAATAATCATAACAACTCTGTGTTGCAAAAGTGTATGTTAAAGCAAAACAAATGGTGAGTAAAAGTTTTATCATCGTAACTCCAATGATTTTCCATCTTCTGCACAAAACTTTGTACCTTCAGCATATATTTTTCCACATTCTGGACATGTAGGTTCCCCAATTTTTTTAGAAGGAGTTCCGCAATTTGGACAAAATTTTTCAGTCTCATTTAAAGTAGTTGCACAATTTGAGCATGTTATATGTAATTCTTTGGCTTTACTTGAATGTACTTCAGGTGTTTTTTCCGCCATCATTTCAGAGCGTTTTTTCATAGAAGCATTGTCGGCGATGTCATACTGAAGGCTTTCTTCATTTTTCATTTGAACATATGTTAAAAATGTTCTGTTTTCTCTTTTTTTGATGATTTCAGATTGCTTAGCAGATGTTCCTGTTGCAACAGATTTTTGCGCCATACTTTGTTGGAGCTCTTGGAGTTTTTGTTGTGCAATTTTTGCAATTTTTTCTTTTTCATTTTTATAATGGTTAATGAATTCTTGTTTGCTAGCAAATAAAGAACAGTTTTTATAAGCATCTTCACTTTCTCTTCCTGCAAAGCCGAAACGATGACCGAACATAATGCCCAAAAGTTGGATAAAGATAAAAATAACTGCTAAAACAATGAATGTTGCCCATCCACCCTTTCTGTCAGAATCTTGGCTATCTTTTAGCGCTTTATCGTCTGCCGATTGTTGGTTTTTTGTCAATTCAGATGGTAAAGGGCTAAAAATATTGGTTTGTTTATTGCTCACTTCTGCCGTTAATTGTTTTTCTAAAACCTGTCCCCTAACATATGTTGCACCTGTTGCAATTGAAAAAATTAAAATAGCCGTAATGATAGTAATAATCCAAGATGGCGTAACCGTTGCATTGGCTTTAATACGATTTAAAAGTTGTAAATAATTTGGTTTTGTGTCATCGTTATGATCGTGTTCAAGGCTAACAGAAGAATCTCTTTCAAGATTTGGCTTTTCATCGTTACGATTGTTTATAAACCAAATACGCACTTTTTTCACAAGAGAGTTTTGATAGATTTCGTGTCCACTCCAGTGTGTGAAGCCAACAAGTATAATAGAAATAATTAACGCGATACCCAATGCCCCTTGTTGTTGTAAAGATTCACTAGCTCCTGGAATCGTCCATCCTGCCAAAACATAACCAAATCCCAATGCTTCTAAAACAACTAAGATACCAATAACAAACCACATGTAAAATGGAAATGGCTTTCTTCCGAGTTCATCAGATTTTGAAAGATAAGATTTTGAATTTTCGTATAGCGTTGCGTCTTTATTGTATTTGTTATAGTAGCTATAGAAGTCTCCACAAACGATAGACTCGCTGTAAAACCAATTTTTATCATCCATCGTTTCAATATCTTTTGATAATGTAGCAATTTTTCCAATTGCAGGAAATTTCATCCATGTACACATCCACCAAAATTTAACATTCTCCCACCAACGAATAATAATAAAAACACTCAGCAACAATAATAGTGCTGAATAAACTAAATATCTATAAGCTTCTAAAAATTCTTTTGCCCATTCCACAAAATACCCCTTTTGTTATTTTAATTTCTTCCAACTTCTTGCATTGTAAACTCTTTTTCATACATACCATTTTTAGTTGCATAATACATTTTACCGGTGGATGCATTAACATTTTTTTCATCAAAAATAATGTCCATACATTTTAGAGATGAATCATCATCACTAATAAATACTCTGTATAAAAGTCCTTTGTTTCCCTGATAAGCGTTAATAGTTGTTGATAAAGTTTCATTTGGTTTTGCATTTGAGTTTTGAATATAGTTTTCATAAATATATATTTTGGGGGAAGAAACAGGTTTCGAGCCATCTCTTACGACTCCAACAGGTGCTAGCCCAACAAGGTGTTTATTGATAGAAGTTGTCCACGAAGACTGATTGAGCCCATTTTTGTATTCAAATGTCTTGTGGTCAATTTTTTCACCGCTTGCAAGAGATTTTGTTTCACCGTAAACTCTAGGCTTATCAGTTGCACAGTTTCCATAAAGATTGGAAGGTGTATCGGCTTTTGCTTTTGTTCCAATTCCAATGAAAGATTCTTTAGTTGCGACTTCGCCAAGCTTATCAAGACTAAATAAATTTTTGTTATTGCTTTTCGCTCCTCCGAAATCAACAAACTTTAGGTTTACTGATGGTGTTTCTCGTGGTTCTGAGATGGATTCAGTTTTTTTGGTTGTTTCCGTTGGAGTATTTTTTAAAGTTGATGCGACAATATCTACTTTTTCCTTTGATTTTTGTTTAATTTCTACGGGTTTAAAAAACGATGGATTGGTTTTTCTTAAATTAGAATATAACGCAATTTCTTGTTCATTGGATAATTCAATAATTTCAACGCGACGATTTTTAGAAGCACCTTCTGCTATGTTGTTATCAGCAATAGGTTGCATTTCTCCAGCACCTAAAAAATAAATATTTTCTTGTTTTACTCCATTTTCTGCAAATACTTTACCGAGTGTTTTTGCTCTTTCTTCAGACAACTTTTGATTTAAGGATGATGAACCACTATCATCTGTATGCCCAATAATAAGAATTTTTTTATTGGCTTGACTATATATTTTAGCAATCTTAGTAAAACTTTCTTTCGCTTTTGAAGTTAAATCTGAAGAGCCTTTGTCAAATTGATTTGTTTCAGTAATAATGACTTTATCACCTACTTTTTTTTGTTCTTCCTCTTGTTGCTGTTTTGTTGTAAGAGTACCTTTTGAAGATGAAAGTGCAGGATTATTTGTCTCATTATAAACCACATCACTAGATTTGATATCAGAAAAATAAATTTCCATTTGTTCTTGTTCGGCAATTTTCTTTAATTCTTCTCGGCGTTTATCAATGGCATCGCCGATAGCATATCCGAGTAGTCCACCTAAAACACCACCAAGGACAGCTCCTTTGTTGCCACCCATTTTGTTGCCTAGTGCAGCACCTCCAGCAGCACCAAGAGCAGTTCCACCTATTTTGCCCATATTTTGATCAAGACTTGTAGCACACCCACCTAATAAAAAGCAACAAACTGTTAAAGAAATAGTTCTCTTGAGCATTAAAATCCCTAGTTATTTTTTAATATAATATGATTTATTTTATGATGTTATCAAATATTTCTTTTATAATAATTAAAATGTTACAAAAAATGTATTTTATCTTTAATAGTTCAAGAATTTTTAATAAATTGCCTCTAAGAGGGATTGGGAATAGCTACATAAGCAAAAGAAGCAAAGCTCCACCGAATTTAGCCTCAGATTCCTCATCAGCTTTCCCCACTCTAGTTCCACCTTTATTGAAAATTTCATTTCCTCTTGCTTCACCGACCTTGTCGTAGCTTTTATTGAAAATTACATTACCTCGAATTTCACCGGCGAAGTTGAAACTTTTATCTAAAATTCTGTCACCGCTTATCTTCCCAGCCAAGTTAAAACTTTTATCTAAAATTCTTCCCATTT
>JAFLKZ010000009.1:46033-46529 GCA_019162915.1 Campylobacteraceae bacterium
TGAATTCTATCCTTTTGGCTTTGTATGCGAAAGTTGAGTTACTTATGTAATATTAAATTGAAGCTACAATTTTTTGTACTTCTTCATATTCTTGGTCTGGCTCTTCTAAAAAATTTTCTAAATAGTAATTTAAAATATTGATATTATCCAAAAAGAAAGTTTTGTCATCTTGGTTGCAATAATAATATTTTTTAAAGTTGCCGAAGTAATATGAAAAAAATGGTTTAAATTCTTGAGGAGTAAATGTTTCATTTAGAAAAATTTGCAAAAATAATTCATTGACATCTTTGAGTTGATCCAGAAACTCTTTTTTCATATTTAGTTTTTCAAAATATTCCACATATAAAGTCTGAATTTGTACAAATTCAGCAATACCATATGGGATAGTCTTTTCATTGTAAAATTCTAAAATTTCTGGAAAATTTTCAATGTATTCTTTTCCATCTGTAAGAATAAAAGCCGCATAAAGATTTAAATATTTAAAAAATTTTGAGGA
>JAFLKZ010000009.1:46539-48098 GCA_019162915.1 Campylobacteraceae bacterium
ATATTATTCCTTATAAACTATTCAATAAAAACTCCCTTCACTCTTTTATTTAAATATTTAAAAAATTTTGAGGAATACTCATTTTCGTTAGTCATTTCATAGGTATCTTTATAAATTGTTATTTGTTTCATAACCACAGAATTAAAAGATTCCCACATTTCATATTTTCTTGTCAAATCAGATAAAAGTTCTAAAATTGAAAGAGCAGATAAATTTAATTTTAGATGTTCTTTTGAAAAATTTGGATACATATCTATCGACAAATCATAATGATCAACACCATCCAAAAATAAGTTGTATGATTTTTCAAGATCTTTCATTTTGTAGAACGCTTTTGCAAAAATCATTCTAAGCTCAATTATTAAACAATTTTCATCAATATTGCTAGATGTTATGTTAGTAAATTCTTGTTCATTTTGGTTGTAAAGGGCAACGATTTCATTCCAATTTTGTGATTCATGAAGTTCTTGAATTTGTGCTGTAATATTTGAGCTCATTGAAGACTCCTTCTAATTTAAAATCTAACTTAAAAATCATATCAAAAAAGTCAAAAAATGTACTTAAACAATTTGGATTAATTAGTAGTGTAGATTCTAGCAATTTTTGCAACACAATCATTTTAGATATTCTATGATACTTTTTGTACCATAGAATTTGGATTAATATAATTGACGTTATTCGATATATGGGTTGAGTTCTGTGAGCACTGAGCAGTTTTAACCCTTCTCCTAGTCATGAAAGTTTCTTCTTTCATTTGAATAGGAGTTCCAGAGGTGTTTTTACTATTAGATGTCTTTCTCTCTAAATATTGGATAGTCAATCCGTATTTTTTAGAGTATTTTTCAATCAAAGGGTGTCTGTAGTTGAAGTAAGTCAATTCCCCTTTAATCAATTTTAAATCCTTCAAAAGTTGTTCATGAGGGAAATCATCCCCAAAGTTCCCATAGTTGAAAGAGCACCCACACGTCAGACTTAAAATCTCTTTGTGAGTGGTTTTATACTCTTGTGTTCCAATGGTTTGAGTGGCAAGTGTTTGATTTAAATGTTCCATTTTCTTGTCAAACTCTTCAATACTCATCTTATTTGTCTGAAAATATGGAGGATCCATTGTCGTATAGGTGTCACTATGTCCACTATACTTTTTCAAAATTGTCTTATAGTCTTTGTTCTGAAACGTTACCTTTGCTGTGTTATAAAGATAGTGATATAGTCCCATCTTTCCTACAAAGTTGAAAAACCTTTTCACTTTCTTGGTGTCCGTTGATGCGGAGATGTAAGAGCCTGAATCTTTCATTTCGTAGTTTCCTCCAAAACCATTGTTTAACAGAAAAAGAAGTATTGAACTTCCCTCGATGGTGTTTTTGGATGTTCTGTTTTTCTCTATCCCATTCAGTTTTTGTAAAAGAGTGCTGTGATACTCTTTGTATTGCTCTGACGTTGGTTGACATGTTTGGTATTGTTTAAACATGTCTTGAATGATATTAGAGATAAACACCATCATCTTTTTGTGTCCATTTTTATTTTGGACGTTCTTGCTTAGAGTGTAAATGGATGGGTTT
>JAFLKZ010000009.1:48108-49725 GCA_019162915.1 Campylobacteraceae bacterium
AAGTCATTCAAAATTACCGATGTATCTTTTGGAATATGGGTAAATAGTGAATAAAATGTTCCAAGTCCACCCATGAACGGATCAATAATGGTGGATATTTCTTGGCTGTCAACCACCTCTTTAAAATGGGTGTTGATGGTTTCATAAAACTTTTGTTTGCCCCCAGCGTATGGATAAAGATTTCCAAGATGTGGGCTGTTGAATGAAAAATACGGATAGTTTCTCAAAACATAGTCAGTCAAAACAGAATGGCTAATATCGCCCCTATCCAACAAGGCGTTAATTCTTTTAATGACTTGCGTATCTTTGGTATAGGTTAGTAAGGACAAAGCAAAAAAGATTTTAAAAAACTTCTTTGGGGATGCGTCTTTGTATGAAAATAAAACCTTACTCATGGCATCTCTGTTGATGCTCCTTACCTCTTTTGTTTCTTCGTGAGGGATAAGCAAGATGATATCATTTGTCGGTTTGACAAGATTTTTCAGTTTGATACTGATTAATTTTAATGTCACTTTTAACTCTTTTAAATGCTTTGTTTTGGTGGCTGATTCGACAAGATAGTCAATTTCGTCAATTTTTGTGTTAGGATTTAACTTAGACAATAATTGCAAAATCGTATTTATCAACTTTTGGCATATGCCGTCAATCGCATTGATACTCATAATTTTTTGCTCTAAATCTTTTCTTGTCTTACTTTTTTTATGTAATTCAAAATTACTCTTTTCTTGATACATTTGAATCGGTTTTTTTGTTTCCATTTTATCTCCTTGGGTTTGATTTTGAGTAGCTGTTGTGTCCATCTTTTTTCCTTTTTTTGAATTTGTGATGACATCATAACAGGAGATAAAACTCTTTAAAAGTACTATTTTATGGGTATTTGTATGGGGTTTAATACTTAATTTATAAATAATTTATGGGATGAAAAATAGAGAGGTTTTTAATGTGTGGGATAAAAATAGAATGAAAAAAATATCAAATTAATTTATGGGGTATGGGTGTGTGGTTGTTGTATAAACTATGGGGTTTCAGTTAGAATTAAATTAAATTTATGGGATAAAGTTTTGAAAGAGAAAAAATAAAAAATCTCTATTTTTTCTCAAATTGACATAAAAAAGAGGAAATTATCAAAAAATAGTTATATGAGGGTCATTAAAGCGTTTCTTTTTAGCATTGTTTTTTCTTCTATCGACAATACCTTGGGCTAAATTTTCCTTTCGTTGCTTATCCGTTAATTCCATTAAATGGATACATTCATATGTGAGATGCTTTAAAATATTGTTGTACCACTTTTTGGATTGTATTTTATTGTCATTAAGAAGCGTTAGAATGAACGCTAAAATCTCATTAGCATTTTCAATAAAATGATAAGACTGATGCTTACCCATAAATTCTATCAACTTTTTCTTATCTTCAAAAGAAACGCTGAAAGAACTTTTTTCTATTGCTTCTCTTATAGAACGATAGTCGCAACATCTGTCTTCAAAAACAACCCTTCTAAAAACCAATACATTATTACGAGAACAATCAGCGCAACCTTTTGAATCAAGATAATCGGCTTCATTTTTAAGTTCTCTAAATGCTTTTAATTCTTGAGTTGTTTTATCAAATTCAATAAAA
>JAFLKZ010000009.1:49836-53387 GCA_019162915.1 Campylobacteraceae bacterium
TATCAATCAACTTATTTTCTTTTCTTTGGGCATTGATTTGTGTGAGAGCTTCTAATTTTAGAAAAGTATGACGAGTCATAAGCGGTGTATGTTTTGGCATGAATATTCCTTTTTTGGGCAAACAAAAATAAAATTTTTGTCTGATTGTCTTTTCTTATAATGTAATAGATAAGCAAAATCTTATCACATTTTATTCTAAAGGAGTGTCACAATGAACACGCAATTAATGATTATGGGAGAAATCAGTTTTATAAAAACTGGCGAGTATAAAGGTGAGGTGGTTAATAAACTTCAATTTTTTAATGAGGACGAGGCAAAAGGTATTTCTATCTTAGAAGTTAAATTGGATTCTACGCAAGATATGTCAGTTTTAAAAAAAGGAGTTAAAGTTCAAGTTCCAGTCACAATTTCAACTATGGATAGAGCTATTTTCTATAAACAACGAGGAAAAATTTTAACCAAATAAGCATTTTTAATCTTCTCGCTCAAGGGTGTCAGTACTTGAGCTTCTTCTTCTTTTCAAATTTTCAAAGGATTTATCATGGTAGAAAATAATCAAAACGATGGTTTAGTGGAATATGTGTTGGAGCAGATGCTTTATAACGAAACATGGATATCAGTTGTTTTTGTGATTGATGGTGCGATGATTTTGTGGGTGGCTCATCGCTTCTTTGGTTTTAATATCTTTCAACTATTGGGGAAGTAATCAATGAATAAAGACATCATTTTTTTTCATTGTAAAAAAGTTATAAAAATGGGTGGTTACGCATTGATTGTGTTTGTTTTTATAGGGTTTTTAGAAGTGATTCATATTGATATTAAAAACAACAGCTATATTTCAAGCGTTACGAATGAAAAAATTCCATCAGGGTTTGTTGTAAGGGATGATAGTAAAAATGTGCGTTTTATAGGTCAAGAACATCGAGAATTAGTTAAAAATAGCCCATTCTTTCAAAAGCACGAACAACTTTATCAATCTATCGATAAAAGTGAGTTTGTTTTCTCTTTCGTTCAATATGTGAAAAATCTATTTCATTACTCTTTTAAAAATTCATACGCAAGCGAAGTCTATCAGGCTGATTTTTTCATGCGTATTTTGGTGAGTGGGTTGTTTTTTATATGGTTGATATATAGGTATATATTGAGAGCAAAATTTGAAATATTGCCTGTCCGTTTTAACTTATACAATCAAATAGGAGAACAAAACGCACAATCTAAAAAAGTCTATGACATCTTTTTAAAAAAGAGCGATAATCAAATCATTTATAAAAATGCTTCTAAAATCAACTATGACAACTATGTCAAAGGATTAGAGGATATCAAGCAGTTTTTAGGAATGGAAAATTTAGAAGTTCAAAGATTTAAAAAGGCTTCTGTTGCACTTGTTGTTTCTAAAATTCCTTCATCTGTTAAATTTGATATATCAAAGTTAAAAAAGGGATTGATTTACATGGGGGTGGATAAGTATTTAAAAGACTTTTATTTATCTATTAAAAATATGACGCATACCATTGTGGTGGCTGAAACGGGTGCGGGAAAATCTGTCTTTGTTCAAAATTTTTTAGTTTCTCTATTTTTTAATCATGAAGAGATTGAGCAGTTCTATTTGATTGACCCAAAAAAAGCCGAATTTGGAAGGTATCAAAAATTAAAAAAAGTCACATATGTTGAAAATGATACGGACATTTTGGAAACATTAAAAATGCTTCAATCAGTAATGTATGCAAGGTATGAGAGTATGAAGCGTGATGACTTGGACAATGGGGATGTCATTTATGGTGGGAAATTCATTATTTTAGTGATGGATGAGTTTGGAACATTAGGAACGATTGCCGACACAAAAATGAAAAATGAAGTGGAGAGAATTTTAATAGACTTGGCTCAAAAGAGTAGACGCGCAAAAATTAGAATGGTTTTTATTGGACAAAAAGCAACGCGTGAAAGTATTTCATCCAATGTATTAGCAAATTTGTCTAGTAGAGGTGTTATGAAAACAGAAGATGGGGACAATATTATAAAAATGGTGGGGAATAAAGAAGAGTTAGAAGAGCGAGGGGTAAATCCTAAAAAGTTTGTAAAGGGTAGGCTTTATTTCAAAGATGGTGCAAGTGGAGTCAATACCTTAATACAATCGCCCTTTTTTAACTTATCGGATAAAACCCATGTTGATGCTCTTAAAACCATTGTGAAGGATTTAATCCATTCAAAAAATGAAACAATGAAACAACCTTTGAGCGATGCAAGTATCAAAAGTGTAAAAAGTGATGACTTTTATGAAAAAAATTTAAAAAATTTGTGGGAGCGTGTTAAAAATGTTCAGGATGAAAACAAAGCAACAGAACTTAGAAAAGCAATTCAGAGCTGTAAAAGAGATTTGAAGCGTCAAAAAATGGATGGTTTAGATATTAGAATAGAAACCCTTCAGAAGCAACTTTCTCACTAAAAACAAGGTTATTGGGGTTCTCTGTGGTGGCTTGCCACAACGGAGGTTCTCAATGTTCTTGTTTTTCCCACAATCAGTTTGAAAATTTGACTTTTCCCCTTGTTTTCTTAAACTATAGATAAATAAAAAAGTGTGGTATGGAAAAAATGATAATAGACAAATACATTGAAGAAGCACAATCTTTATATGAACAGAAGGAATTGAAAAAAAGACTTTTTGCCCAAAAGGTGCTTTTTACTCGTAAAGATAATTCAAGAGCGTTTAGTCTTGAAGATGTGAATACCTATAAAGAAAAAACAAAATCTGCACTGGTACAAAATGAAATCCGTTCTATCGCCAAAGTGATGGAAAAAAAGATAGTTATTTTTCAAACACGCACGATAAATCCCGTCTTGAATGTTCCATTACTAAATACAACTATTGAGAAGATTGATGTTGATATTAAAAAACAGTACGAACATTTCAAACGATTTCATAGACACATGAAGCAGTTTAAATATGAAGATAGAAAACTAAACTATAAATTTATTAGAATGTATGAACTAACAAAAACTTTGAATATTCATTCTCATTGTTTAGACATTTTGGATGACGCTTTGGATTTGGAGCATTATTTAAAATCAATCATCCATGCTAGGAAAAACCATGACATTGGAAGAATTGAATTAGCTGTGAATGTTCCGACATTTCGACACATTGAAAAACTTTTCAAAAAAGGTTTTGTGGTAAGAGTGAATAATCAATACATCACTTTGAAACTGCATAGAAAATTTGGCTTTTATGTGATTTCCGATTTCGTGACAAGACAAAAAGGGAATTTCATTTATATGAGGGTTTTACAAGAGAAGCAAAATGACGGTAAAGCCATCACAAAATATGCGTTTAAGTACCTATTGAAAACAACTAAAAAGGTATCCAAGGAGCGAGCTATTTTTTCAAAGTTGAAAATTAGACAACAACAATTTTCAAAAGATTTTTTTAGCTGTGGGATTAGAAAAGACATCCTATATAGGACATCAAGCAAAATCTATACAATGGTTAAAAGAAAACGAGAGGGTGTTTTTTTAAAGCCAACACTAGAAGATTTAAAAGGGTGCATTTTTTATAC
>JAFLKZ010000009.1:53397-55393 GCA_019162915.1 Campylobacteraceae bacterium
AACGCCACTTTTTCTTCTCCTATCCGCATAGTAGGTTTTGACAAGATGCCAAGAGTAGGAGCGCAGTTCAAATCTTTTCAAAAGAAAAGTGGTGTTTCAGCTTGAAAATTATGTTTTTTATCGTAAAAGCAAAAGAGCTAGTGAAACATGGATTGAGTTATTGGATACCCAAAAATATGCGATTGAAATTTACGAGGATAGATTTTCAGACGCTTCTTTATATGCGGATAAAGAAGATATCAACGGGTATTCCTCTTTGCGTGATTGGGTTAAAAAAGCCAATGATACTATCAGAGCACTTTTTTATTCTGACATTGAATATCGTACCGATAAAAAAGAATTTGAAAAATGGTTTGAGTCTGAAAAGCCTTATTTGAGCTCTTTGATTTCGGTTGAAGAGATTCAATATGAAAATCAAAAAGCTCGTGAAGAGTATTTAAATTACATAGACAAGATGGAGCAAAAAATCGCTGATTACTATGAGCGAGGTTGCCCCTATGTTATTGAATTGCGTCTTGATTTTTAGATGTATCCTCTGAAAAATCAAATGATATTTTTGCAAGGTGTTTATACAAAATTTCAATTTTTGTCTGTGTCTTATAGTGTGTTTCTGTAATGTCGTCATTTAGGCTATGTCCGACAAGTTTTTTAATGATGTCTGATGGTGCTTCAACATCGTCTAGTTTTTGAGTGAAGTTTTTTCTGAAACTATGAAGGCTTTTTAGTTCTTGATTTTCAAGTGTTAAAACAGACTTAATAGCTCTATTGAGGCGTTTTCCAATTTGATTATCCTCTCCATTAAAAAATAAAAATTCTGTGTCATTGGTTGCTAGTTGATGGTTTACAAGTTCTAAAATATCGGGATGAATAGGGACTCTTCTAATTGAATTTTTTGTTTTGAGAGTGTGTTCTCCCGATTCTTCGATGTTGAAATAAGGGATATTGTCCTCATGTAAAATATCTATTTTTTTGAGCTCAATCAGTTCTTTTCTTCTGAGTCCTGTATAGACAAATACTTTAAACATATTGCGGATGTTTTCGTCTTTGTAGTTTAAAAGCTCTTTGAGCTCATTATCGTCAAATTGAGTCTTGTCAGACATCGCTTCCTCCAAATATTTTATTTTCATATTATTGGTTTTGATATAGTCGTTTCGTTCCAAGTATTCAATCAGATTTTTGATATAAACAAACATATTATTAATAGTTTTATTGGTAAGTTTAGGGAATTGGTTAAATGCTTGTTTTTCTTTTTCGTCTTTAAATTTCATAATCTCATCAAAGGTTTTACTTTGGAATTGTTTGAATTTAAAAATATTGGATGGCAGTTGCTTGAGGTTAGATTGTAAGGTGTTAAAAAATTTCTTTTTATTGATTTGGTGGATGTCCGTACTTTCATGGGCAAATAATAAAAGGTATCTGTAAACATTATTTATTTTTTTGATGGTGTCAGGACTTTTGTTTTCAGTATCTTTTTTGTATGTCATAAACATTCCAAACGCTTCTTTGAGCGTAATGGGTTTGATTTCATCAGAATCTATAATGTGAAGATTAGAGATTTTTTTCTGTTGTTTTTTACCCATCAAAATACGCTCAATTTTGTCGTTAAGCTCTTGAATGAGGGCTATATCTTGAGGGGTATCACCTTCATCGACTTGAATTTTATTGAATGTAAAGTTAGGGTCAAGTTTTTTCAGCATAGGATTACTACCATAAAGTTTGATTTTTAAAAGGTTTGCACATAGTAGGTTATCTGTTCTTAAAGTCTGTTTAACGATGCTTCCATTGACTTTAACGACAAAATAGTAAGTGTTACCAATCTTCTGCAAGTGTTTAGTATTGGAATATAAAAAATTCCTTAAAAGTTGTAAAGAAGTTGTAAAAATCTCTTTGCGAAGTTGGTAAAGTGTCGGTTTTGTGGGGTGTTGTAATAGACTGGCCGGGAGAGGGGGATTCGAACCCCCGGAGGTATGACCCTCGCCGGTTTTCAAGACCGGTG
>JAFLKZ010000022.1:0-1257 GCA_019162915.1 Campylobacteraceae bacterium
CAAACACCAAATTCATTTGTACCACAACAATTTGCGAATGAGTCTAATCCTGCTATTCATTATGAAACAACAGGGCAAGAAATTTGGAGAGATACTGATGGTAAAGTAGATATTTTTATCGCAGCAGTAGGAACGGGAGGAACGATTACGGGAGTAGGCAGGAGACTTAAAGAACTCAACCCTCATGTTAAAATTATAGCCGTTGAACCAGAGGGTTCACCCGTTCTCTCAGGCGGTAAAGCAGGACCTCACAAAATACAAGGTATAGGAGCAGGTTTTGTACCCTCTGTTTTAGATACCCATATTTATGATGAAATTATCAAAGTAAGCTATGAAGATGCGATAGAAACATCAAGAAATCTTGCAAAAAAAGAGGGTTTACTCGTTGGTATCTCAGCTGGAGCTAATGTTTATGTTGCCGCACAAATAGCAAAAAGAGCTGAAAATAAAGGTAAAACGATAGTTACTATTTTATGCGATACAGGTGAGCGTTACTTAAGTTCTGGATTATATGAGTATAAAGAGTTGTAACACGACTCTTTCCACCTTCACACAATAATATCATACTAAATTTTATCAATTTATATGATATTATTGTTCAATATATTATTAGAAATCAATCGGGGCTTTATGGTATGCAAATAGAAAAAATTTCTAGCATCATTTTAAAAAAACCACTTTTATTAGGGTTAGTTACTTTTTTACTCAATCTTTTTATTAGCACTACACCTGTCTTGATTTTAAATGAAAAACATATACAGCAACATTCAGAAAGTTTTAAAGTTCTTCAGATAACTGATGAAAATTTTCTAGCGAGTCAAGAAAAAATAGCTAATATATCCCTTGCCTACTCTTTTGCACTTTCTCTCCTCATCTCATCAATTATTATGCTCTTATCCTATTTTTTAAAAAAATCGTACATGGAAGTTGAAAAACTTTCACACTTTGATGGGCTTACTGGACTCCATAATAGACTGATGTTTTTAACTATTTTTGACAAAGAGATACTACGGGTTAAAAGAAATCAAAAAAAGCTCTTTTTGGTTATTTTAGATATCGATGACTTTAAACTGATTAATGACAACTTTGGTCATCTTGTAGGTGATGAAGCCATTAAGATGACATCGCATACACTTAAAAGATTACTCCGCTCATCAGATACCATTGCTAGATTTGGAGGAGATGAGTTTGTTATCTGTCTTACCGATGAAGAAGAGATTACGGCATCTGGAATTATCAATCGTATCTTGGATGAGT
>JAFLKZ010000022.1:1267-13365 GCA_019162915.1 Campylobacteraceae bacterium
TTAATAATAAAACCATTTCTATATCAAAAGGTAAAAATATACAAGAATTACAGATAAATCTAAGCATTGGATATACGGGATACAAAAAAGATGATGATTTTAAAACAATGCTTCACCGTGCCGACCAAGCCCTTTACATCTCTAAAGAAGCGGGGAAAAATACCGCAACATTCCTCGCCTAAACAACTTTTTACCACCATTTTTGTATAATCTAATAAAATTAGCTACAAGGTATCAATCAAAATGAGTGAAAAAAGTACCGTTTACAGTCCAAAAGAGATTGAAGAGAGTTACTATAAGATTTGGGAGGATAGAGGCTATTTTGAAATAGATGGTAACAAAGCTATCCAAGAAAAAGATAAAAACTTCTGTATCATGATGCCCCCTCCAAATGTCACGGGAAGCCTTCACATAGGTCATGCCCTCACCTTTACACTACAAGACATCATTACACGTTATAAGCGGATGGATGGCTTTAAAACATTATGGCAACCGGGTACTGACCATGCGGGCATTGCCACTCAAAATGTCGTTGAAAAACAGCTTTTGGCACAGGGAATTAAAAAAGAAGAACTAGGTCGAGAGAAATTTTTAGAAAAAGTATGGGAATGGAAAGCATACAGTGGCGGACAGATCGTTCATCAAATGCGTAAACTTGGTGTTTCACCTGCTTGGAGTAGAGAGCGTTTTACGATGGATGATGGACTCAAAAACTCTGTTAAAAAAGCCTTTGTAAAATATTACAACGAAGGGTTGATTATTCGTGGTAACTATATGGTTAACTGGTGTACGCATGATGGGGCACTTAGCGACATTGAAGTGGAATTTGAAGCCAACAAAGGTAAACTCTACCATCTAAAATATCCGCTTAAAGACTCAAATGACTCCCTTATCGTAGCGACTACTAGACCAGAAACTTACTTTGGCGATACGGCAGTCATGGTTCATCCCGATGATGAGCGCTACCAGCATCTTTTAGGCAAAAAAGTAGTTTTACCACTTATTGGACGAGAAATTACTATCATTGCGGATGAGCATGTTGATATGAGTTTTGGAACAGGCTGTGTTAAAGTCACTCCTGCACACGATATTAACGATTATGAAGTTGGAAAAAGACATGATTTAGAGTTTATTACTATCTTTGATGAGAGCGGTATCCTTAATGATTATTGTGGTGAATTTCAAGGAATGGAACGATTAGAATCACGCGATAAAATTGTAGCAAAACTCGAAGCTGAAGGATTTTTAGACAAAATAGAAGACCATGAAAACCAAGTGGGACATTGCTACCGTTGTCACAACATCGTTGAACCTTACATCTCAAAACAATGGTTTGTTAAAAAAGAGATTGCCGATGGTGCTATCGCTAAAGTCAACGCACACTTATCGGAGTTTTACCCAAGTCACTGGATAAATTCTTACAACGCATGGATGAAGGATTTGCGCAACTGGTGCATCTCTCGCCAACTGTGGTGGGGACATCAAATTCCTGTATTTTACTGTGATGAGTGTGGACATGAGTGGGCAAGCGAAGAAGAAACACAACATGAATGCCCTACATGTAAAGCTAAAAATATCCACCAAGATCCTGATGTTTTAGATACATGGTTTAGCTCAGGCTTATGGCCTTTTTCTACACTTGGCTGGGGAAATGGTCAAGCTTACAAAGGTGAAAAATGGAACGAAAGTGACTTAAAAGACTTTTATCCAAATACGCTTTTGATTACGGGTTTTGATATTCTCTTTTTCTGGGTTGCTAGAATGATGTTTTCAGGTGAACATACCTTAGGCGAGTTGCCTTTTAAAGATATCTATCTTCATGCTCTCGTAAAAGATGAAAATGGTCAAAAGATGAGTAAATCTAAAGGCAACGTCATCGACCCACTCGACACTATCAACGAATACAGTGCCGATACGTTGCGTTTTACGCTAGCGATTTTAGCGGTTCAAGGTCGAGACATCAAACTAAGTGGCGAAAAACTGGAGCAAATCAGAAACTTTACCAACAAACTCTACAACGCATCACGCTTTTTACTCATGAACGCCACCTCTTTTGAAGACTTAGAAAACATCGAAATCAAAACACCACTGGGCGCTTACATGTACAGTCGTTTAGGTGTCGCCGTTGAAGAAGTTAGAGCCCACTTTAGTGATTATCGTTTCAATGACGCCGCAACCACACTTTACCGCTTCTTGTGGGGAGAGTTTTGTGACTGGGGAATTGAACTGAGTAAAGCTGACAAAAGTAGTGTCATGGAACTTGGAGCCATCTTTAAAGAATCTATGAAACTTTTACATCCTTTTATGCCTTTTATTTCCGAATTCTTATACCAAGAACTCTCCGACACGACTTTGGAAAGCCACGAATCTATTATGGTGAAGCGTTATCCAAAAAACATCCAAAAAGATGAAAAAGTTGAAAAGACATTTGAATTGGTTATCGAAGCCATCGTTGGTATTAGACGTGCTAAAGCCAATATTGAGCTGGGAAATAAAAAAATAGAACATGCTTTTATCAAAGTTAACGATGCAGATACCTTAAGCGAAACACTTAAATACATTTGTTTATTAGCAAAAGTTGAACATATCGACTTTACTGATGCAAAAGTACCTAACTCAGCGACTGATGTTGGCGATAATGTTGAGGTATTTATTTCTCTTGATGGTGTAGATTTAGGCCCTATTATAGAGCGACTCAACAGTCAAAAAGTCAAGCTAGAAAAAGAGATTCAAAAGCTAAGTGGTATGCTCTCCAATGAACGTTTCGTTGCCAATGCCCCAAAAGAGGTTATCGCTGAAAATCAAAAAGGCTTGGATGATGCTAGAGCAAAAATGGGAAAAATTGAAGCAGAATTAAAGTCTTTGGGAGAATAATACGCACAGCTCATCCATTTTTTAGACAGTTTTGATTATAACAAATAAATTTATATTAAGGAGATTCTATGCGTTTACTTTCTACTTTTGTCGCTTTTTGTCTAAGCTTAGCAACATTTGCTAATGCTGCAGATGAAAAAGTCTATACATTAACACTTGCCACAACATGGGCGGAGCAAGTTCCTTTTTTAGGAACAGCACCTGCAACATTGGCACAAACGGTTGATGCAATGTCGAATGGTCGCCTTAAAATCAAAGTTGACTCTCCCAACAAGCATAAAGCACCTTTTGGTGTTATGGATATGGTAAAAGCAGGTCAATATGACTTAGCCTATACAGCTTCATACTACTACAAAGGTAAAGATTATAAGCTTGTTTTCTTTACAACTGTTCCCTTTGGTATGCTCATTTCTGAACAATATGCTTGGTATAACTATGGTGGCGGAAAAGAGTTGGCTGCTAAAGTTTATGGGGAACATGGACTAACTTCTTATCCTATGGGAACAACGGGTATGCAAATGGGTGGATGGTTTAAAAAAGAGATTAAATCGCTTGATGACCTTAAAGGCTTAAAATTTCGCATTCCGGGTCAAGGTGGCGAAGTTATGGCAAAATTGGGTGTCAATGCAATGAGCACACCTCCAGGTGAACTTTACACTGCACTTGAGCGGGGAACTATTGACGCGGTTGAGTGGATTAGTCCTGTATTTGACTTTTCTATGGGCTTCCATAAACTCGCAAATTACTACTATACTGGATGGCAAGAGCCTGCTAGTGAAATTCAATTACTCGCTAATAAGAAAAAAATTGATGCCCTACCTGCTGATCTAAAAGCTATTTTAGAAGTTGCTATCAGCCATGTTGGATCACAGTTGATGACACAAGCAACCAATGCCAATGCTGATGCATGGGCAAATATCGCAACAAACTTTCCAAATGTTAAAGTTCAACAATTCCCAACAGATGTTATGAAAGCGTTAAAAAAAGCAGCTGTAGAGATTGAAGATGAACAAGCGGCAAAAGATCCTGTATTTAAAGAGATTTTAGATTCTCAAAGAGCGTACTTAGCAAAAGTTCGTCCTTGGACTATTATGGGCGAGTATGGCTATCTTAAGCAGTTAGAAAAGTAATTATTTCTCTAAGAGGCTTTACATGTAAAGCCTCTTAGCACTTCTTTTTACGCCTTTGGACGAAAAGACTTTATCACTTCCTCATGACACTCGATAAATGGCCCCTCTAACAAATCAATACAATAAGGCACAGCAGGAAAAACGGCATCTAAACACTCTTTAATAGACTTGGGTTTTCCAGGAAGATTGATAATAAGTGCTTTGCCTCGAATTCCCGCAGTTTGTCTCGATAAAATAGCGGTTGGGACATATTTAAGACTCACTTGTCGCATCAACTCACCAAATCCGGGCATCATCTTTTCACAAACCGCTTCCGTAGCTTCTGGTGTCACATCTCTTAAAGCTGGACCCGTGCCTCCAGTGGTGACAATCAAACAACAGCCTTGCATATCTGCCATATCCTTTAATGCTTCTTCAATTATGGGCTGTTCATCAGGGATAACCTCGTAAACACTTTCCCATTCACTTTTAATGTACTCACCTAAAACTGAAATGATGGCTTTACCTGATAAATCCTCATAAATCCCTGCACTTGCACGGTCAGATACTGTTAAAATACCTATTTTTGCTTTCATCTATTTTTTTGCTCCAATTTAAATTCTAATAATGAGGAAATAGCCCTTGTATAAGGGGCATCTAAACCACAAAGTTCACTTACACGCAAAACGACACCACAAATTTCCTCTATTTCCAACGCTCTTCCATGTTCAACATCCACCAGCATTGAAGGCTTAATGGACTCAAAACCTAAAATAAGCGCGTACATAGCATCAATATCTTCTTTTAAAATGTTTACATGTAAAGATTGAGCCGCTTTTGCAGTTTCTAACATCAATCCATAAACGACTTTTGAAAGCTTAGGATGGTGCAACAAAACACCCGTTTTTTCACCCAATAACGCACACAAAGCATTGACCCCATTGTTGATAATCAATTTTTTCCACAACTCTTTGCGCATATCGTGTGTTATTTCTAAGGGAATTGAAGCTTGTTGAAAAACTCTCGATAATTTTTCTAAAAATGCTTTTGCCTTTGGGTTGTCATCAAGAAGTCCTACAATCGTCTGCGAACAACCTACGGCTTCAACAACACCATCTTCAATAATATGCGCACCCACTTTACGCGTCAATCCACCAATAATAAAATTTTTATCGATAAACTCACCTAAAATATCTTCATTTTCAACACCATTTTGCAACGATATACAATACGGCGTTGCACCGTTGTCTTGCTTGAACCATTGCGCAAGATTTTGTGCTATTTCTCTCGTAGCTGTCGACTTTGCTGCAATCAAAATGGCATCAATACGATGAATATCCCTTTGCATAAGCCCTTGCATATCCGTAGCATCAACAGGCTTCAAAAAAGAAAAATCTGGATGTTTAAGTTCAAGCCCACGAGACTTTAAAGCACTAAGATGTTTACCTCGCGCCACAAAAATAACTTCATACCCCGCATCCAATAAACGAGCACCATAATAACAACCAATGCCACCAGCCCCTAAAATAACAAACTTCATTTTAGCTTTTAAGTCGCTCTAAAACAGAGGCTTCATGTGCCCCAAGTCCTTCTGTATGGGCTAAAAGTGCACACGCTTCACCTATCTCTTCGATACCTTTTTTACTCATGCTAATAATAGAAGAGCGTTTCAAAAAGTTTTCAACCCCAAGAGGAGAGTAAAATTTCGCTGTTCCTCCCGTTGGAAGCGTGTGATTAGGACCTGCCACATAATCCCCGATAGGTTCAGGTGTGTAAGAGCCCATAAAAATTGCACCTGCATGACGAATGTAAGGGAGTAAATCAAAAGGATGTGCCGTCATAATTTCTAAGTGCTCTGGGGCTATTTGATTCATGAGCCTAATGGCTTCATCCATATCTTTAGTCACGATAATCGCCCCTCTCTCTCTAATCGAAACTTCAGCGATAGCTTTGCGCTCCAACTTTTCAAGCCACACATAAACTTCGTCATGTGTCTTTTGAGCGATTTCTAATGAGGGCGTAATCAAAATAGAACTTGCCATCTCGTCATGTTCTGCTTGAGAGAGTAAGTCTATCGCTAAAAAATTAGGATTGCTCGAACTATCTGCAAGGATACCTATCTCGCTAGGACCTGCTATCATGTCGATATTGACTTCTCCAAAGACTAGCTTTTTAGCCGTAGCCACAAAGATATTTCCAGGCCCCGTAATGACATCGACCTTTGGAATACTCTGTGTTCCATATGCCATGGCACCAATAGCACTAGCACCTCCAACTTTATAAGCTTTTTGAATACCACAAAGGTGCATAGCAGCCAACAAAAGAGGATTAAGTTCGTTATTAGGTGCTGGTGTACATACGACAATTTCTTTGACACCTGCAACAATGGCAGGAATGGCATTCATCAATAAACTACTTGGATAAGCCGCTTTTCCACCAGGGATGTAAAGCCCAGCACGATCTACTGGTGTGACTTTTTGCCCTAAAACCGTACCATTGTCTTCAAAATCTAACCAAGATTTGGGAAGCAATTTTTCATGGTAAGAACGGATACGGTCATACGCTAGTTGAAGTGCATCTTTAAGTTTTGGCTCAAGTGCATCATAAGCTTTTTTCATTTCATCTGTGCAAACTTCAAGGTTTTTATCTTCCCCAACAGTCCATTTATCAAATTTTTCAATATGATTTTTTAAAGCATGATTGCCATCATTTTTAATTTCTAAAAGAATGGTTGAAACGATTTTTGAGACATTCTCCATGTCCATGTGTCCTCGTTTCAAAAGTTCTTTGAACTGAACATCAAAATTTTCATCACTGGTTTTTAAAATCAGCATTATATTTCCCTTATAAAAAGTTATTTATTATAGCATATTTGCTTTTCGCGCATAGCGCTCAAGCATAGAAGTATTGCCTAAAATTCCACCTTGATGAATATAAATTGGCGTTCCCTCTAGTGCCTCGACATTTTCTAAAAAAACATTCCAGCCTACTGGGTCGTACATTAAGTCAAACTCAATGCCCATTTCTTCTTTTAACCTCTTCCATATTACATATAATTCTACATATAATTTACCATAGTGATGCTTCTTCTTACTAGTCAAAATAGTGGGTAAAAAATCTTGGCAAGCAGTTATCATTTCCCACTGCTTTTGTAAATAACTATCATCTCCTACACAGCTACATGTAAAGACTTTAAAAGGAAGATACTTCTGCAAAAAAAGAGCTGTCGTCCCTGTACCTGAGGGTAAAAAAATATAAGGATTTAAAATGTTGTATTTTTTGATATCAGCCATGAGTTCTTCCGCTAATATCTCTATTCCCTCTTCAGCTTCATTTTGACGTCCACCCTCTTCTACATGTAAAGTAATTTCATCTATTAGTTTTAATGAATCCGCATAACGCTCTTTGGATTCAATAATTGTCATTCCATTTTGAAGAGCGTATTTAAAATTACCCATAGGATTTTCTTTGAGAAAACGAGGAATATGATCACAAAAATAGATAAATTCCCAACCTTTTTTGAGTGCTAAAACGGAAAGTGAATACATCGCATTAGATTGATTTGACCCATAACTGACCACTCTTTTGATATGGGGAAAATCATGGGTAAGGAAGTGGTAAAACTTTCTTGCTTTATTGCCTGAAAAATGGGGGTCAAGAAGATCATCCCGTTTAATATAAAATGTTTTATCTTCAAAAAAACATTTTTCAAAAGGGGAAGCTGTAAAGTTCATGATATGTAAGAAAAGAGCCTAATGGTTAGGCTCTTTTTGATTTTAGTTTCTATTGAGGCAGTTAAGGTCTTCGAAGGCTTGAAGTAATCTTGCTTTAACTTCTTCTTCACCAGCTCTTAACCATTTACGGGGATCATAATACTTTTTATTGGGCTTATCTTCGCCCTCAGGATTACCAATTTGTCCTTGTAAATAGGAGGTATATTTTTCAACATAACCTCTAACGCCATCCCAAAAAGCCCATTGCGTATCAGTATCGATGTTCATCTTAACAACACCATAACCCACAGCTTCTCTGATATCGGAAAGTTCACTGCCACTGCCACCATGAAAGACAAAGTTAACAGGTTTTGGAAGTGTCTTAAATTTTGTTTCAATGTACTTTTGTGAATTATCTAATATTTTTGGTGTTAGATTGACATTACCCGGTTTATAAACACCATGAACATTCCCAAAAGAAGCGGCTATTGTGAAATTTGGACTCACTTTCATGAGCTCCTCGTACGCATAGGCTACATCTTGTGGTTGGGTATAAAGTGCTGAATTATCCAAGTGTGAATTATCAACACCATCTTCTTCGCCACCAGTACATCCAAGTTCAATTTCTAGTGTCATACCCATTTTACTCATACGTTTAAGATAAGCAACACAAGTCTCTACATTTTCAACCAACGACTCTTCGGAAAGGTCAAGCATGTGTGAACTGTAAAGAGGTTTACCAGTTTTAGCAAAATGTTCTTCACTTGCACCTAAAAGTGCATCAATCCAAGGCAATAGCTTACGTGCAGCATGGTCTGTATGAAGGATAACAACAACACCATACGCTTGCGCTAATGTATGTACATGTAAAGCACCACTAATGGCTCCAAGCACACCTGCTTGAAGACCACTTAATGCTTTTCCGGCATAAAATTCAGCCCCACCATTGGAAAACTGAACAACGATAGGAGAATTCGCTGTTTTTGCAGCTTCTAAAACTGCGTTAACCGAATTAGTACCAACAACATTCACAGCAGGAAGTGCAAAATGATTTGCCTTTGCAATAGCAAAAATCTTTTGCACATCATCACCACTTGCAACACCTGGTTTTACAAAATCAAAAATCTTAGCATTTAGCATGGAAACACCTTTTAGGGTTGTTATTATTTTATAGTCACTTTTGCATTTTTTCTAAGTGTTTTTGCTTTATCTGCTACTAATACACGGAATTTTTCCATTTTTAAACCATTTTCGATTTGTGCTTTAACATCTTCATATTTAGCTTTTTCGCTATCTTTTTTATCTTCTACTAAAATCACGTGAAATCCAAACTGAGTTTGAACAGGAACTTTAGTCATGTCGCCTTTTTTAAGTGCAAATGCTGCATCTGCAAAAGGTTTTACCATTTGGTTAGCCGCGAACCAACCTAAATCTCCGCCACCTTGACCAGCAACACCTGCTGATTTAGTCGTTGCAATTTCCGTAAATTTATCAGCTAATTTTTGACCACTTAAGCTTTCAACTTCTTTAAGTACATCTTTCGCTTCTTGCTCAGTTTTAACTAAGATATGTTTAGCTTTAACAGTAGCTGGTTGCATGAATTTGTCAGCATTTTTTTCATAATAATCTTTGCTATCTTTTCCATCAACTTTAACGCCATCATAAATCTTTTTCATCCAAACTTCAAGGGCTAAATCACCTTTAATTTTTTTCAAAGCTTCAATATAATCTTTCTCTTTTTCAATACCACTTTTAGTAGCTTCTGTTGTCAAAAGCTTACGCTCAACTGCTTGTTCTACTATCTTTTGTTTTGCATCAGCGGGTAATTCTTCAAACTTAGCACCTTGCATAGCGCGCATTAAAACTTGTATATCTTGGTCAACAACATCTTCGCCATTCACGGTTGCATAAACAGCCGCATTTAAACCTACACTTAAAACTGCCGCAGCAATAGTGCTTAATAGTATTTTTTTCATTGGATTCCTTTTTAATTTTTACCTATACGGATAATTTAATTCGGCGTATTTTACTCATCTTTGAATTAAAATCTTATTATGCTCTTTTTTTTTAAACGAATGGTTAATCTTAGGTATAATTTTGCAAAAATATAAAGTAGAACCGATGAAAAAAGCGACAAAAAAAGAAATTGCGTCCATTAAAGAACTTTTTTTACACCATTTTGATAAAGCTGTCACAGAACTTCAGTATCACAATCTCTACGAACTTCTCATCAGCGTTATGCTCTCAGCCCAATGCACCGATAAAAGAGTCAACCTCATCACGCCTGCACTTTTTGCAAAGTATCCTGATGTGCAAAGCCTTAGTATCGCGGATATTGACGAAGTTAAAGCGCTTATCAACTCCTGCTCATTTTTTAATAATAAAGCTAAGAACCTTCTACTTATGGCACAAAAAGTAGTAGAAAAATTTGACGGGCAAATACCACTTGATGAAAATCTTTTAGTGAGTTTAGCCGGTGTTGGACAAAAAACAGCACATGTCGTGATGATAGAATACACCAAAGCAAATTTAATGGCTGTAGATACCCATGTTTTTAGAGTGGCTCATAGACTAGGACTTAGTAGTGCAAAAACGGCCATCAAAACAGAAGAAGATTTGACTAAACTTTTTAAAACAGAGTTAGACACGCTTCACCAAGCGATGGTTCTTTTTGGGCGCTATACATGTAAAGCCAAAAATCCTCTCTGTGAAGCGTGTTTTTTAAAAGAATATTGTAAAACGAGCCAAACTTTTAAAGTTTAACCCGTAACGGTATCTTCCCATTTGATAGAACAACCTTGTGAGGGATGTTGCACATGAGGGGCTTCTTGTTTACTAAAAAGTAACATGATAGCTTCTCGCAAATCTTCTTCTTTAATACTTTTTTCATCTCGCCAATTATCGTCTATTCTTCCATGATAATAAAGCTTCTCTTCTGCATCAAAAAGAAAAATATCAGGAGTACATAATGCTCCAAGACTTTTAGCAACTTCTTGTTTTTCATCTATTAAGTAAGGAAATGTCAACCCCATTTCTTTAATTTTATCTCTCATATGCGAAGGTGAATCTTCTGGATAGTTAGGGTGAATATTCGGGTTAATAGCTACCGTTGTAATATCAAGCTTTTTCGCAAATTCAGATACGGTTTCTAATCTTTTCCATATGGCATTAGAATAAGGACAGTGGTTGCACATCACTGCGATGATAAATCCTCCTTTTCCAAACAATTGCTTACTTCCAAATTTTACGCCAAAAGGATCTTCTAGCTCAAAATGTTTTAGTTCCGTTCCTAAGGGTAAATTGCCTGATTGTATAAGTGCCATATTGCTATCCTTTGATAATTTCTTTCACTATTTTCGCCATTCGCTCAACCGAATCCAAATCGCACTCTTCTCTTAAAGAATGAGGATATCGAATCGTTGGTCCAACCGACACAGCTTCAATTTTTTTTGCCTGACTTGCTATTAATACACCACATTCTAACCCCGCATGAATGGCGTTGAGCGGTACTTCTTTATACTCTTTTTGCATAATTTCTTGTACTTTTCGAGCAAAAGCGCCAATGTGTGGTTTCCACGCACCATGCCTTCCCTCTTTTACGACATCAAAGCCCAAAGCTTCAAAAAAGCAGAAAGTTTCGTCGCAAAGTATATCTAAACTTTCATCATCCATAGCCCTAGCTGAACAATCTATGCGAAGAACATCATCTTTCAAACCTAGCACACCTAAGTTAATGCTGATGGAGGGAATATGAAGTAAACTATCCCATTCTCGAACCCCTTGCGCAAAGGCATTGAGTGCCTTAATAATAGTCTTTGATTGTACGATAGCTTTACATGGAAAACTCTCCATAAGCTTTACATGTAAACTTTTATCGACGAGTTTTATCTCTTTCTTTGAAGCTATCAGCGCAGTGGCATGTTTAGGTATAGAGTTTCTTCGCTCTCCACCACTGAGTGAAATTAATTTTACATCATGCTTGGAGAGTTCCCTAAAAAGAAGCTTGATGGCAGAGGGAATATGTTTATCGATATCAACACCTGAGTGACCACCAAGAAAATCTTTGGCACTGATTTCATAAATCTTTTCATTTTCCAAAAGTGGTAAAAAATCAAGCTTTAATGTCGAGATGATGTCCACACCTCCCGCACATCCAATGCAAATCTCACCCTCTTCTTCAGAGTCAAGATTTAATAAAAAATCTGAAAAAATAGGCATAGAAAAATGTGACGCTCCAATAAGTCCTACTTCCTCATCAGAGGTAAAAAGACATTCTAAATGAGAACTCGAAGCCATACAGTCAAACATAATAGCCATACCCATGCCATTATCTGCACCCAAAGTAGAATTTTTAGCTTTTAAAATATTGCCTTCTTGCACTAGAGAAATGGTTGAAACATCG
>JAFLKZ010000022.1:13375-21691 GCA_019162915.1 Campylobacteraceae bacterium
AAACAAACTTTTGGCTCGCCTTTTTTGCAAAGAACATTGCCAAATTCATCTTCTGAAACGATATACCCCAAACGTGTTGCATACGCTTTAATATACTCTCTCATAGCGCCAGCATCATAGCTGCAACGAGGAGTTGCTGTGATTGTTTTGAAATGTTCTAATATTTTTTGCACTCCAAACCCTTGATAATTTAATATTTGAAATGGTATTATAGACCTTATGAAAACAATATTAATTCTTTTAACTGCTTTACTTTTTCATGGCTGTCTCTATTTTAACGATAGAGGTGTTTCGGGTCGATATTATAATGGCTGTAAAGAGTATTATGATGCCATGGGTATTTACCATAAAGATTGCGATGAAAATCTTGTAGAATACAAAACGGTAACGGATGGTGTCAAAAAAGGTGTCAACAAGGCAATCGACAAAGGGTCCCAAACTTACAACAACGTTTTTGAAGAATAAGCTATGAACTTAGACCTTATTCGAGAAGAGCGACGCTCTTGGCTGACTTGGAAAGATATCGCTCCTATGCGAGAAGCGTTAAATAGACTTCCCCAACTCCATGATATTACTTATACATTGGGCGATACCGTCACTATTGATGCTTTACATGTAAGCGATACGCACAAAGAACAAATTAGAAATTGTGCCCTAGCTTTGATGCCTTGGCGTAAAGGTCCTTTCGAAGTGTGTGGTACTTTTATCGATACAGAATGGCAAAGTTTTATCAAATATAACCTTTTAGAACCTCATTTTAATCTTGAGGGCAAAATAGTTGGCGATATTGGGTGTAACAATGGTTATTACCTTTTTAAAATGCTTACCCAAAAGCCTAAAAAACTTGTCGGATTTGACCCCTCAGCGTTATATAAAACACAGTTTGATTTCATCAACCATTTTATTAAAAGTGACATTACGTATGAGCTTTTAGGCGTTGAGCATCTTCCTTTTTATGAACATAAATTTGATATGCTCTTTTGCTTAGGTGTTCTATACCACAGAAGTGACCCCGTACAAACACTCAAAGCTCTCTATAATGGGCTCAATCCTAATGGTGAACTTATCTTAGATACATTTATGATAGATGGCGATGAGCCCGTAGCACTGACACCTTCCAAGACTTATTCAAAAATTCCTAATGTCTATTTTGTACCTACGTTATCTGCACTTAAAAACTGGCTTGAGCGTGCTAAATTTAAAGATTTTGAGTTACTCGACATTAAAAAAACAAATTTAGAAGAACAGCGAAAAACAGAGTGGATTTTTGGAGAAAGTTTGGAAAATTTTCTAGATCCTAACGATGAAAACCTCACCATAGAAGGTTACCCTGCCCCTAAACGCGTCTACATTAAAGCAAAACGCTAAATCGGTCGATTTGAAAACACAAAAGAGCAAGGATGCAATGTGGTAAAGAATAAACTCAATTTGGCAAAGGATGCCATTGATAATTTAACGGATTTTAATGAAAATTTTGAAGATGATGCTGAGGGGGAAAATCTTGTAGACTCTGCAAATTTTTTAAATGAAGACTTAATTACCCATGCCAAAATAAAAACAAGCCTTGCTGGAAATCTCACTGAACTTAAAAAAGGTTTTGCCAAAGTTGTGCTGCAAACTACAAGCGAGATGATTGTAGATGAATTTGGTCTTATCCACAGTGGCTTTATCTTTGGCTCAGCAGAATATGCTGCAGTGGCTTGCATTAATGAAGAAAATGTTGTCGTTATAGGATGTCGATCAAAGTCATCGGGCAAATCAATGAAATAAAAGTCTTTGAAGGTATTTTTCAGGCTGTTTTACTAGAAACCCATATTTTAAAAACAAAAATAAGTGAACTTCAAGCCAATTTTAATTCAAGAGACTTTTCATAAATAATTAAACCATCGTGGAATATTTTTTTGCTCGGCTTTGACGGTTGTTTTGCTACCGTGGCCGGGGAAAACTTCCCAATTTTCTTCGATTTGTAAAAATTTATCTAAACTTTTGCCCATTTGTGTAGCATCACTATAAGGAAAATCAAATCTTCCAATAGAATCTTTAAATATAAAATCACCACTAAAAAGTTTGTTTTCTATTAAAATAGCACTGCATCCTGGCGTATGCCCAGGGAAAAGAAAAAATTTCACCTTCACACCTTGAATGTCTAATATTTCATCTCCATCTACCACAACATCTACTTTACTAGGAGGTGTTCCTTGTGCAAAGGGGTCATTTTCAAGCATAAATATATCATTTTTGGGTGCATAAATCGGAAGCTTAAGCTTTGAAGAAAGCTCTGCATTACTCCATACATGATCAAAATGCCCATGTGTATTTAAAATTGCCACAGGATTTTGAATATTTTTCATCACCCAACTCACTGCGTCCATACCAGGATCTATAATAAAATCTTTTTTATCAACCGTTACAATATAACAATTTGTACCGTAACTACCGCACGCTTTACTCTTAATTTCCATTGTTTTTCTCTTTTTAAACATGTTTTTATTATCTTAGCAAAAATATCCTTTTTGGAAAATCAAACTTAAAAGAATTAATTAATTATGACTTTAGTATAATTAACCAATCGCTCTAACACGCAAAGGTAATATAGTGAATAAATACCAATCGATAGAAACTTCGTTGATACAATTTATGCAAGATGAAGTTCAAAAAGCAGGTTTTAGTAAAACTGTTTTAGGAATTAGTGGAGGTATTGACTCTGCAGTAGTTGCCGTACTTGCCCAAAAAGCATTTGGAACATCATTTTTAGGATTAATTTTACCATCTTCGACTTCAAATACAAGTAGTTTTAGTGATGCTCAAAGTTTATGTGAAAAATTCAATATTAACGTAGAAAAGATTTTCATAGGCGACTTAGTTGATGGCTATTTTAAAGATAAAAATGCTACTAAACTGCGTATAGGAAACTTCAGTGCACGTATGCGAATGTCTGTTTTATATGATATCTCCGCCAAAGAAAAAGCACTCGTCCTTGGAACAAGCAATAAAACAGAAATTCTCTTAGGGTATGGAACTATCTTTGGTGATACAGCGTGCGCTATAAATCCCATAGGAGAACTCTACAAAACTGAAATTTTTGAATTTGCTGCACACCTTGGTGTTCCCTCTTCTATTCTCAATAAGGCACCCAGTGCTGATTTGTGGGAAGGTCAAAGTGATGAGGAAGAGTTTGGGTTTACCTATGCACAAATAGATAAACTTCTTTATGCGCACATAGAAAAAAACTTTAGCAAAGAAGAGCTTTTATCCGCTGGTTTTGAAAAAGAACTTGTAGAAATGACCATGAAAAGAATTAAAGACAATCAATTTAAAAGTAAACTGCCTACTATCGCCGATTTATCAGCCGTAAAATAAAGGAAAAAAATGAAAGAGATACCATTCTACAAGCCATTTATTGACCAAAGAGAAAGAACACTTATTAATGAAGTGTTAGATTTAGAAAAGGCTGTAAAAGTCGAAACATTGGAAAAAGAATTTATTAAATATACTAATTGTGGAGATGCTATATCGACAATCAATGGAACGGCTGCAATGCATCTTGCGATGTGTGCACTTGACCTTAAACGTGGAGATAAAATCATCTGTTCGGTGAACTCATTTCCCTCCGTTGCAGAAGTCGTAAGACACTTTGATGCAGAGCCTATTTTTGTAGATATCAATAAAGATGATTTCAATATCGATGTAGACCAGCTTGAGAGTGTTCTTAAAAACAACAAAGCAAAAAAACTCAAAGGTGCTTTTATAACGCATGTTGCAGGTCAGCCAACTGATTTAAAAAGAATTTATGAACTTGCAAAATTTTATGATATCAAAATTATTGAAGATGCAACCGCAACATTAGGTGGAACCTATGATGGCAAAAAGATAGGCGACACTGGCGCTGATATTACAGTATTTAGATTTAATCCTCAATCTTCTAATTCCATTTCGAGTGCTGGTATCATGACTACTAAAGATGAGAGTCTTAGTCAAAGAGCAAGATTACTTCGAAACCATGCTATTGTCAGTGAAGGTTGGGATAAATTTGGTAATATTGGATATGTTTATGATGTTGTAGATATTGGTTTAAAATACGACTTAAATGAACTCAATGCTGCTTTTGCTATTGGACAACTCGAAAAAAATGATAGTTTTATTGAGCGTCGAATTGAAATAGCAGAAATTTACAATAAAGAATTAGCAACGTGTCCACATGTTTCTACTCCTATCAAAGTGCGTGATCATATTTATTCACAATACATTATTAAAATAGACAAAAACAGAGATAACTTTGCAAAAGAGCTTAAAGAACGTGGTATCTTTACAGCACTACACTTTATTCCATTGCATTTATTGAGCTATTATAAACAAAAATATGGACTTCGTGTCAATGATTTCCCAAAAGCACTAAGCAACTACCAACAAATACTTTCATTGCCTATCTACTCTAGCTTGAGTGATAAAGATGTCTACCATATCTGTGAGCAAATTAAAGAAATCGCAAAAAATCGTGTTTAACACATCAAAGTTTGTTTTCTGGGTGGAAGACTATCTCTTTCACCCAACGACTACTTTTCAAAAAGCTTTATCTTATATTTTACTTCCTCTAAGTGCTATTTATTGCTCTGTAGTGCTCATCAAAAGATACCGAGGTAAAAATAATAAAATATCTTTTAAAATTCCTATTATTAGCATTGGCAATTTAACGATTGGCGGTAATGGTAAAACTCCGTTTTGTATTGCTTTAGCCAAAGATTATGAAGATGTTACCATCATTTTGAGAGGTTATGGCAGAGGTTCTCATGGACTCGTACTTGTCTCCCAAAATGGACAAATGATGTGTGATGTCCAAGCCAGTGGCGATGAAGCAATGCTTTATGCAAGATCGATTCCTAATGCTACGGTGATAGTCAGTGAAGATAGAGTTGAAGCGATTCTTTTTGCTAAAAAACTTGGTACTAAAATTATCTTTTTAGATGATGGTTTTTCAAAAAGTTTTATCCAAAAATTCGATATTCTCGTAAGACCAAATCCTGAACCAACCAATACTTTTTGCCTCCCAAGTGGACCGTATCGAGAACCACATTTTTTATACGATAAAGTTGATTTGGTAGTCTGCGAAGGTACAGACTTTAAACGCCATGTAAACATTATCAATGCAACACCTCAAATGCTTTTAGTTACAGCCATTTCAAAACCAAGTAGACTAGATCAGTATTTACCTGACAACCTCATAGGCAAAGTAAACTTTAGAGACCATTACATGTATAAAGAAGAGGAACTTTTAAACCTTATTCAAACGTATGGGGCAACCTCGATACTTACAACACAAAAAGACGCTGTTAAAATGGCAAACTTTGCGATTCCTCTGTCCATTCTCAACCTTGAAGTCGAAATCACCAAGGAAATTAAAGAAAAAATAAACACATTTTTAGCTCCTAAAAGATAAAATAACCTACTTTTTTATCATTAAAAGGATATTACCTTGCAACAGAAAATTCAACAAGCTCAAATATTGATGGACGCGCTTCCTTACATCAAACTCTTTAATAAAAAAACAATTGTTATCAAATATGGCGGTGCCGCCCAAATAAACCCGCAACTCAAAGAAAAATTCGCTCAAGATATCGTTTTGCTTTATCTTGTAGGCATCAAACCTATCATCGTCCATGGTGGCGGTAAAAAAATAAATATGCTTCTTGATAAATTGGAAGTTAAAAGTAACTTTATCGATGGACTAAGAGTCACGGATGACCAAGTAATGGAAGTAGTTGAAATGGTCTTAAGTGGGAGTATTAACAAAGAAATTACCACACTGCTCAATCATCACGGAGCAAAAGCCATTGGTATTTCAGGGAAAGATGCAAATTTTATCCGCGCAAAACCTATGGATGATGGAAAGTATGGACTCGTAGGAGACATCACCAACATCGATAAAAAAGTCATTAAAAATCTCATCAAAGAAAAATTCATACCTGTTATTGCCCCTATTGCAGCGGGAGATAACACCGAACACCCAGGATACAACATTAATGCTGATTTGGCAGCTAGCAAGATAGCCGTTGCGCTCAAAGCAAAAAAAATTATCTTTCTGACCGATACAAAAGGTGTATTAGACAAAGACGGTAATCTGATCTCTAGTTTGGATAAAACCAAGATAAAAGCCCTCAAAAAAGATGGTACGATTACTGGTGGGATGATTCCAAAGCTTGATGCGTGTTTGGAAACTATTAGAAATGGTGTTGAGTGTGCACACATTATCGATGGAAGAATCGAACACTCTCTTTTACTAGAACTCTTTACCAAAGATGGTATTGGAACCATTATTAAAAATATAGATTAACCTAGTCAAAAGCTTTGCTTTTTGGCGTTTAAAATGATAATAAGGAAATACATGTTTATAGAAACACGAGGCAATGATAGTATCAAACCACAAAGAGCACCCTTTTCCTACGCAATATTAAACCCTAGTGCTAGTTTTGGTGGACTCTATGTCCCTGAAACTTTACCACATATTGATAGTACTTTTTTAGAAAAAACTACTCATAAAAGTTATAAAGAACTCACTATCGATATACTCAAAATGTTTAAAATTGATATTGAAGAGGATGTACTTGAAAAAGCAGTCTCTTTATATGACCGTTTTGATAACGCCAATGACCCAGCACCCCTAGTACAAATCAAAGAAGACTTGTTCGTCAATGAACTCTTTCATGGCCCAACACGTGCCTTTAAGGACATGGCATTGCAACCTTTTGGTCATATCCTTTCTCATCTTGCTAAAAAGAAACAAGAAGATTACCTCATTTTAGCAGCAACGAGTGGAGATACAGGTCCAGCAACACTTGACACGTTTGCCAATAAAGAAAATATCAGAGTCGTTTGCCTTTATCCAGATGGGGGAACAAGTGATGTTCAACGCTTACAAATGACCACACAAACAAGCCCTAATCTTAAAATTATCGGCATACATGGTAACTTTGATGATGCCCAAAATGCACTTAAAACACTTCTTGCATCAAAAAGTTTCAATGAAGAACTCACCAAATTAGATATTAAGCTCAGTGCTGCAAATTCGGTCAATTTTGGACGTATTATCTTTCAAATTATCTACCATATCCACGCCTATATTGCACTTTTAAAACAAAACAAAGTTGAGATTGGGAAGCCTTTTTATACAATCGTTCCTAGTGGAAATTTTGGTAATGCACTGGGTGCTTATTACGCTAAAAAAATGGGCTTACCGATAGAGAAGATTTTAATTGCATCTAATATTAACAATATTCTCACAGACCTTATTAACACAGGTATTTATGACTTAAGAGAGCGAAAATTGCTTCAAACAACTTCGCCTGCGATGGACATTCTTATTTCCTCTAATGTGGAGAGAGTCTTGTATGATAAATTTGGTTCAAAAAGAACAAAAGAGCTTATGGACGCGCTTAGAGATGAGAAAATCTATCAACTCACTCCTTTAGAACTAGCCAGTTTAAGAGAAGATTTTGATGCTGTTTCTTGTGATGATGACTTTGCCAAACATACTATTGCCTCTTTTGCTAAAGAAAATTATGTGATGGATCCCCACACGGCGACTTGTCTTAAAGCCTATGAACTCCTCAAAAAGAAAAATATCCCTTGTGTGTTATGTTCTACTGCAGAATGGACAAAATTTGCACCTACAATGTTTAATGCTATTCAAAATGATACCGTTAAATATAGCGATAAAGAAGCCCTCGATGGATTTAGTAAAGCTTTACATGTAAAGATCCCAGAATGTATCGATGCTCTTTTTTCACAGCCTATTATCCACGATAAAGTGGTTGATAAAGCACACATTGAAGCGGAAATATTTGCATTTTTAGAAGCAAAGTCGTGATTATTATTCCGGCAAGGATTTCTTCTACACGATTTCCAAATAAAGTTTTGGTGGATATCAATGGTTTTCCTATGGTTATTGCAACTGCAAAAAGAGTTCAAAACCTTGATGATGTAGCTATTGCAACAGATTCTAAAGAAGTAGCAAGCATTGCTCATGATTATGGCTTTAAAGCTATTTTGACAGGTGAACATCACCAAAGTGGAACGGATCGCATCAATGAAGCCGCCACGCACTTAAATCTTCATGATGATGAGGTCATTGTCAATGTTCAAGCGGATGAACCTTTTATCGAAGAAGCTGTCGTTCAAAGTGTGATTGAGCGAGCTAAAAGTGCTGATGTCCTAATAACAAGCTGTTGTAAAAAAATAGACCTCTTACATGTAAAAGACCCCAACCTTGTCAAAGTCATTCTTGATGCCAATGGCAATGCTATTTATTTTTCAAGAAGTGAT
>JAFLKZ010000022.1:21732-23730 GCA_019162915.1 Campylobacteraceae bacterium
CTCTACCCTACGCTCCTATAGAAAACATCGAAAAGCTAGAACAACTTCGTGCCATCTATCATGGATATAAAATTGCTATGGTTGAAGTGCAAAGTCAAAGTTTTGGCATCGATACGCCTGAGGATTTGGAACGAGCATTAAAGTTTTTTGCTGTTAAAAAATAAGCCTGAAAATAGCATCTTCTTTGCTATTTTCAACTACTATTTTATCACCTAGTTGTTTTTCTGCAAGGTTTTTTGCCATGAAAAATCCAAAGCAATTAACTCCTGTTTATATAAAAATTATTTTATTTATTAAAAAATTATATTATTGTGTTAAAAATTTCACCTTTGACTTTAGTGCGCCCAAATCTCCATAAAAACTACTATTGATTTGGGTATTGTTTATTAAAAATGTTCGAAATTTTTTAAATAAAATCTCATCAGGTTTGTGATGCATTGTCCAAAAATCATCTAACTGCATGCCTTTACATGTAAGCCCCTCAATATCGTAGATGGCTTTTCCCAAAATGAGTGTCGGAACAAGATGGTAAAGCGATGAAAGACCGACTGTACTGTTGATAGTAACCGTGGCTATGGTGTGTTTTAAACATGTCGGAAGATGCACATCATGAAGACTCAACACCCTTTTTTCAATGCCAAGTTCACGCGATAATGAAAGTATATAATCATCATACACTTTTTTACCCCTATCCATGGGATGATGTTTAAAGACCAACATAGTGTCCTTTGACGCATGCAAAGCAAAAGAGTTCATCACAAGCGTGATAAAATCTTTCACTTTTTCAAAATCAGAATGCTCTCTCACTTGAAAATCAGTGTGCACCTGAAGAGGTACAAAATAATACTTTTGAGAAAATGTTGTTTGAAAAAGTGCATCGTACTTTTTTTCCGTTAGAGTAAAATAAACTTTACGATACACACTGCGGATTCCATAAAAGAACTCTTTGGCTACTGATAAATCACGATGATGCTTATAGTAGGGGAAATAGCCTTTAAAGATATTGGCGATGGCATAGTAGAACATGGCACTTGTTGCCATTTTGAAGTAACTATTACGCGTAGGCAATTTTTCTTCTATTTTTTCATCCAAAGAGAGTTTTTCATAAAAATGTCTATCTCTGGGTATCTTGCTAAAATGGTTCACGCCACAGCGCTCCATCGTAATGTAGTCTGGTCTAACATACCCCTCTTCAAAAACAAAAAACTTGATGCCAAGCTCTCTTCCCACACCAAGTGCAACCCTTTGATAATCCCGACAATCCCCAAACAAAAAAAGATACTCTATCCCATAACGCTTATACACATCAAGGATAAAACGCGCCCATGCCTCAGTACTTCCCGCGTAAGTTATGACATGGTCTTTGTTGGCAAAAAACCAATCTCCCGCGTTGAGTGCTATCATATGGGTGATGGCTCCCTCATGGCGCATCTGCTTATCTAGCCTTGCAAAAAAACTTCCCATCGGGCCTTGCAGAAACAAGACTCTTTTGCCATTAAGATCGCCTATGGTATTCATTTGCTTAGCATCCGCAAAACCAACTGCGCTTTTCGCATCACAATATTTCTTACATGTAAACGCATAGAAAGCTTTTTAGAAGCACTGCGTTGCACTTCAAGCTCTTCTAAAAAGGCTTCTACCTCACAAAGTTCCAATGTACGAGGATGAAGATAGCGTGGATACAACAGCAAAACACCTGCGATAAGTTCCTCTAAGCTTAATTTTCTGGTACGACTTTTACACACTCGAAGATCTTCGCTCAACCCCCAACCCGCATAAAAAGGCATACCATAGGTCACCACCTTTTTGCCTCTCATCAATGCTTCAAACCCTACAAGCGAAGTCATCGTATGGAGTTCATGGCAAACCTCTAAAACACTATCAATGCCCACTTTTTCAACAACGTGGTCGCAGTAAAGCAAAGCTTCCTCTTTTGGTATATGACCTGTTCTATTTTTAGCGAGGACATCGGGGTGAGGCTTGTAGATGATATATGCA
>JAFLKZ010000022.1:23740-24968 GCA_019162915.1 Campylobacteraceae bacterium
ATTGGCTTGGCGAACTGCTCTTAATAGTACTGCATTACGCATGCTATTTGCGCCATAGCGTATCGAGGCATCATCATCGACTTGCCCAACAACACAAATGATAATTTTTCCACTAGGCACCACAATAGGGTCATTTTGATAAAGGTTGTATTTTGAGAGTTTTTTTTCTACAAGATACTTTTGGATATATCTTGCTCGCTCCAAAAGCTCTGGCGTAAAAGGAAAGTTGTTTAAAAGCACCTCAAGGTCACTCGTACATGTAGGGTCAAAGTAGATACCTTCTTTATCCACCACTAACGAATAAGGACGCGTGAGGTCAGAGCCTAGACCAATGGAGCGGATGAAACCATCTTCTACCCGTGCGATAGGAATGCCATGCTCTCTCGCATAAGCTTCAACCTCGATAAATGCTTTTCTTCCCCAGACATAGATAAGACTTTGGGCATCCAACCCTTTGTTGCACGCCATTTTTAAGTGTGTTTGCCACAAAATAGGATTTATAAAATGCATCTGTGAAAACTTCTCTTGCTCAAAAAATGGCTCCACAAAACCATGCTTCCAGCGTGAAAACCCAAAGAAAAAGGCTTTTTTATAAAGTTTTTTTTCTTTTATCGCTACTATCTTTCGTATCGTACCGAGGATATCCGATGGTTTTTTTTCATAAGGATCAACATACCGCGCATACAAAATATACGCCGCTGCAAAGATCTCTTGAACACTTCTCTTGTGCGTTCGCCTTTTACATGTAAGCTTATCACTTGTTACTCCCCAACCTGCATAAAAAGGCATCCCAAAACAGACACACTCTTTGCCCAAAAGCAACGCTTCAAATCCCATCTGCGAAGTTTTAGTATAGACTTTATCCACACATTTTAAAAGTGAGATAGGGTTCACATCGTCACAAATAACCTTACATGTAAGCTTTGCTTTTTCGATGTTGATGTCTGAGCTTTTCTTGCCACTGAGCACATCGGGGTGGATCTTGAGATAAAGATGTGCATCTGGGTTTTCAGCATAAGCACTTTGGATAAGCTCATCAGTGCAAAAATGTTCAGCCAAACCATACTTAAGCGACATATCGCCCAAAGTCTGAGCCACGATCAAGATGCGTTTTTTACCATCGCTTGGAAAATAATTCTCATCGATATCCGGTGCGTGGTTGTACTTTGAGATATGATGCTCTATCATAAGAGCTATCGCATCTTTTGATGTTTGCATAAGCTCGATG
>JAFLKZ010000022.1:24978-27470 GCA_019162915.1 Campylobacteraceae bacterium
ACATCATCTTCTACGATGCTAAAAGAGGGAGAATTTTCCACTCCAAGACCGATGGAGCGGATGAATCCGTCTTCGAGAAGTGTTAATTTTCCACCAAAGATTTTATAACACCATATGGCAAATTGCCCTGTGCGTTTACGTCCCCAACCTTTGAAATTTTTTTTTAAAAAGATTTTATAGATATTATTTATATAAAAGAGATATCCATTTATCATTTATTTAAGCCTATAACTCTTCTTATCTCTTCTATTCTATGTGTCCAAGTATGATTTTGAGCGACATACTCTGCACCAAGTTTCAACTTCTCTTTGTCGTTGTTACTCAATCCGTCTTTTTGAAACCTTTTGAGAAGCTCTTCTAGCTCCTCTTTTGTTTCAAAAGTAAAACAGTACTCTTTGAAATATTTTTCTACTGCTGGCGTATTATTTGTGATAGCTATTCCACCACAGGCAATAATTTCAATCAATCTTCTTGAAAACATTGTAGGTGAGTCTTCTATAGTGTTTACATTTAGAGAGATAAGATAATCTTTATAAATCCGAGCTGTTTCCATATAGGAAACAGCTGGAAAAACTTCCATGTTCTCAAACTTTGGATATCTATAATTTGATGATTTTCTATCAGAGTTTCTATCAAATATCGCCAATCCATCTATCTTAGATGCTTCTTCAAACATCATATCTTGCCAATATCTTCTTTTGTCATGTACATGAGTAGAGTAACTTCCCACGAAGTTTGCTTTTGTGGATTTGAAGTTAAAGCCTGTAAAATTGTGAAATTTTGACTGAACTGCAAATATCAAATTATTTACAGTTACTTTTTCATCTACTATGGCTTTGTATTTTGGTATGCAGTTTTCATCTACAGTAAATATATGGTCAAATAGCTTTGCACTATTTATAAACCTATCAAAATGAACTCCATCTTCTTTGTTCCAAAAAACTGTGGGTATGTCTAAGCTTTTAGCATAATCTACTACTTTTTGTAATGTTTTATTGTTTCTTTTTGGATAGTCTGGATATGAAGCTATTTTATACTTCCATTCTTCTTTATGTCCTTGCCAAGATGACTCAACAAACAAAATATCTGGTTTCCAAAAATACAAAACGAATTTATAATTTAACGGTGTTATATGTCGCGTATCTACTTCATAGGATAAACTAGTTGCTGATAACAAATCGGCTATTAATGCTATTTTCAAAATACGAGTTTATTTTTGTTCGTATACTTAATAATCATTGGTCCTTCAGCTGGACGCTCAAAGACTACAATATGACGTCCATTTTCATTTCTCCAACGAAATTGTCCTTTTCTTCCTGAAGCGTTTACTTTTGACCACTCAATATCATTTTTAAGTTCATTAGAGAAACTAAACAGTGTTGCAAACGAACCACTACTCACATTGCTTAATTGATAATTCAATGCATAATTCGGGACTAATTCACGTTCTTTTGGTGACCACCAGCCTTGCATATTAGCTCCATCATCTGCTAAAAACATTTTCGATGCTTTTTGCCCTTTCAAGAGTGAAACAATTCTCAACGGTTGAATACTACTAACAACTGGCACAATAAAATCATTGTCTAAAGGGAGAACCGATAATTCTGGTGCAAAATGAAACCACTGTTTAACATCACGGGATTCACCATTATTATCATGAAACCAATCATATACGATAAGCCATTTTGCTGGTAAATATATCAATACACGCGAATGTCGAATGCTACCATGTTGCTTAACTTCAGTTTCAATAGCAAAAACACCATTCTCATTCTCACAACTACGTTTCAGTGCACTTCCATATGGTTTTGCACCTTTTCTTTTGTAATTTTGGTTATCAAATTCTAACGTATTGTGCGCCCGTGTTGTTTCTACATATACACGCTTTGGATCAGTATACCAATACCCATCTAACCATAATTCAGAGCCCTGTTCAGCTTTACCAAGATAGCCATATCTTCCTGCGTCCACTAAAATATTGCTACCTCTATCACTCCAAATAAAGCTTAAATCATCAGCGTGTTTATGGGTACGAGAATGGAATGCCGCTATCTGTGCCAAATATGATGACTTTTGAAATATATTTGGATCAAGCTCGTTAGGCTTTCTGACGATAGCATATCCTCCTTCTGAAAATACTTGGAAATTTTTTTCTGGAAGCTTCCCAATTTTTCCATTACTGACAACATACTGCATAGCAGGTGTTTGCCATTTTCGCTCGGCTTCCGCCGGTTTTCGTGACATCAAACGATAATCTGAATCACCAAAATTAACAATATGCTGATCAGGCAATACAAACCATGAAAGTGCCTCTTCAATCCGTTTTGCAAACTCTATCGTCTCTATATCGCTCACTAATCCTGCATCTATCATAGATTTGAGTGTATCATATACCATTCGATGATAGTCTGGAGAATGCTCACGGTGAATACCATCTTTTGCAAATTGCGAATGTAGCATTATTGTTAGACGTACTTGTCCTTGTTCATACG
>JAFLKZ010000022.1:27480-28875 GCA_019162915.1 Campylobacteraceae bacterium
TCTGCCATTAATGTTGATCTTTCTGCAAATCGGCGACCCATTGCTAATTGACCAGCTACTTGATAAAATCCATGGTTGTTATGGAAAACAATATTAGAATCATCAGATAAATATTTTTGATGTAACTCTAATATGTTCCAAAAAATGTTCAACTGTTCTTCACTAAGTAATTTTAATTCTTCAGAAATATCAATTAAATAAGCTAAACGGTAAGCTCTCAACCCTATAGCCATATCATACCAAACCATTGACGACAACTTGTTTTTTTCATCCACAGAACTTATATAATTAATCCAGCTGTCTACAACATTTATACATATATAAATGTATTTATTATCATTAGTTTCTTCGTAAGCTTTAAATTGGCTGTCAATCATATCCCAAGAGTGAATTAAAAAATTCCATGATCTCTCTTCTGGGTTAGTAAGTTTCCATGGAACATTATCCATTTTGACATTTGGATAACCTCTGCGTTCCCAACCATTATGTATTGAATTTTCAGCTGCAAAAACAGCTTTTGTTCTATCAACATTAGATAAATCTTCATACTTAAACATTTGAATCCTTGTAATTAAATAGTTAATAAAATATTTTTAACATGTTGTTTTAAATATTTTGGAAAATGATCTGCTAATTCTGAATGTAAATTGTAGTTTCCTAAATCAAGGAAAATATTACTTATATTATTATCTTTAAGTATTTGTTCAAATGGTTGAACGTGTTTTTTATAGTGTGGCTCTCCTATTCCTACATGGATATAGATATTACCGCTAAAATCATTTTTACATTCATTCAGAAGGTTGATTAAAATATTATTGGCCCAATGAACCGAATTTTTACTATTATCACCTGCAAGGTACGTCAAAATTGCAGGATTAACAGAATCTTCTTTTGAACTGTTTAAAAAATCCCCTAAAAATATCTGTGGACCTCCAGAAAATATAGCTCCTACGTTTAGCTTTAAACCAAAATAGATTGCAGCAAATCCACCTTTTGAACTACCAAGTGTTACACACTTCTTTAAATCAATTTTCAGAATGTCGCAAAATTCAGAAATCATTTTTATCACTTTGTCAGCGATTACATTACTTTTATTGGGTCCAAGATAATAAGAACTTTTTGTCGCAATATCTGTACCATAATCATCTTTGATATAAAGACGATGAGCATTTAAATCAGACAGTGTACCAATATAATTATACCCTGGAGTCCTATTGACGGCTTGAAAAACAATTAATAATTTATCAGCCCCAAACTTAGGAAAAAATTTATATTTCAACTGATCTTCATAAATGTGTTCTTTAATCAAATAATTATACGGAATATGGTCAATCCAGCGATTTTCTTGCTTTATTTGGATTTTAAAAGTTAAATCAAAATGATCTGCTATCTCAT
>JAFLKZ010000022.1:28885-34456 GCA_019162915.1 Campylobacteraceae bacterium
ATGCAATAGACAGAAATCAGTCTTTAATTTGTCATAAATTACAACACGAGATGGTTCAAAAACTCCATATTCTCTTGGATTAATACTATATTGTTTAAATTGAGATAATTCAATCATGTTATCGCCTCAAAATTCAATTAATCTCCCTAATTACAATAATTTTTTACAAGAATGAAACAATCACCATTCTTGTATATTTTGATCTATTTATAAATAAATTTATTTAAGTAATTAACTTAAAAACCAGTAATTGCTCTCATCACGGTTATTTCTGCTAATGTTGGTCTAGCTCGAAATCTTAAAATTTTTTGTAAGTAAAAATTTTCTTCGTGTTTTGGCTTACAAATGAACTCATTAATATCACCATTAATAAAATCTTTAAATCCATTAGTTTTTTGCAACAAAGATTTTAAAATGTTTAGATCCAATGGCAACATATCCTTGGCTGAAAGACATTTAGAAGGGTCGTTTAAAATGTTTAATGTTCTATAATTTAAATTTTTAACTTTTCTGATATGTTCAAATATACCTGAACCCATACGATGTCTACCAATAGCAATAAATTTGGTATCACTCGCATTTTCGAGCAAAAGGACTGAGTGTAATGCTGAACCTTCCACTCCAACAACAATTTCAGAAGAAGAAATAGTTTCTAATTGTTCACTCAATGAGTGGATTTGAGGATGATAAATTAGAAATCCATATTCTTGGAATAATGAGTCAATTTTTTCTTCATCAACAAATGCTCCTCTCTCTCCCTGCAATAAAGATCTTGACATATATATTTTTTTGTTATGGATGATTTTAGAAGATTTTACATTACCTAAAAATTTTGCATGGTCCTTTAGAACAAAATCTCCAACACTTAGGCCTGGTAAAGGAAAAATAACTTTTTTAAATTCAGTTGGTTGTTTCAAAAAAATTGACTTATTTTTAATCTCCACGACATCTAATATGGATTTTTGCATTACACTAAGTTCTCTTCCACTAATCCAGACAATTGGAATATCCGGATGTTCTTTTGCAAACCACAACCTGGGGATAAACCTTCCGTAAGAAAATGCCCAAAACTAGAATTTGGCAAACCTGCAAAAATTACAGTTCCATTATATATTTCTTCTGGTTTCGTATAAGGAATAACCATATCAGCTTGTTTTCCTAAAACCAAATGAATTGACTCTGGAACGAATTTTTCATTTTCATACGCTCCTGCAATTCCTATTGGAAATCCACTTTTTCGTAATGAAAAATAAGGGTACAAGGTACAATTATTTCTTTCTGTATATTTTAAATCATCTGTAAGACTAATTATGTCTGTGTTGAAGATCACATTAAAACTTTTTGGAATGAAATTTTCTAATTTTGTATAATCATGCCATCGTTTATTCTCAAATATTTGAAATTTAAATTTATAAGACAACCAATTTTCATCGTCATTATCATTTATAGTTATTAATTCATCAGTATCTACGAGACCTATAAAAATATATTCTTTTTTTATATTACTGTAGAGACAGAATCTTGACTTTCTATCTACTTTATAATCAGTAGGGTCTATAATCGTGTCATTATCATGAATCAGTTCAATTCTCTTTACAATCCCTACATTTTTCATTGAAAATTCCCTTCAATAGTATTAATTGTATTACAGTAACAGTTAGCACATACTTCTCCTGCAACATTCCAACTTCGCTCTTTTATTATCCACTCGCGAGCATTTTTTCCTAATTGATTTCTAAGCTCCGAAGAGGTGATAAGTTTTTTTAATACATCCTTTAAACTTGATGTGTTGCCTTTTTCAAATACAAGGCCATTGTAGCCATCTTGAATAATCTCGATTAACGCACGAGTACTTGAAACAACAACTGCTTTTTTTAATGCCATTGCCTCAAATGGTTTCAATGGTGATACCAGTTCACAAACCTCCCAAGGTTTACGTGGAAACGGTGCAATATCGATGAGTGAATAATATTCTTCTACCTCGTCATGAGGAACCCTGCCAGTCAAAATAACTTTATCTTCTAATCCTAAATTGTCTACTTGTTGCTGAAGTGATTCAAAGACTGCCCCATCGCCTACCATTAGTAATCTAAAATCAATCCCTTCTTTTTTTAAATCGTTTGCTACATCAATCAAATCATCTAAACCTTCATAATCTACAAATGATCCGACATAGCCTATCACAGGTATCTGAGATGGAATTCCTAATTTTTTTGCCAGATTATGATTAACTCCATGAGCTATAAAGCGTTCAGGGTCTACACTATTATAGGCAACTTCAATCAATGCATCGGAAACTCCCCGTTTTATCAACTCTTCTTTCATTGCCATAGTGATAGTGATTATACGATCAGCTTGTTTGGCGACCAAAGATTCAAAAAGCTGCATATACAGATATTTTGAGGTATTAATAAAATCTTCATCACGCGATGATCGGGTAACTTCCCAAAAACCACGAACTTCATATACAAAAGGAATTCCTTTACGCCGTGCCGCAATTAATACAGGTAAAGCGGTAACATAGTTAGATGCAGCATGTATAACCTCGGGTTTTTCCTGCTCTATTACATCTTCCCAATGCTTAATACATTCCAGTAGATATTCCGTTTCGTTTTGCCCACGTCTTTCAATATCGAAAATACGACGATAAGTGATCCCATCTATTACATCAGACAGTGGCAATTCTTGGCCTTCTAATTCTGTTTTAAAATCATATGGAAATCCTGGTCGAGTATAAGGGATAATCTCCCATCCTGCATTAGATATTCCCTGTGCTAACCCATGAGAACGTGTGGCATACCCTACTGAGGTATAAGGCAAACTAAAAGCGAGTACATTTAATACACATTTTTTAATTACAGGTAACTTTCTTTCTACTGTTGGCATTTTTGCCCATTCAATCAGTTGCTTACGACCAAATATTTCATTTACAAATCGCTTATCAGCATTACTTAAATCTCCTGCTAATGACGTTAATTCCTTGGCTAACTGTTCAGCTAGATCTATTTCAGTTGCATTCGCATATATCCGTATTACTCCTCGAAGGGTTGAAATACTTCTGTCTTTTTTCAGAGTTTCTTCTGCATACCAAAGCGCTGATTCAATATATCCTTTATTTAAACAAGTATTTGCTGCTTTTAATGCGCAAAAACCAAAAAATTTATCAGAATGACCTTCTGTTTGCTGGATAATCAGCATTTTTAAACTATCGGTTCCTATCGCCAAAGCCTTCTGAATCTTCTTGTCAAATTCTAATTTTTCAGATTCACTCATAGAATTTTTACCTTTGGCAAGCATTAAAGGCTCTACTTCTACCGAGTTACATTCAGATATAAATACATTATTCTTTATCTGTGTAGAATAAATATTCAAAATACTTTGCACAACACATTTCCATGTGCGTGTATTCTTTACATGATCTAAAGCATTTTTAATTATTTGAGATTTTAGTTCAGGATTATCCATTAATTTTATAATCGCCTCAGATAGTGACTGAACATCTCCAGCAGAAAAAATTAGACCTGTTTCATTCTCAACAAGCATCTCTTTTAATGCTAATACATCAGAAGCAATTACAGGAATTCCCATCGCCATAGCTTCCAGTGGCTTAAGCGGTGAAACCAATTGACATACCGTATAGGGCTTTCGCGGCAAAACTACTGCATCCAAAATACTTGTATAACGATTCACATCTTGTGGAACAACCTTACCTATAAAAATTACTTGTTCTTGAAGTCCAAGCAGATTAACTTTTCGCTCCAAATGAGCTCTAACATCACCATCTCCAACAATGATACATTTAACATTTCTCTTTTGGGTAGCTAAGAATGCAACTGCATCTACCATATCCTCAAGACCTTCATAGCCGACAAGAGACCCAACATATCCCAAAATAAAATCTTTGTCAGTTATATTTAGTTGTTCTAAAAGTACACTGTCTTTAGGAATAATCTGAAATTTTTTAATATCAACTGCATTAGGTAATAATTGGATTTTATGTTTATCAACACCTCTTGCTATGAGTTCATCTGCTAATGCATTTGTCAATGTCAATACATGATCTGCATTTTTTGCAACAAAAGTCTCTAGTTTTTTATCCAAACCAAATACTTCTGTATTTTCCCAACCAGAAAATTTACTCGCTGTTGTATATTCCCATAAGCCACGGACTTCATAAATAAATGGTACCCCTAATATACGAGCAGCAAACATTGCAGGAATAGCATTTTCATAATTTGATGCTGCATGGATGGCAGTAATATCTAATTCCTTAGCCTTAACAACTAGCAATTCCGTAGACTGTCTGATATATTCAGATAAACCAACTTTACGACGATTAGGCCCTTGAACAGTGTCATATCGTATACCTTCGATTATTTGAGTATCATGTTTATTTGATTGAAGACTATCAGGACGATCATCTGGATAACCAGGACGTGTAACACATACTACATCTATTCCTAAATCAGTTAATGTTTTCAATATAGCATGTGTTCTGTTCGTATAACCACTGATATGAAAAGGTAATGCAGATGCAGCTACATAAAGTAGACGTTTTGACTGACTAAAAACATAATTTAAGTCTACCTCTGGAATCGAAAGATGATTATTCAGTAGCTGATAGCTACCTTCGATACATGATGCTTTAAATTTTTCCGAGGATTTGAAATTTTTTTTATCATCTAGAGAATTTAACAACTCATACGCTTCTACTATATTACCAGCATCATATAGCATAAAAGCAAGCCATTTACGCCGAAATGGTCTAACATCTAATTCAACTGCTTTTCTTGCTAAAAATGATGCTTTAATAACATCGACTAGGAGAATTGATTTTGCGAGCTTTGTGTAGGCATTCGCTTTTTGTACTAATGTAATATTCGAATTCTTGTCATTCAAAAATGTTATACAAGTATCTAACCCGCCATTAATAAATAAAGCGTCCAATTTATTCTCAAGTTCTTTTTCAAGAATTACTTTCTCTTCAAACCTTGAAGTATCTTTTCCCGCTTGAAATTTTCCACTCTTTTTTAGTTTATATAATGTTAATAATCGACATGGGAGCAACTTTAGCCCTTCCCAATTTTTTCCAGCTTGAATTAAGGCAAATCCCAATTGAAAAGAAAGAGTGTTTTTTGTAGACTCAACTTTTTTGTCTGCAACAATCAACGCTTTACGATAATGTTGGTTTTCCATTTGCAATGCAGAAACTTGTGTACTTAATCCAGCCGTAATATCTGAATTTCTTTGTAATGTACCATCTAAAATTTGTTTGATAGAAGTAAAATCTATCTTCAATCCCTGCAACTCACCTTCTTTGAGTTCTAAATTATCCTGTTTATTTATGAAATCAATTTGGAGTATTTTGATGCGATTTTCAAGTTGTTCTTTTTGCTGTTGTAGCGAACTCTCACTTTTTTCTAACTCTCTGTTCTTCTCTGAAGAATCTGAAAGCTTCTCTTCCATCTTCTCAATCTGAAGCTTTAACTCCGATACAGTCGTTTGATAATTTGTGTTTGCATCTCGCAATGCATTTTCAAGTTGTTCTTTTTGCTGTTGTAGCGAACTCTC
>JAFLKZ010000022.1:34466-35390 GCA_019162915.1 Campylobacteraceae bacterium
AGTCAAGCTTAATACGTTGAATTTCATCAAAATGATTCGCTTTTAAATATGATAGTATTTGCTCAATTTCCAAAGAAAATCCTTTTCACATAATTTTTCAGATATTTAACAATTGACAAAATCAATAACTTTATCAGAACTAATGCCAATAAATTTTTTATGCTTTACCAATACAACCAACACATCTGCATCAGATATTGCTTCTTGGAGATTGGCTAAAATAACATTTTTACAAGTTGCTAATACGGTTGGTAATTTTTTAATATTTGGTTCAACAGCTAAAATTTTAACCCCTGAAATATCAGAAAGCATTTTTGTTATCTCTAAAGCAGGTGATTCTCTTATATCATCGATATCAGGTTTAAACGTAAGTCCAAGGCAAGCAATTGTTGGCCTAGATATATGTGCGACTATCTTTTTGACTTGATCAACAACATAATGTGGTTTTTTATCATTAACCTCACGTGCTGTTCGAATAAGTCTAGCCTGTTCATGTGCACTATCAACTATAAACCAAGGATCTACCGCAATGCAGTGTCCACCTACCCCACATCCAGGGTGTAGGATATTGACACGTGGATGGCGATTTGCCAAACGAATCAATTCCCAAACATCCATATCAAGCTTATCGCAGATAAGCGAGAGTTCATTGGCAAAAGCAATATTGACATCACGAAAACTGTTTTCAGTTAATTTTGCCATTTCTGCAGTTTTAGCATCTGTTTCTAGTACTTCACCTTCGACAAAAGTCCGATAGAATTTTGCTGCAATAGCTGTTGCTTCAGGTGTAATACCACCTACTATACGATCGTTTTCTACGAGCTCCCTCATGATATGCCCTGGAAGCACTCGTTCTGGACAATGAACAATATATATTTTTGATATGTCTATTCCTGCATTAAAAAGTGTTTCAGCTACTTTTTC
>JAFLKZ010000022.1:35400-48859 GCA_019162915.1 Campylobacteraceae bacterium
TTGTGCCAACTGGTGAAGTAGATTCTAAGATAACAATATTTCCTTCTTTGACAAAAGGAGAGATAGATAAAGTGGCAGCAAGAACATAATCAATATTTGGCTTAGGAGTTTCAAGTGGATTGTTTGTCTGGTGAAACGGTGTTGGTACTGCCAAGATAAAAATATCTGCTTCAATAGGTTTTGTATCAGCTCTTAATTTTCCTGAGCTTACTGCTGCATGGACAAAAGTATCGAGTTCTGGTTCTACGATATGGATTTTACCTTGGTTTATTATATCAACAGCATATTGATTGATGTCAACACCATAAACATTATATCCCCTATTTGCAAGCAATGCTGCAGTAGGTAGCCCTATATAACCCAAACCTACCACACAAATTTTTTCTCTCAGTTTATTCATTTTTTCTTCCTATAATTTTAAAAAATCAATTATTTTGGCACAGGCACTACCATCACCATAAGGGTTATGAGCATATGCCATTTTTGTATACGATTTTTCATTGTCTAAAAGTAAACTCACATTGGAAACTATGCTTTCTTTGTCTGTTCCAACTAAAATAACTGTCCCTGCCAAAAGTGCTTCTGGTCTTTCCGTAGTATCGCGCATTACAAGAACTGGTTTACCTAATGAAGGGGCTTCCTCTTGTACTCCACCACTATCTGTTAATACTAAATAAGATTGATTTAATAAATAAACAAACTGTAGATATTCAAGTGGCTCAATTAAGTAAATGTTATCTATCCCAGAAAGAATTTTTGTGACTGGCTTTTGAACATTTGGATTTAAATGAACAGGATAGACAAAATCTACATCACCATATTTTTTTGCCAAAGTACGAAGTGCTTCACAAATATTTAAAAATCCATCTCCAAAGTTTTCACGACGATGACCTGTAATCAAAACTATTTTTCGTTCTGAAACGATATATCCTTTAGTCATTATTTGTGATGTAATTTTGTGAGAAATATCTGGATCGTTTTTAATTTTTTTTAATATCATAAATAGAGTATCTATAACCGTATTACCGGTAACAATAATATTTCTTTCTAGGATATTTTCATTAAGAAGATTTTCTTTATTGTTCTGCGTTGGTGCAAAATGATATTTTGCTATTCTGGTTGTTAAGAGTCTATTAGCCTCTTCAGGCCATGGTGAATAAATATTCCCTGTTCGAAGTCCTGCCTCAATATGTCCAACTGGAATTTGTTGATAAAATGATGCCAAAGTTGTGCTAAGTGTTGTAGTTGTGTCGCCATGAACAAGAACAATATCTGGATGAAAATCTTTTAGCACTTCACGCATACCTAGCAAGACTTTTGATGTAATATCATAAAGATCCTGCCCATGCGCCATGACGTTCAAATCATAATCTGGTTTTATGTCAAACAATTCTAATACCTGATCAAGCATCTCTCGATGTTGTGCCGTTACACAAACTTTTATATCAAAAAAATCTTTATGTTTTTCAAACTCTTTTACTAACGGTGCCATTTTTATTGCTTCAGGTCTCGTTCCAAAAACAATTAATATTTTTTTCATTATATATCCAACACGACTTTAGTAGCCACGGCTATGTGGTACAGTATTTGACTAAGCATGCTTGTCACTTGCAAGCTTTTGCCCTCCGCTTTTGGCAATATCAATATAGCATCGCCTTTGTCGATGGTAGGTTTTCCACTCATTGTAAAGAGTGAAGTATCGTACTTCTCTGCTTTTCCGCTAGCTTTGATGACCAAGATGCGCTCTTTGTTGGCTCGCTCACTGAGGTCTCCCGCTTGTGCTATGTAGTCATCGATATTTTGTCCATCCGCGTAGGTGAAGGCTCCGGGGAGTGCTACTTCGCCTTGTACGATGATGATGTTATTGTGAGTGGGGATACTGATCGTGTCACCCTCTTCTAGAACGATGGTTTCAGTGGGTGTTTTTTCATTGATGACGATCTGACCTTTGGGTTCTACTTTTTTAGCTCGCTCGATAAACTCTAGGATGGCTTTTGATTCTTGTGTTCGCATAGTGGCTTCTTGTGGTGTCACTGATGGTGTTGTAAGGGCAAGTGTTTCTAGCTCTTTGAGCTGTGCTTCGATGAGTTTTTTTTGCATCTGGGCGACACTTTTACGGTAAACTTGTATGGCTTGGATGTTTGAGCGAGTGTTAAAATGGAGATCTTTTTTAAGTTCTAAAAGGGTGATGCCTTTTTTAAGAACTAAGGTATGAAGCCCATCATGTTCGCCTTCTATGGCTACTTGTATCTCTTTAGATAGATAGTCTGGCATAAATTCTACGGTATCGCCTGCTTTACATGTAACGCTTTCAAATGCATCGAGTGGATAGCTTTGAACGCTGAGGCGATTGTCACTTCCATAGCTTTTGACAACGGCATTGGTTGCGGTCGGTTTGATACCACTTAGTTTGGCAAGTTCTTTTAGAGTCATCGTAAGCTCTTTAGACTCAAAACGCAAAGGTCGCAACACTTCACCTGCCGCACTGATGTATGAGCCTACACTCTCTACTAAGATAACATCACCACTGCGAAAGGCAAACAGTTCCATCTGACCTTGAAGTAAAAAGTCGTAAAGGTCTATTTTTTTATAGAGTTTATTCTCTCGAAGAATTGAGATTTTTCGAAAGCTCCCTTGTTTGGGGTTGATGCCATACGCTTTATCGATATACTGCATCAATGAGTCTGAACTGAGCCCTTGGTAGAGTCCGGGATTGTTTACATTGCCTGTAACAAAGACGGAGACATTTTGGTAAGCGCCCATATCGGCATAGACAAAGACATTTTCCTTGTAGACTTTTTTAACTTTTTCGGTAATGATGTTGACCAATTCACCATTTCTAACACCTAAAAGTTGTACCGTTCCAACACTTGGGATAAAGATGTTTCCTTGTGAGTCAACATTTAAAGGCTGTTCATAGTTAAACGCTCCCCACATCTTAAGTGTTACCACATCACCGATGCCGATGCGATAGTCTGGGTTATAGACATGTTGGACGACTTTTGAAAAATTGCCATTGAAAAGATGCTCTCCAAAAACACCATTAGAAGATTTTTCTGCAGTGGTGTTAAGATCAACTTTGGCGATAGCCCCAAGGTCTAGTGCTAAAACGTTACATGTAAAGCCAAATGCGATGATGCATGAGAAATAAAACTTTTTCATTAGTATGTGTGATCCTCTATAGTAGCTTTGATAAGTCTGCTGATGCCATACAAGAGCATCAAGACGATGAAAATCGTGATGAGATTGTAGATGCGACGTGGATACTCTGCCATTTGGGGTTGAAGTGGGTTTTGGATGATGGCTAAGTACTTCACTTGGCGACTAGTTTCCATACGTGCTTTTTCGACTGTTTGAAGGGTGAGTTTATAAATATCTTCAGCAAATCCTACTTCTATGGCGATGTTTTGATACTGAGAAGCTAGTGCATTGAGCGATGAACTTGAGTCTGTGGCTATACGTTTTTGCTCTTTTAAGAGTTGCTTTTTTAAAGCTCCTATCTCACTTTTTAACGTCACGACTTGTGGTGCACTCTCTTGTAAATACGCTAACATAGCACTCAGTTCTGTTTCCTTCTTGGAGAGCATCGCGTCAAACTCGATGGCTAAGTTTGCCCAAGACTGGGCTTGGCTCATCGGGTCTAGCACACCATAATGATTTTGAAATGCAAGCAGTGCACTTTTGGCTTTGCTAAAACGCTCTTTAGCTTTAAAAAGTTCTTGTTCTGCAAAACTGAGTTGTTGGCGAGACATTTTATAAGAGAGTTCATTGACGAAAATCTCACTTTGTGCAAGGATGGCTGAGGAAAGTTTTTGAGCATCTTCAGGAGTAAATCCTTCCGCACGTACTTTTAAAAGTCCTGTCAAATCATCATAAACGATTTCTACACGATTTTTAAAATACCCAAGATATAGCTCTTGAGGCATAAAACTATAGAGTCTATACAAAAGATCAACTTTTTGCGTTTCAAACAAAGAACGAAGGTGTATCTTTTCATCCAATGTTTTGAGCATATCAAGAGAATGTATATACTCACGAAGATAAAGTGTATCTTCTCTTGAACTTGGATTTATCCCTGCTAGTAAGGCAAGTCCAGAGATACCACTACTTGATTCTCCTGCTTGGCGAACAGAGATCACACTTTCACTCACATAACGATCCGATGCGATAAAAAGATAGTAGAGAATCGCCAATAACATAGGAAAAAAAACAGCCATATTTAACCAGCGTGATGGCTTAAAAATAGATGTCAAACTCATACTGATTTCCTCAAATTTTCATACATATTTATCCCTTCATCTATGTCATTAAAGACTTCTGCTTTACCGTTGTTTATCATGATGATATGGTCGCATAAAGAGCGAATCTCTGCCATGTTATGCGATACTAAGATGACATTGCCACTTTTTAATTTTTCTTTATAAACTGCCATACTCTTTTTTTTAAAATTCGCATCGCCCACAGCACCGGCTTCATCAACAAGATAGTAGTCAAAGTCAAATGCCATACTAAGCCCAAATGTTACACGGGCACGCATACCCGATGAAAAAGTTTTAATCGGTTGATCAAAATACTCTCCTATCTCTGCAAACTCTTCCACATAACGCACTTTTTCATGCATGTTTTTACCAACATAACCATAAACACGCGCAACAAATTTGACATTATCTCTTGCCGTAAGTGAACCTTGAAGCCCACCGGAAAGCCCTACTGGCCAAGATATAGACTTATTGGTGATGACTTTCCCACTATCTGGGATGTCTATACCACCCAAGATATTCATCAATGTTGATTTTCCTGCACCATTTGGACCGATAAGCCCTATATTTGCTCCCTTAGGAAATGCGAAGGAGAGGTTTCTAAACACATAATGGCGACCATGCGAAAGAGGATATGATTTGGTGATATTTTCTAAAACAATCATGATTTGGCTGCTAAGGCTAAACGGCGATATCGATAAAAATACAAACTGATAGCAAGTGCAAAGGCCGTAATGATCAAAGGATAAAAAAGATCGATACCTTCTACTTTAGGGTAATGTGAAAAAAAGTTTTCACGAAACAACTCTACGAGATGCAAAAGAGGATTCCACTGTAAATGGCTAAGATAATTACTCGGAATAATCCAAAGCGGATACATAATCCCCGATAAAAAATAAAGTACAGACATAACGATACCTACGATCATCTTAGTGATAGGAAAAACTTGCGCAAGAAGACTTGCGATAATGCCAAATGAAAAACCCATCAGCACAATCAAACAAAACACGCCTAACACTTCAAGCGGTCTCGCGATACTCACATCAAGTCCACCAAAAAATCCAAAAGCAAAGATAATCACACTAAAAACCACCATATAGATAATCACTTCGAGTATCGTACGCGTGATGTAAGTATCGATAGGTTTAACCGGACGATAAGCAAACAGCGCTTTGTTAGCATCAATGCTTGACATCAGACCCATAACGATGTTTTTGAAGATAAAAAAAGGAATGAGCCCCGTAATAAGAAAAAGTTCAAAAGAAACCTGAGGCATCATGCGGCTACGGATAAATACAAAAATAAATAATAAAAACATTACATGTAAAAGAGGCTCTGCAATCACAAAAAAAGCACCAAAGCGTTTTTCACCAAAACGTGTTTTAAGCTCACGCAAAAAAAGAGCAAAAAGAACAGAAATAAATTGGTCAAATGCTGAAAATCTTTTGTTGGAAGTTTTTATCAAAAAATGCCTCTGGTAAAAAAGATAAAAAATGTTCTATTATTAAAAGAATTAATATTCTTTTAATAATAGAACAATAGTGATTAAAATTCCTTTAAAAAGAGAATTCTTATGGAAGTTTATGAAAAAATCAATTGTCTATTAAATGAAAAGCATTTAACAAAAAGAGAATTCGCCAAAAGATTGATCAAGCTTGAACCAAGACTTAAAAGTACGGGAAATGCACCAACTGAAAAAACGATTTATGGATATTTGAGTGGGAAAATAAGCATTAATATAGAATTAATTCCCTATATAGTAGATGTTTTGGGGGTTACAGAACAAGAATTATTTGATGAAAGTCTTGCCACGAAAATAAAATTTTTGAAGTGTATAGCTTTATCATCAACAGAAAACGAAAAAGAGTACATTAAAAAATGTATTCATTCTGAGTTTATACATCACTTAATTAAAAATAAAATTGACACAGAAGAAACTTATAAGGATGAAAATCTACAAAAACTTATTTCGCTTTTGCATTTTGCCCCTAAAGTTTTAGTCGAACAATGGATAGAAAAATTGGAGATTATTAAAAAAACTGTTTTGGATAGCTAGTTTATAGTCAATGTTGGGGAAACCATCAAAGCATTAGCGCTGTTTAAGAGATAATCTTAAACAGCCACTTGTTCAAACATATTGTTTTCTTGATTGAAAAGGTAGGCTTCCATAGGGTTAGTTCCCACTTCAAAGATAATTTTACATCCTTTAAATCCTGATTTTTTTAACCCTTTTTCTACAACTTCATGTATAAAAGCGCGTGTGCTAAAAAGATGTGTTGTGGTATTTCCCTCGTAAGCAAAATCTTCTTCTGGGACTTTTTCAAAACCCTCTTTTTTGAGATGTTTTTCAAACACTTCCTTATTCTCTAAACCTTCTGCTTGAATAATTAAAACTACTTGCATTTATAATCCTATTTTTTCTAAATGAGCTAAAAACTCATCTGCATTTTTAAAACCAATGACTCGTAAAGATTGTAATTCTTCTCCATTTTTAAAAAATAATATAGCAGGAGGTCCAAAAACTCCAAACTCTTTTTGCATTCTTTTATCTTCATCACTATTTTTTGTCACATCAATTTGCAATAATGTAAAATTTTTCAACTTTTCCTTTACCCTTGCATCAGAAAAAGTAAAGTTTTCAAGTTCAATACAATTCACACACCAATCAGCATAAAAATCAAGCATTACAGGTTTACTACTCGATGCTTTTAAAGCTTTAGAGAGTTCTGTACCATTTTGAATTCTTGCAAAGTCTGTTTTTAAAATCTCTTTGCCAACTTCTTTACTGATAAATTTTTCCAAAGGATTTAAAGGATTTGTAGCGCCACTGATGGAGCCTAAAAAAAGTACAACACCATAAAGAAAAAGTATCACGACCAAACTTTTTAAAAGTTTATGCCAACCGCTTACATCCACCCGTAAAGGCTCCAAGGCTCCTAGATAAATAGAAGACATAAGAACCAATAGCATCCATAAAAACATGCTTACATGTAAAGGGATAATACGAGACAACATCCAAATAGCAACGCCGAGCATCATCACACCAAAGATAGCTTTGACATTTTCCATCCAACCACCAGGGCGAGGCATATATTTCCCAGCCGTTGTTCCAACGATGAGCAAGGGAACACCCATACCAAGACTCATCACAAAAAGAGCCGATCCACCAAGCAAGGCATTGCCACTTTGCCCAATGTAAATAAGAGCGCCCGCCAAAGGAGCAGCAACACATGGACCCACAATAAGTGCTGATAAAAAGCCCATCACGGCAACGCCAAAAACACCTTGCGTTTGTGCTTCATCTGACTTTTTACTTAGTTTTGTTTGGATGAAATTTGGCATTTTAATCTCATAAAAACCAAACATCGAAAAAGCAAGAATTACAAAGACAGCACTAAAAGAGGCAAGTACCCATGGATTTTGTAACGAAGCTTGAAGATTGGCGCCAAACATACCTGCAAGTACGCCTGCTATCGTATAGGCAAAAGACATTGCGATAACATAAACTAAAGAGAGTAAAAAACCTTTTTTAGCTGTCATATTGACAGTTGATTGAGAAGCGATAATGGAAGACAAGATAGGTATCATCGGAAATACGCATGGCGTTAAAGATAAAAGCAAACCAAAACCAAAGAAACTGAGTAAAACAAGGACCAAATTTCCACTGGCTAAAGAGCTAGCAATAGTATCTTGTTCGGAAAGTGTTGTGTTGTTTTTGAGCTTAGTGCCCTCTATATCAAATGTAAATTTAGCGTCCATAGGCTGATAGCAAAGTCCTAACTCTGAGCATCCTTGATAGGATATTTTCAGTGTAAAACTCCCACTTTTAACATATTCTTTGAGTAAACTTTGAGGCACAATAATATCAAAGGATTGGCGCAAGGTCATATAATCATGAAAAAGTTCAGCCTTTGGTCTTTGGATAAGCCTATCTAGGTTTAATACTTTTGGCTCAATCAATTCTATTTTAAATTTATCATCATAAAGATAAATAGCTTCTCCTAATTTGACCGTGACAACTACACCTTGCTGATTTTGTTCCGAGGTTACGCTAAAGGCTTCTTCTGGTGTTAAAATTTTCTGAGTTTGTGTTGCAAAAAGAGAAGAATATAGCATCATAAAAAAGAAAATAAGTTTTACATTATGTTTCATTCGCCGACCTTTTATTAAATTAAAATGTATTTTAGCGAATAAGTCTAAACCTTTTGTAAATTTTAACGATTTATCAAAATATGAGGTGTAAACTATAAGAAATAAAACTTCGGGAGCATAAGATGGCTAAGAATAAAGAGAGAAAAAATAAAAAACAAAAAGTTAGTAAACTTGAAACTAAAGAAGAAAAATTAGTTGTCAAAGAAGCAACAGTCTCCGAAGTAGAGCCAGAAGAAAAAAGTCGTGATGGTAAAGTACAAATTTGGGTTAAAAAAAGTGACTTACAATATGAAAAAGAGCTCATAAAACTTCAAGTTGAACTCATAAAATTTCAAAATCATGTCAAAGATCAAGGACTTAAAGTTCTCATTTTAGTTGAAGGTCGCGATGCTGCTGGAAAAGGTGGAACCATAAAACGCATTACAGAACACCTTAACCCACGAGGTGCGCGTGTCGTAGCACTTTCAAAACCATCCGATACCGAACGCACACAATGGTATTTTCAACGCTACACCCAACATCTTCCCTCCGCTGGGGAAATCGTACTTTTTGATAGGTCATGGTATAATCGAGCCGGTGTTGAGCCTGTCATGGGATTTTGCACACAACAAGAGCATAAAGAATTTTTACGAGAAGTTCCCAAATTTGAAACGATGATCGCTAACTCAGGTATTCTCTTCTTTAAATTTTATTTCTCTGTGAGTAAAGAAGATCAAGCTAAAAGGTTTAGTGAGCGAAAAACAGACCCTCTCAAACAGTTTAAACTCTCTCCAGTTGATGAAAAATCGCAAGAACTTTGGGATCAGTACACAATTGCTAAGTACTCGATGCTCCTCTCTTCAAATAATCCAAGATGCCCATGGACTATCGTCTTATCTAATGATAAGAAAAAAGCAAGACTCAATACTATCAAGCATATTTTAAATAATGTCGAGTATCCAGATAAAGTTAAAAGTAAGTACCTTAAAGTTGACCCAGAAGTTATACGAAGTGGAAAAGAAGAAATTGAGATTATGGAGCAGAGTCTTCAAAATGACAATCTATCACATTTAAACGGCTAGAAAATACTTTACATGTAAGGATTTTCCTTACATGTAAAGTTCAATAAAGTTTTATTCTACTTCTGCGTCGATGACATCGTCATCTTTTTTAGCTTTTGGCTTTTCAGCTGAACCAGCTTCACTTTTTTCATCTTTTTTGTACATTGCTTCGGCAAGTTTATGACTTGCTTCACTTAAAGATTTTACTTTTGCATCAATTTGCTCTTTCGTAGCACTTTCATTCGCTAAAGTCTCTTTGAGTGCTTTAAGTTCTGTCTCAATTTTTGCTTTATCCTCAGCACTGATTGATTCACCCATCTCGCCAAGAGATTTTTCTGTTTGATGCGCAAGAGCGTCTGCTTGATTTCTTGCCTCGACGCCTTCTTTACGTTTTTTGTCTTCTTCTTTATGAAGTTCAGCATCTTTGACCATTCTATCAATCTCTGCATCATCAAGCCCTGAACTACCAGAAATTTTAATCTCTTGTATTTTTCCCGTTGCTTTATCTTTAGCAGAAACTGTCAAGATACCGTTTGCATCGATGTCAAAAGCAACTTCGATTTGAGGAACGCCTCTTGGAGCTGGTGGAATACTCTCAAGATTGAATTGACCTAAAGATTTGTTATCTCTTGCAAATTCTCTCTCGCCTTGAAGCGCGTGAATGGTAACGGCTGGTTGGTTATCTTCTGCTGTTGAGAAAACTTGAGATTTTTTAACAGGAATGGTTGTGCCCTTCTCAATCAATTTCGTCATAACGCCACCCAAAGTCTCAATTCCAAGGCTAAGAGGTGTTACATCAAGAAGAAGGATATCTTTAACATCACCCTTGATAACAGCACCTTGAATCGCAGCACCGATAGCTACAACTTCATCAGGATTTACTGATTTGTTAAGCTCTTTTTCAAAGAATGCTTTGACTTTTTGTTGAACTAAAGGAACTCTTGTTGATCCACCGACCATAACGATTTCTTTAATTTCACCTTTTTTCAAATCTGAATCATTCACAACTTCTTTGATTTTCTTGATGGTTAAATCAACCAAATCTTCAATCATAGATTCAAATTTAGCACGCGTAAGTTTTTTAACAAGGTGTTTTGGTCCACTTGCATCTGCAGTAATAAATGGCAAGTTAATCTCAGTCTCGTTTGAAGAAGAGAGTTCTTTTTTTGCATTTTCTGCTGCTTCTTTTAATCTTTGAAGTGCCATAACATCGTTTTTAAGATCAAGCCCTGTCTCACTTTTAAATTCGCCCGCTAACCAGTCGATGAGTCTATTATCAAAGTCATCTCCCCCTAAAAATGCATCGCCACCTGTTGAGAGAACTTCAACTACGTTATCGCCTGTTTCTAGGACAGTAACGTCAAATGTTCCACCACCCAAGTCATAAACAACGATTTTTTCAGCTTCTTTTTTATCCAAACCATAAGAAAGTGCGGCAGAAGTTGGCTCGTTGATGATACGAAGAACATTAAGTCCAGCAATCGTTCCAGCCTCTTTTGTTGCTTTTCTTTGACTATCATTAAAATATGCAGGAACAGTAATAACCGCGTCCGTTACTTCTTCACCTAAATAAGCTTCAGCGTCTTCTTTAAGCTTCATCAATACTTTGGCACTAATCTCTTGAGGTGTATAAACTTTACCATCAATTTCAATCGCACATGCACCATTTCTATCTACAATAGTGTAAGGAAGACGTTTTTTAGCTTCCACTGTTTTTTCTTCATCACTCATCAGACCCATAATTCTTTTGATAGAATAAATGGTTCGCTTTGGATTAGTCACTGCTTGACGTTTTGCAGTATCACCTACTAAAACTTCCTCTTTATCTGTAAAAGCTACTACAGAAGGCGTAGTATTTTTACCCTCTTTGTTAGGGATAACTTTACTCTCACCCCTTTCATAAACAGCAACACAAGAGTTTGTTGTTCCTAAATCTATACCGATTACTTTTCCCATTTTTTATCCTTTTACTTTGATTTATTTAACGATACTAACCATTGCAGGTCTTAAAATTCTCTCTTTGATTTTGTAGCCTTTTTGAAACACTTGCAAAATCTCACCAGAACTTTTACCTTCACTTTCCAACTGCATTACAGCTTCGTGAAAATTAGGGTCAAACTCACCGTTCATATCGACAAGTTCAATACCATGCTTTTCAAATGCTTTTCTAAATTGCTCGATAGTTAAACCAAGCCCTTCTCTTACTTTGTCTAAAAGATCACTACTGCATATTTCTTGGTTTGAACCAGAGAGAATTGCCATTTCTAATGAATCAATCACAGGTAAAAGATCCCTTGCAAAAATTTCATGGGCATAAGAAATTGCTTGCATCTTTTCTTTTTCTAATCTTTTTTTGAGATTGTCAAATTCAGCATTGGCTCTAAGATATCTATCTTCAAGCTCCAGTACTTTGTCTTTTAGTAAAGTGATTTCATCTACGGGTTCACTTTCACATAAAGACAACTCTTCATTTCCCTCGATGGAAACATCAACGACTTCTTCTTGTTGAAGTTCATCTTTGTCTAACTTTTGATCCACATATTACTCCTTAACTTTATTGAAAAAACTCTCAAAATCACTCTCTATACGACCAAAACAAAAAAACTCTGCAGAGGAAGCATCTTCTCCAAAATGAACTTTTTGCTTAATAGCAACACAACCTTTGGGAACAAATCCATCAAAATAAATTCCATCATCAATAGATTCAACAAAATGAAGCTTCTGAAATCTTTGTATAAAAACATCATTTTGCATTTCTCTGGCTATATCATACATCTCTTTTTCGCCTTCTTTTAAAATAGAAGCTTTCGAAAAGATATTGGAAAGTTTTTCATGAAGTTCATATAATCCAACTTGTGCCGAGATATCTTTAAGCTCTCTCATACTACAGCCTATGAGGGTATTTAAAAATTGTTCTACTTTGATGTTATATTTGAGGATAGCTTCATGTCCATCAAATACCAAAATTAAAAAACGATTTTCAACACACACAACTTCTTTAAAAATAGCATTTGAACTTCGCTCCAAAATACAAAAAAGATTATATTCTTTAGTAAAATTTTGAACTTTTTCCACACTTTTAATTAACAAAGGATGGGTAATGTTAATTTTTTCAGTCCAATAATCTACCAATGCACTATGAGTAGGAACGCGTCCACTACTAACGTGTAATTGAACGAGTGAACCAATATCAGAGAGTTTTTTAAAATAAATGCGAATTGTCGATGGTGACATATCAAGCGTCATCTTCATTTGTAAATCAGATGATCCAATAGGCATTTTCGATTTTAAATACTCTTGGATAATCGATTCTAAAATCAACTCTTGCTTTGAGATTCTTTTCATTTTAGCACTCTTCTTGTTTAATTGCTGATGAAATTATACAAAAGTGAGTGTACTAATGTCAAGTATTTATTCAATAAAATATTGAAACAATAAAATCATGCTTTTAGAAATAATATTTTTTAATACAAGTGAAGTGTAAAAATTTGAAGAACTAGCTTAAGATTAAGATTTTTTAGGGGATATTTTAATACGTTTTTTATTTTTTAAAATAAGTAGTATGAGATATTTAAACTCTTTACTAACGTTTTTCAACTTAGCGATAAAATTTTCTTTTTTGGTCATAGACATAAATATATCGTTCAACGCTTGTCTTTCATTTTGTGTCAAGGTGCTCATACATTCTCCTTTAATTCACTAGAAATACGTCTAATTAAGCGCAAGATATCTCCATCTTGTAGTTCGTCTAGCATTTTAAAAATTGCTATTGCTGCTTGAGGCTGTGAATTTCCAAGTTTCCAATCTTGATATGTTCGCATCGATACACCAAGTTTATCTGCCATCTCACGTTGTGAAATCTTTTTTCCTAAGAATTTAGATTCAACAGCATTATGAAGGAGATTAAATATATCATTTGTTTTCATGTAGAAGATTCTACCTAAGAGAGGTTTAATTATACATAAATATGATATTTTTATAAGTAATTATATCTAAAAAACAACAATT
>JAFLKZ010000028.1:0-9243 GCA_019162915.1 Campylobacteraceae bacterium
TATCGCTTCCCATCAGCAAGTAGTACGTTATGATAGTGAATCGAAAGAAGATATTACACTACTTTGTGAGCAGCAACTTTTGGCACAATGCGAACATTATGTTGCCAATGTTGATGTTGTATTGCTTTCAGATTATGGCAAAGGGGTATTAACAAATACCTTTACATGTAAAGTCATTGCACTTGCCAAGAAATACCAAAAGCCTATTTTAGTTGACCCAAAAGGGGAAGATTATAGTAAATATAGTGGCGCAACACTCATTACGCCCAACAAAAAAGAGGCAAGTATCGCGTCAAAAATAGCAATCATTGATGATGAAAGTTTGCAAAAAGCAGGAAAACAACTCAGAGAGGGTTTAGGTTTGGAGTATGCCATCATCACGCTTTCTGAAGATGGTATAGCTATTTTTGGGCAGACTTTTGAGAAAATGCCAACGGTCGCACGTGAAGTTTATGATGTCACGGGTGCTGGTGATACCGTATTGGCAAGTTTGGGTTATGCTCTTTCTTGTGGACTAGATATCCAAGAATCTGCTTCTTTTGCTAATTCTGCAGCAGCTGTTGTTGTGGGAAAATTAGGAAGTGCTACCGTAACGCTTGATGAGGTAGATGCGTATGAACATAGCCTTAGATGTGCAACCGCTGGGAGCAAAATTAAAACTAAAGAGGAAATAATCCGCCTTCTTAAAACGAGAAAAAATCAAAAAATAGTCTTTACCAATGGTTGTTTTGACATTTTACATGTAGGCCATGTCAAATATCTTGAAATTGCTAAAAGCTTTGGTGATATGCTTATTGTGGGGCTTAACTCTGATGATTCTATCAAGCGACTCAAAGGTCAAAGCCGTCCTATCAATCCTCTTGAAGATAGAGCTTATGTCCTCTCATCCCTAGAATCTGTGAGCTTTGTTGTTCCTTTTGAAGAAGATACCCCACTAGAGCTTATTTTTGCGGTACAGCCTGATATTTTAGTCAAAGGTGCTGACTATGAAGGTAAAGTGGTAGTGGGAAGTGACATCGCCAAAGAAGTGAGATTGGTTCAATTTGTTGAGGGAAAAAGTACATCACACATCATCCAAAAGGCACAAAAACAATGATGGAAATGATACAAAAAGAAATCGCTGGACACCAAGAAGTGGTCGAAAAAACGCTAGAGAGTTTGCAAAGTCATATTTATACGGCATGTATTATCGCGATAGAAACACTCAAAAATGGCAATAAAATACTTCTTTTTGGAAATGGTGGAAGTGCCGCTGATGCGCAACATATCGCAGCAGAACTTAGTGGAAGATACAAGAGTGAGAGGCGTGGACTTGCAGGCATTGCGCTTACAACAGATACTTCTGTGTTAACTGCCATCGGGAATGATTTTGGCTTTGATAAAATATATGAGCGACAAGTCGAAGCGATAGCCAGAGAAGGAGATTTACTCATTGGTATTTCAACCAGTGGTAATAGCAAAAATGTTCTGCGAGCTTTAAGTTTAGGGCGACATATGGGCTGTAAAACCATAGGACTGAGTGGACGAGATGGTGGCGCGATGAATGAATTTTGCGATGTTAATTTAGTTATACCATCCGACGACACGCCTCGTATTCAAGAGATGCACATTATGATAGGGCATATTATTTGCCAAGCGATAGATGATAGTTATGGAAAATAATATGGAAATATTAGTAATTCGTTTTAGTGGAATGGGTGATATTGTGATGCTACTGCAGACTTTGCAGAAGTTAAAGCAAAAATATGATAATGCTCGAATAACTCTTTTATGTGATAGCTCAAATCGCGATATAGCCAAAAATAGTGGTGGTTTAATAGATAATGTTTTGACAATTAATCGAAGAGTTTTTAAAGAAAAAAAGTTTTTTGCAATAGTAAGCGAAATTTACAATCTTTTTGGACTTAGAAAAAAGAAATATGACTTAATCATAGATTTTCAAAATTTTGGAGAAACAGCGCTTATTACCTATTTATGTCAAGGAAAAGAAAAACGAGGTGCATCTAAAAAAAAGAATAAAGAGTACGCCTATACTACGATTGTTCCCAGAGATGAGAGTGGTCACAGGAGTCAATTTTTTAGCCGTATCGCAGGTGTTGATGATAGCTTAGATTTTTCAAAAATGGTACTTAGCCAAACCGCTAGTGCTTATCGAAATACTGTGTTAGCTAAACTTGATGGCGGGAAAAAGACGATAGGGCTTAATATCGGTTCTACCCAAGAAAGTAGACGTTGGTCAGAGAAAAATTTTGCCCAACTTGCAGAGCATTTCAAAAAAGATTTTAATATTTTGGTTTTTGCGGGAAAAAATGAGAAAAAATATCTCGGTGCTTTTTCAAACGATGTTATAAGAGTATGCGATGTGACTGTAGATGAGCTTTGTGGAGCCATTGGAGCGAGCGATTATTTTATCAGCAATGATACAGGACCAGTACATGTTGCAGCCGCACTAAGTATTCCTACACTAACTTTTTTTTCAACAGGAACAGATGAAAATGTAGGAGCATTGAGTGCTAAAAAAATATTTTTAAGTAAAAAAAATATCAATGAGATAATGCTTAAAGATGCAATTGAGAAGATCAGTTTAATTCTCTCATAAAATATTATTAAATAAATATTTTGAAAGAACTTCCGAGGCTTTATAGCTCCAATGTGTGTCATCACAATAGAAAATATCTTTTTCACCTTTGTTGATTTGTTCCCACAAAATAGCTTTGGTATCAACAAAAACATACGCCTTGGGTAAAGTTCTCAAAATATCAAAGAACGGGTCTTTAGGTGAGTGATTTTTAATAATAAAATCACTATAAAGGGTAGTATAAAAGCTCTTTTCCCGAATCAATAGAAAACAGAGGTTTGTCAAGTTTAACTTGGTGCACATCTGAGAAGAAAGCTCTATCTGAAAAGTGGTAGAGCAAAGAGTAGCTTATAAATTTAAAGTTCCCATTGTTTATGGGTGAGAGAGGGGGCAGGGCAAAGTTATGTTCTTCTTGATGCTCATAAAAACTTTCTACATCTTTGAGTGAAATACTCAAATTATAATCTTCTGTTTTTGATAATCTTTCAACTACTCTTCTTTGTGTTGATTCTAAAAGAATATATTTTATTTTATATTTTTCTAAAAAGCCATTATTAGAAAGAGCTATGATCGTTTCTATATAATTTTTTGTTGAGGGAAATTGCTCTATAGATAAAACATTCCAATTCAAAGAGGAAGCTATATAGTCTTGATAATATCTATTTTTGCCACCACTATGTCCTTGTGAAAAAGAGTCTCCTATGGTGAGGAGTTCATAAGATAATGTGGTATCAAGTTTTAAGAAATGTTGTTTTGGCAAGTCTATGTCATTGGTTCTTGGTTGAATGAGGTGGCTGACATAGCCGAGCCTTGTGAGGTCTCCGGTTATAAAATAATCATCTCTGGTGAGTATTTTTTGCGTCCAAATGTGCCATATGGAAAAATTTACAGCAGCAAAAATAAAAATGATAAATAAAAAAATAGATAAAAATTTTCTGTACGACAATACTTTTCCTCAAAAATTAAAATAAAGAAACTCTGATACTTTAGACATATCCATGAGCGCATATAATGTTAAGGCGATTAATAAGAGCAAAATTTTAAATGATGGTCTAAATTGTTGTGTTAATTCATTAGAATTTTTAAATTTTACGACCCAAATGCTCATCAGTATAATGGCGATAAAAGTAGTTGACCCATAGATGAGATGTCCAAAATTGTGAGAATGGGTGAGTAGAAATCCTTTCAAAAACTTCATTTTAGAGAGGTCTCTATCGCTTATGACAAGTCCGTTTAATCCAACCATCCCAGAGATAACTTTAACCGCATCACCCCATTCCTTAGCCCTAAAGAAGATCCAAGTAAGATTCACAAAGTTAAAAGTGATAAACCAAGCAAGATACTTGTTCATCGTAAAACCAAATGACTTCCAAGCCCTATGAATCATGAGTGCTAAACCATGTAATGTACCCCAAAAGATAAAAGTCCACCCAGCACCATGCCAAAGACCACCAAGAATAAAAGTAGCTAAAAGATTGATATAAGTTCTTCCCTCACTAATTCTATTTCCTCCTAAAGGAATATAAATATAATCCCTTAAAAAACGAGAAAGTGTCATATGCCACCTTCTCCAAAAATCTTGAATATCCAAAGCCTTATAAGGAGAATTGAAATTAATAGGAAGTTTGATATTAAACATTAAAGAAGCACCAATAGCCATGTCTGTATAGCCACTAAAATCAAAATAAAGCTGAAAGGTATAAGAGAGGCTTGTCGCCCACGCTTCAAAGAAACTAAGCGTTGTAGCCGTATCAAATCCTGCATTTGCCCAAACTGCAAATGTATCAGCAATCACAACTTTTTTAAATAAGCCAATAGAAAAAAGAAAAAGACCCATAGCAATGTTTCGATAATTCTTTGTCTTGTTGCGTATATTGGCAAACTGAGGCATCATCTCAGAGTGATGTAAAATAGGACCAGCCAATAAATGTGGGAAATAAGTGACAAAAAGGGCATAACGAATAAAATCATACTCTTTGACTTTGTCTTTATAACAATCCACTAAATAAGCAATCTGTGTAAATGTAAAGAAACTAATACCAAGCGGTAAAACAATATGAGGAAGAGGAATGGAAGCACCAAAAAAACCATTGAAATTATCTAACAGAAAATCAGTATATTTAAAATAACCCAGTAATCCAACATTAGACCCAATACCAAACCATAAGAAAGCTTTTTTATTGACTGTCTTTATAGGCTTACTTAAATAATTTCCCATCACAAAGTTAAATAACATTGAAGCTAAGATGAGAGGAAGATAAAGAATATTCCACCAACTGTAAAAGAATAAAGAAGCAAAGACTAAAAATGCCACACTCGCAGTTGTTAATTTCTTGCTATTGAGATAGAAATAGATAAAAAAGGTTATGGGGAGAAATGCAAAGATAAAAAAATAGCTGTTAAATAGCATTTTCTAAAATAACTCTGCTTGATTAAAACTTGGATGTTGAGTGTCCTTGGTAAAGACTTTATGTTGGTTTTGATGGACTAACCAATCAATTTGAAGTGATGAATCATTATATGCTATCGTTGCTTCATCACTCAAAACAATAAATCCATCGATAACATCTGGAATAGCAGTTCTTGTAAAGGTCATTTTTTATTCTCCAATATATTTTTGAAGTTTTACTAGCGCAGATGAAATATCAATGGTATCAAAATAGTTATTGATTATTGATAAGCTTTTTTGAGGAGGAATATCATCTTTGTAAAATTGTTTGTCATAAATAACCGTTGACCACGGTCCAAATGGAGCTGATCGCATCCAGTTTGTGGGGCCAAATAGTCCAATAGTTGGCGTTTTTTGAACTGCTGAGATATGCATAGGCGCTGAATCAGTAGAAATAGTTAAAAAAGCATGTGTTAAAATATGTTTTAATTCTAAAAGAGTTGTTTTCCCTACTACAATTTCTTTTGGACCAACAATGTATTTTGCTACTTCTTGAATATATGTTTCTTCTGTACGATCACCTGTTAAAATAAAAGGTAACCCATATTTTTCGTACAAAAGAGAACTTATTTCTTGCCGTTCTTGAAAAGGCAAACGCTTAGAAATCCATTTTGGACTTGAGCCACAGTTTAAGACAATGTAGGATTTTTCTTTAGGTTGAAAAGTGTAGTCAAGCTCTTTCGTAAGATTTGTTTTTTTGGCGATATCATATAAAATATTGGTAATATTTTGGTCAAATGAAACATTGTTATGATTGGCTATTTGTGCTGAAGCTAAATAGGTGATAAGTTTACTTCTGTCATTATTTTGTAAATCAATTAACCAATCAAAGTGATTTTTTCTTATAGACACAATAAGTTGTATTAAGGAGATAGTTTTTTTGTTTGAAAGTACAAGAAAATTGTCAAATTCGTCTTCGAGTAAAGCCTTTCCCATAGGAGATGTTATAATTGTTGGGGAATATGTCAAGGCTCGCAACACAGGCAAACTAGCAGCGATATCACCCAATGCGCTAAATTTAAGAACAGCTAAATTCATATTAATGCACCCATTTTTTTAACCCATTCTATGGAAATAGGAAGTTGTTTTTTTAAATCTTCCGGAGCTTCCGAACGATTAGCTTTGTAATTTGGGTCAAGCGTATGACGAAAGTTTTTACCCTTACTATCAAGCGCAAAAAGAACGTAATCCATATCGAGTTCATTTTTAGTGGTAAAAAGAAATGCGTAATTTGGATAAGAAGAAGAGAGAGTTTGTATCTCAGAGCCTAATTGTCCCAATGCTCCCGTGATGAGAATATTAATCATATTGGGTTAATTCTTTATCAATATCATGAATAAATTGTTGAAATTTGATTTGGGTCGTGTCATACAGCGTGAGAAACTTTTCGTAACCATGTGTTTGATAAGAAGAACGTAACGCTTCTTGTAGAATTAATTGCTTCATAGCTTGAGCAAGATCCTCTGCTGTATTAGCGCACATCAGCATATCATTTTCATTAAAAAATTCGTATAGAGTATCTGATTGCATGGTGATTAAAGCTTTTTTACACGCTAATGCTTGATAGGCTTTATTTGGAATGACAGATTTTGCTTTTTTACTATCTCCAAAAATGCCAAGAACTATATCAGTTTTTCTAATTTCCTCAGCTAACTCTGTTTCTTTGATAAATGTTCCATCCATGCTAACCTGTTTAAGCTCTAAATTGTTAAACAATATTTTCATTTTTTTGTAAGTTTGTCCTGTTCCAATAATCTTTGCTTCAAACACAACGCCATCTTTTTCTAAAATATGAAATGCTTCTAGTATGACATCAATACCATGTAGTGGAATAAAAGAGCCGTAAAAAAGTATTTGTACAAGATCTTTACGTATTACGGGTGCTGATGGTGGATAGTAAATACTTTTATCTGCCAAAACGGGCAACACGAAATGCTTTCCACGATATGGACCAAAAAGTGTTTCCCAATAGCAAAAATGTGCTTGCGTATCTGAGAGTAAGTATTTAGAATATCTAAAATTTATCCAATCTTGAGTATATTTCCACCAAGCACGTGGATTGTACTTAGTGATTTTTTGGCGATCATAAACGTAAGTATCATAATTTGAGATAAAAAAATCATTGATAATTCTCTCTCTTTTTAAAAAATACTTCAAGAATTGATTTTTTGAAAATGGTAGTAAAAAATAAATGGTATGTTTACATGTAAAATTTAAAAGTAACTGTTTAAGGATATTAAATCTTGAATAATCTTTTTCATGTCTGCAAAGATAGTGAATCATATCTAGTCCTAAATACAATATGAATTTTATAATGTTAAATGAAGTATATCAAATCGGTTATAAGGATTGAATTAATTATAAAAATAACATTAAAATAAGCTATAATTCAGCTCAATTTATTTATATAATTAAGGGGCCATAATGGTTTTTGATAAAAGTAAGATTTCTGAGTATCTGCTTTATATCCTTTCTTTTAGCTTTTTCATAGGCAAATCTTACAAAGTTGTAGCAGCACTTATCGTTATTTTTTTTCTTGTGGATGTTATACGAAAGAGTCGTTGGGACGTTTTTAAAGATCCGATTTTTGTTATTTTGGCGATATGGTGTGTTTATCTCTTTTCTAGTGCGCTTTGGGCTACAGAATTCATCAGTGCGATGAAAGGTTCACTAGAGCTTTTTATGTGGTGTTTACTTTATGTAGCAATTAAATTTACATTAACCACAAAGCAGCAGATAGAAAATTTTATTTATGCTCAGGCTTTTGTTATTCTGTTTGTTGTTGTTAGTGCCATCATGCAATTTAGCATTGGTTTTAATATGTTTGGTATTCCCTTAGAGGCTTCTCGAGTAACTGATCCTATGTCTAGTTCAAGATTATTTGGATATGTATTTCCACTTTGGATAGGGTTTTTCGGTGCTATTCTAGCGCTCAAAGGGCAACTTTCAAAAAATTATATTTTATACGGGATTGTTTTGATTGGTATGTTAGTTGCATTACCACTTACAGGGTCTAGGGGACCTTTAATTATTCTTGCCGTATTTTTACCATTGATTGCATGGATGTCCCCTTTTCGGAAATGGGCGTTTATTGCTCTTGGAGGGCTATTGATAGGTTTGGTTTTTATTATATCGACAACTCCTGTTTTACAGGAACGATTGAAAACATTAGCGCATCCTTTTGAAGACCAAAAACATACTCGCGTTGCAATCTGGCTCGTTGCTATCGAGGAATTTAAAGATAATCCTATTTTAGGAGTAGGGTTTAGAAACTTTCGCCATCGACAGTTTGAATATTATAAAGATTCTTTTGAAAGTCACGAAATTAATCCTAAAACTGGTGCCATGGCTTTTCATGCTCATAGTCCATGGATGGATATCTTAGCTGAACAGGGAATTGTTGGCTTATCTTTTGCTCTTACTTTGCTTTTTGTGATTGCAAAAACTATTTATAAGCGTGGTGCAGTTGTAATGATTGGCAGTATGGGTGTTTGGTACTCTTTTTCAATTCTTAATAGTGGATTTTCTTTGTCAAATGGTCGATGGTCATTTTTTATGATTTTATCTATATCATTTTTTGCAATCATTCTTAATTACCAAAAAATTAAGGAAGAAAAAGGTTAAGAGTTTGAAGTAGTTAACTTTTGGTAAACTACCAGAGTCTTTTCCACCATTTTTTCCAGTGAAAAATTTTCTTTTATGTAACTATACCCATCAAATTCTAATGTTCTCGCTTTGGCTATTTTATCCGCCAAATCATTGGCATCTCCAATGTTGGTAAAATAGCCATGAACACCATCTTGAATGATATCTAAAACACCACCATGATTGGTCGCAATCACAGGAGTATTTAGGGCTATGGCTTCGGCAACACTTCTGCCAAAACTCTCAGGTTTTTTGGAACTACTCACAACGATATCGCTTAGCGCGTACACTTCTGCAATCTTCTCGATGCTTCCACAAAAGTGGATTTGCTCTTTTACATGTAAAGATGCAACAAGCTTTTGGAGTGATTCAAAGTATTTTTGTTTATTTACTCTCACGCCTCCGACTATCAATCCCACAATATGAGGAAAATCTTTTTTTAGTATAGCAATTGCTTGTATAAAAGTTTCTAAATCTTTGAGTTGGGTGACTCGCCCTACAGTAGAAACGACCCATTTGCCTTGCAAATCAAATTGGTTTTTAAACGTTTCCATAAAGAGTTCATCAAGAT
>JAFLKZ010000028.1:9287-30901 GCA_019162915.1 Campylobacteraceae bacterium
ACGCGGGATAACAGTGATTTTTGACTCAAGCGTATCATAATGCTTTTGGATATAGACTTTAATAGCGTTGCTCACACAAATAACATGGTCAGATTGGGTCATGATGCGACTATAGAAGCTCACACTGTTAAATCCATGCACCGTCGAGACAAGAGGAATGTGCAAAAAGGCATTAGCAAAAAACACCATCCACGCGGGAACTCTACTTCTTACATGTAAGATATCTGGCTTTAAAGTTTTAAGGGTTTGGTACAGTTTGAAGATACGCCATGGTGCGGTGAGGATATTTTTACTGCACACATCAAGCTTTACATGTAAAGCGCCATCATTTTCGATTTGTTTTACTAATTTTCCACCGTTACTGATGACAACACTTTGAAAGCCATGTTTAACCAGTTCGCAAGAGAGTTCCATCGCTCCTCTCTCCACACCACCTTCACCGAGTTCTGGTAGAATTTGGACGATTTTCATCCAACTATCTTTTGTACATAGTGTGTAAAATCTATTTTTTTATTTTTATGGGCAACATTACCCTCAAAAATATGCAAAAAATCCTCTTTTTCAAGGCTCTTTGCCATAGTATAAAATTTATTATCTTTGTTATCATCTAGCGGTAAAACTTCTACATATGAATGACCATAACTGATAGCTTCACTTATCATAGAGGTTGAGTCCATGGTGATAAAAACAGTTTCACAATGGTGGAGAAAGTCAGCGATAGGGTTGATTTCATTTTTTGAAAAAATGACACTGTAGGTAAAATGATATTGCTCAAGCAATTTTTCTATACGTGGTGATGTTCTAGGTGACGTCGTAGGGCGATGTCATAGTCTTTAAAGGTCTCTACAATAAAATCAAGTTGTTTCTTAAGCCTTTCCTCTTGCATTGAAAAGATTGCATTATCGCCACCGATGATAATACCAATCGTTTTTTGAGAAGGCGTAAACAATCCTTGCGGTTCCGTAAAACTCATATTTGCAGGTAGCGAAATGATGTTTTTCTTCTTGGGTGGTTTGTCATGGACTTGTGCAAAAATCGTATCAAAATCGTATTGGTAACCTTTGGGAAGCATCATGGTGATTGATTTAAGACCATAGATTTTTGAGAGTGTTTTATTGGCGTAATAGGTGTTTGAACCTGCAGATACAATCGTGTCAAAATTTTTCCCATGAGGTTTGCTCATTTTGAAAAGAGAAGTCGAGTAAATATTCAAAAAATCAAGCACATAAGAAAGCGCTTTAAAAAGCTTACATGTAAAGCTAACAGTGACGACTTCATACGTGGCATGGCAGTGTTTTGCTAAAGCGATGGATTGATTGATATGTCCTGCTCGACCATCGCTTAAAATTAAAAAATTCACTTTGCAATTCTCCATCTATCGTGCATCCAAAACCATTGTTCTGGATAATCTGAAATAATTTTTTCGACAATATTGTTGTAATGTTGTGTCATTTTGATAATTTTTTGCTTTTCATCTGCTTCTTCTTCTGCGATGTAAGTTACAGGTTCTTGTACTAAAATTTTGTATTTACCATTATCTAGTCTAACGATAAAAACAGGCAATACGATAGGATTGTATCTTAGTTTCATTTGCGCGATAACACTGATAGTATCGACTTCGCGTCCAAAAAAGTTAGCTTTAATGCTAGAGGCTCCCCCCGATTTTTGGTCTATTAAGATACCAACACTGAGTCCTTGTTTGAGTGTTTTCACAAAACTGACGATAGCGTTTTTTTTGTGAATATTTCGGTTGCCATATTTTTGTCTAAAAGGTTTGGTAATGTTCTCTTCAATCAGCTTATTATTGCCTTCTCTGCCGATGATTTTAATAGGATGGTTGTTTTTAGCCACAAATTGAGCCAAAAGTTCCCAGTTACTAAAATGGGCTGTTATCATCAGTTTGCCGATAGTTTTATCAGAAAAGTAACGGTCAAATTTTTCGAGTGCTTCGGTGCGATTTTCAATCATTCCATCGATATCGAGTTTGTCATTAAAAATTAATAGTATTTCTGCGATGGTGATACCCACAGTTTCATACGCATCCATGGCAAGCTTTAAGACTTCCTCATCACTTTTATCTGGGTAAACAAGCTTGATATTTCGCATTGTTAAAACACGTCTTCTTTTTTCGTATTTGAAGAAGAGTAAAGCTAGTTTTTTACAAAAAGCATAGACAAAAGCATTGGAAAAAAGGTTGAGAAAGAGTAAAACACTTTTGACTAAGTAATATTCTAAATAATCTCTCATATAATCACTTTCAAAATTAATTTAAGCTAAAATATTATCAAATATCACCCAAAGAGGTACTTAATGATTTGCGTATTTGACATAGAAACGATACCCGATGTTACACTTATTCGCAATGTTTTGCATTGTGAAGGAGACGATAAAGAAGTTTCTCTCCTCGCAATGCGTGAGCAAGAAGCTAAAAGTGGCAGTAGTTTTTTACCTTTACCTTTTCATAAAGTAGTGGCTATCTCAGCAGTTATTGCAGATGATTTTGGAATCTTTCGCAAAGTCAGTAGCATTGAGGGAAAAGATGAAAAAGAGATGATTAAAAATTTTCTAAACTTCATCAATCAAAAAAATCCAAAGCTTATTAGTTTCAATGGACGAAGTTTCGATATGCCTCTTTTAATGCTTCGCGCCATGCAATACAATCTTACATGTAACGCTTATTTTGAAGTTGATAATACTGCTCTAGGCAAGTCAAAATGGGAAAATTATCGAACCCGTTTTAGCAATCGTTTTCATGTGGATTTGATGGACCATTTGTGTGAATTTGGGGCAGTTCGTGGGCTAAAGCTTGACCATGTCTGTTCGATGGTAGGACTTCCTGGAAAATACGATGTGAGCGGCGACCAAGTTATGGAGCTTTTTTACGCAGGTGAGATAGAGAAAATCAAAGAATATTGCGAAAGCGATGTGCTCAATACGTACTGGCTTTTTTTGAAGTATGAAGTGCTCAAAGGCAATATGACTATAGAAGATTATCAGCGCTCTTTAGCTACAATGCAGGAAAATTTGCGGACAGAAAAGTCCTACGCTGACCCATTTGGCATCGCAATTGAAGATGAATTATACAAGGAGAATCATTGAAAACGATATTTAGAGAGTATGACATTCGGGGCATCTACGAAAAAGAGCTCAATGAGCAAATGGTAAAGTTGATAGGTTATTTTTTAGGACTGCAAGTTAAAAAAGTAGGTGATTATGTCGCCATTGGTTATGACGCAAGAAGTCACTCTCCGATTTTATGTGAGTATCTCACGAGTGGTCTTAATAAAGCAGGTTGTAAAGTTCTTACGATGGGACTTGTGGCCACTCCTGTAAACTATTTTAGTAATTTTCAAGATTTTGATGGCATTACGCCAAATGCTTCTATTATGATTACGGGTTCACACAATCCTAGTGAGTATAACGGTTTTAAAATTACCATTGATAAAAAGCCTTTTTTTGGTGAAGATATTTACGCATTGGGTCGTGAAATCATCAAAAACTTTGATTTAGAAGTGGAAGATGATTTTAGCTCCGCCTTTATCAATGCGAAAGAGCGTTATATCGCTTATTTAATTAAAGAATTTGACCACCTTAAAGGGTTTGATAAAAAATTTGTGTATGACTGTGGAAACGGTGTTGCAGGCGTGGTTGTGCAAGATATTTTTAAAGCGCTAAACTTTACATGTAAAGGTCTTTTTGTTGACCCAGATGGAAGTTTCCCAAACCACCACCCAGACCCAACGGTTGAGAAAAATCTTAAAGATATCAAAAAAGAGCTAGAAGGTGACTTTGAACTAGGGTTTGCGTATGATGGTGACGCCGATAGAATAGCTTTTTTGACGAAGCATAACAATGTCAAAGGCGACATTATGGCGATTTTATTTTCTCGCTCTATGAAAAATCCAACCGTTATTGGTGAGGTCAAATGTTCTCAAATTATGTACGATGACATCAACAAGCATGGCAAGGCCATCATGTACAAAACGGGACACAGTAATCTTAAAGTGATGATTGCAAAAATGAATGCAGATTTTGCCGCAGAAGTCAGTGGACATCTTTTCTTTAATGACCGCTACTTTGGCTACGATGATGCGATTTATGCGACACTTCGTATGATTGAACTGGTTAAAAATGGACTCGATGTAGATAAAGAGATAGCAGGGCTTCCTGTTGTTTATTCCACTGAAGAATTAAAAGTTGAAACAAATGAAAACGATAAATTTCCCCTTGTTGAAAAAGTCAAAGAGCTTTTGAAAAATCCTCCAGCAGATTTTCCTCACATCAAAGAAATCGTCGATGTCGATGGCGTGAGAGTTATTTTTAACGATGGTTGGGGACTGGTTCGAGCCAGTAACACCACACCTGTTTTAGTGACACGTTTTGAGTCAACGAGTGAAGAAAATGCAAAATTGTATGAGCAAAAATTAAACGCTCTTATCGTTCAAGCTAAAGCGCAGTTGCACTAAGATGAAAGGCATTATTCTCGCAGGAGGAAGTGGAACAAGGCTTTATCCTGTTACGAAGTCTATTAGTAAACAGCTATTACCGATTTACGATAAGCCGATGATTTACTATCCGCTTTCTGTTTTAATGTTGGCGGGGATTCAAGAGATTTTGATTATTTCTACACCGCAAGACATTGGTAAATTTGAAGAGCTTTTGGGTGATGGAAGTGCATGGGGCATAAAACTCAGCTACAAAATTCAACCAAGCCCTGATGGATTGGCACAAGCGTTTATTTTGGGTGAAGAATTTATAGGAGATGATAGCGTTTGTCTTATCTTAGGCGATAATATCTTTTATGGACAAGGTTTTACGCCATTGCTTCAAGAAGCGGCAAAGCTTAAAGAGGGTGCTAAAGTTTTTGGATACTTAGTTAAAGACCCTCAACGCTTTGGTGTCGTGGAGTTTGATGAAAATCAAAAAGCCATTAGCATCGAAGAAAAACCTGAAAAGCCAAAATCCGATTTTGCGGTTACAGGACTCTATTTTTATGATAATAGCGTCATAGAAATTGCCAAAAATGTCAAACCATCACACCGAGGAGAGCTAGAAATCACAACGGTGAATGAAGCATACCTCAAACGAGATGCTTTACATGTAGAGGTTTTGGGTCGTGGTTTTGCATGGCTGGATACAGGAACACACGATAGCTTAATCGAAGCTGGAATGTTTGTCCAAACCATTGAAAAACGACAAGGTTATAAAATCGCTTGTTTGGAAGAGATCGCTTATAACTATGGTTGGATTACAAAAGAGCAAGTGCTAGAAATTGCTAAGCCACTGAGTAAAAACAATTATGGTCAATATCTTAAAGATTTGGTAAAGTAATGAGACTTGGGGGAGAGCAAATAGTAGTGTTGAAAAACAAAGTGCAATCCCTCAGCGATAAAGCGCAAATTTATCTTTTTGGAAGTCGTGTGGATGATGCGAAAAAAGGTGGAGATATTGATCTTTTAGTTGTTTCAAAAACACTTTGCAAAAGAGATTTAAGGTTGATAAGAATTGAGTTTTTTAAATATTTTGGTGAACAAAAGATAGATATAGTGCTTGATGATGGAACCTTTAAGAATCCCTTTCATCAACATATTTTACAAAAGGCCATTTTATTATGATGCGTGAAAAATTATTGAGCGATTATAAGTTGTTAAAAAAACAACTTTTTTGGATTCAACTCTCATTTGATGAATGCCATTCCATTGGGATTAAAGATAAATATGAGATTGATGAATTTGGTAAGTTTGAAACATTATGTGGCAGATATAGCAGAGGAATTGATTTTCTCATTCGAAAGATGTTTAGAACTTTGGATGAGTATGAGTTCGAAAACCAAGGAACATTGGTTGATGTCGTCAATAATGCTCATAAAAGAGGCTTGTTCGATGATATTGAAAAGATAAGAATCATGAAAGATGTACGCAATACTATTGCTCATGAGTATATTGAAGATGATTTAACCGAAGTATTTGATGAAGTTTTAGAATATACACAAGTTCTTATCTCAATCATTCACACGACTTTGTCTTACATTCAAAAAAGGTATGGCGCAGATGAGTAGAAATAAAAATATTTTAGTAACAGGTTGTGCAGGGTTTATCGGCTCTAATTTTGTGCCGTATTTTTTAGAAAAATATCCAGACTATCATCTTATTAATCTCGACCTTTTAACCTATGCGGGAGATGTTGAAAATCTAAGTGAAGTGGAAGATAATGAGCGTTATACCTTTGTGCAAGGTGATATTCGTGATCGTGATACGGTGGAAATACTCTTCAACGAGTACGACATCCAAGGGGTCATACACTTTGCTGCTGAGTCTCATGTCGATAATTCCATCAAAAATCCTGGCGTTTTCATCGAGACCAATGTCAATGGTACTTTTATACTGATTGATGTAGCGTACAAATACTGGATGGAAAAGCCTTTTGTGCGCCTTGAGGGTTATGAAGAATGCAGGTTTCACCATATCTCAACAGATGAGGTTTATGGAACTTTGGGTGCAACAGGATTATTTACCGAAAGTACTTCGTATGCTCCAAATTCCCCCTATTCTGCATCAAAAGCGGGGAGCGATATGATTGTTCGGGCATATCATCATACTTATGGAATGAATACAGTCATCACTAATTGTTCCAATAATTATGGCCCTAAACAACACGATGAAAAACTTATCCCTACTATCATTCGTAAGGCATTAAAAAACCAGCCTGTCCCCATTTATGGTGATGGTAAAAATATTCGTGATTGGTTGTATGTGCTAGACCACTGCAAGGGTATTGATTTGGTTTACCACGAGGGAAATAGTGGGGAAGTTTACAATATCGGTGGACGCAATGAACGGAACAATCTTTACATCGCCCATAAAATTTGCGAAATTCTTGATAGTTTAGTGCCACAAGAAAATTCTTATAAAGAATTGATAACTTTTGTAGAAGATAGAGCAGGGCATGATAGGCGGTATGCCATTGATGCAACGAAGATAGAAACAAAACTGGGCTGGGAAGCTGAGGAAAATTTTGAAAGTGGTATCGTTAAAACCATCAAATGGTATCTCGAAAAATATAGAGGTCATCAAGGATGATCAAAAAATTAGTTCTTTTATTTCTTTTTGCTACCACTGTTTTTGCTGCTAAACCAGACTTGATGCTTCTTAAAGAGTATGAAGACCAAAATGTAACTGGCTGGTTAATGAGCGAAAAACTCGATGGCGTAAGGGCATATTGGGATGGTAAAAAACTCATTTCAAGAGGCGGGATAGAGCTGAATGCTCCTTCGTGGTTTATCGAGAATTTCCCACCTTTTGAACTCGATGGTGAGCTTTGGAGTAAACGAGGGGATTTTGAAAAAATTGTCTCTATTGTAAAGAAAAAAGAGCCCCACGATGGTTGGAAAGATTTGACTTACAATATCTTTGAAGTCCCTAATGCTAACGGTGGATTGATGCAAAGGCTTTCAAAACTTGAGTATTATCTCAAACTCAACCAGCTAGAGTATATAAGCATTATCAAACAGTTACCATGTAAAGATGAATCACACCTCAAAAGCTTTCTCAAAGAAGTCGAAAAGATGGGTGGAGAAGGCGCGGTAGTCCGCAATCCAGAGTCAAAATACACTGCCAAATGCGATAACAATGCCCTCAAAGTCAAAAGCTTTTACGATGCAGAATGCGAAGTCATCTCTCATAACCAAGGCGAGGGCAAAAACAAGAATCTCCTAGGTTCCCTTACATGTAAAGGTGAAAATGGAATGACTTTTGATGTAGGCTCAGGCTTTAGTGACGCGCAAAGGAAAAATCCACCTTCTATCGGAGAAAAAATAACTTATAAGTATCAAGAAATCACCAAAGGCGGAAAGCCTAGATTTCCTGTGTTTTTGAGAATTAAAGAAGAGATTTAGGATGAGTTTGATAAATATGAGCCTATCGATCACTTTTGAGCTAAATCGTTGTAAAATAAAGTAGAAAAAATAAGGGAGTGTGAACAATGCTAAGAGAAATCATCAAGCCTATGAGCGAATTTTACAATATTCATATACCTAAAGAGTACATAAACCGAGAGGTAGAGATTTTGGTATTGCCTTTTTCGTATGACAAAAAGGCAGAGATAGAAGATAATCAAAGTGATGATATTTTTTTAAAAACTTTTGGAATACTAAAATCTAAAAATATAGACCCATTAAAATGGCAAGAGGAGATAAGAAGTGACAGAGAAATCTGATAAATATCTTATTGATTCCAATATCATTATCTATCATTTAAACGGTGAGAATGTCGCAACAGAGTTTTTAAAAAACAATATAAATCGTTCATCTATTTCAAGACGGACTTTTATAGAAGTGTTGTCATTTGATTTTACGGAAGATCAAAAAAAAGAGGTCATAAATCTTTTGAGACGATTTGAAATCATAGATACAACGGATGCTATAGCAATGCAGGCTTTAGAAAATAATAAATTAAAAAAAATAAAGTTAGCTGATAATATCATAGCTTCCACTACTCAAGTAAATGGGTTGGTATTAGTAACAAGAAATGTCAAAGATTTTAATAGTATTGATATAAAAGTATTGAATATTTTCGATTTAGAGAAATAGATGATTTATAACCTCAAAGAGTTGCAAAATGCTATCCAAAATGGTGAAAACCAAAATATAGAGTTTAAAACATCTTTTCAAAAAGAGGTCATAGAATCTGTGGTAGCTTTTGCCAATGCTAAGGGTGGAAGTATTGTTCTAGGCATTAGTGATGAAAAAAAACTGGTTGGCATCACGCTTCTTGATGAGACACTAAATGATTATATTAACCAAATCAAGCAAAATACCCAGCCTCATATCATCGTTGATATAGACGAATATCCTTTGGGGTCTAAAACGCTCATAGTCATCAATGTTCACGAACAACCTATAAAGCCTATTGCCTATAAAAATAGGTATTTTAAGCGCATCAAAAACTCAAATCACCAAATGAGTCTTGATGAGATAGCCAATGAACATCTCAAAACCATCAATGCGAGTTGGGACTATTATGTGGACGATAGACATGATTTTAATGATATATCGATGGATAAAGTCATCAAATTTATCCAAAAAATCGAAAAATATCAAAACAAAAGCTTTGATGATGATCCGCTAGGAATTTTGCGAAAATATGAACTTATCAAAGACGATAAACTTACTTTTGGGGCATATCTACTTTTTACCTCTAACGTATCGGCGATAACCGCTTTTCAAATAGGAAGATTTAAAAGCCCTACCACCATCATCGATAATATCGACATAGATACAGACATTATCACACAGATTGAGAGTGCTATAGCCTTTATCAAAAAACATCTTATGATAGAATTTATCATCACAGGTGAGCCTCAAAGAACGGAAAAATATGATTATCCTCTTGAAGCCATTAGGGAAATAGTTATCAACATGATTGTTCATCGTGACTATAGAGATAGTGGACATTCTATCATTAAGATATTTGATGATAGGATAGAGTTTTTCAATCCAGGGAAACTTTATGGAGACATCACGATAGAGCAACTTTTAAGCGGAAAGTACGCATCAAAAACAAGAAATAGAGCTATAGCAAGAGTCTTTAAAGAAGCGGGTATCATCGAAAAATATGGTTCTGGCATAGCGAGGATAAGAAAAGAGTGTCAAATACATGGCGTGATAGCGCCAAAAATTGAAGAGTTTGTGCATGGCTTTCGGGTTACTCTTTATAAAGAAAAACTTGTTGAGGGAGTAAATGAGGGAGTAAATGAGGGAGTAAATGAGGGAGTAAAACAACTCATAACATTGATAGCCCAAAACCCAGGAAAACGGGCTCCTTATTTTGAAGAAAAAATGAATACTTCTGTGAAAAATATAGAGCGATGGCTCAAACAACTCAAAAATGAAGATAAAATAGAATTTAAAGGTGCCCCTAAAACAGGTGGGTATCATGCAAAGTAAAATAGGGATGAAAATGGATAAAATAGCGATTATTGGGCTTGGATATGTGGGGCTTCCTTTGGCAGTTGAGTTTGCTAAAAAGTATAAAGTCGTGGGCTTTGATGTTTTTCAAACGCGGATTGATGAGCTTAATAGTGGGTATGATAGAACCTTGGAATTAGATGAAGCAGAGCTTAAAAGTGTGCTAGGTGGCAATATAACTTTTACAACCCACATTGAAGAGATGCAAACATGCAATATTTTTATCGTTACTGTTCCCACACCCATCGACAAAAGCAATCGTCCAGACCTCACACCTTTGGAAAAAGCAAGTCAAAGCGTAGGTAAAGTTTTGAAAAAAAATGACATCGTTATCTACGAATCGACGGTTTATCCAGGTGTCACCGAAGAAGTATGTGTGCCTATCTTAGAGAGCGTTTCAGGGCTAAAATTTAATGTAGATTTTTATGCAGGGTATTCACCTGAACGCATAAATCCAGGCGATAAAACCCATACAGTCAAAAATATTTTAAAAGTAACTTCGGGTTCTACGCCAGAAATTGCCGATAAAGTAGATGCGCTTTACCGAAGTATTATCACAGCAGGCACCCATAAAGCCTCAAGTATCAAAGTAGCAGAAGCCAGTAAAGTCATCGAAAACACCCAAAGAGATGTGAATATTGCGCTTATCAATGAACTCGCCCTCATCTTCAATACAATGGGCATTGACACCCACGAAGTGATCGAAGCTGCTGCGACAAAATGGAACTTCATCAAACTCAAACCTGGTCTTGTTGGAGGTCACTGTATCGGCGTTGACCCATATTATCTAACTTATAAATCCGAAGAATTAGGGTATAAGCCTAATCTTATCTTAGGTGCAAGACAAATCAATAATGGCATGGGTAAATATATAGCCGATAAGACCATCAAACTTATGATAGAACACGATAAAAAAATCAAAGATGCTAGCGTTTTGATTTTAGGACTAACCTTTAAAGAAAATTGCCCTGATATTCGAAATACTAAAGTCGTTGATATCATCGAAGAGTTAGAAGCCTTTAAATGTAAAGTAGATATTTACGACCCTTGGGTGGACAAAGTAGAAGCTAAAAAATATTATGGGTACGATTTGATTGAAAATCCTTTTACATGTAAAAAGAACTACGATGCTATCGTTGTAGCAGTCGGGCATGAGCAATTTGTAGCACTTAAGGAAGAAGATTATACTCGACTTAGTAGTGTGGTGATAGATGTTAAAGGGATTGTACAAAATCCCACATGGAGATTATAAAAATGAATTTCATAAGAACATCCATCCCAGATGTCATCATCATAGAGCCCCAAGTCCACGGAGATGAGCGAGGTTACTTTGTAGAGACTTTTCGTCAAGACAAATTTGAAGAATTTTTAGGCTTTAAAGTGAACTTTTGTCAAGACAATGAATCCAGAAGTAAGCATGGAGTTTTAAGAGGACTACACTATCAACTAGCTCCACATGCTCAATCAAAGCTAGTACGAGTCATAGATGGAAAAGTACTGGATGTCGCCGTTGATATCCGTGTAGGTAGCCCAACATTTGGAGAATATGTCAGTGTAGAACTCAGTGGTAAAAATAAAAGACAGATGTTTGTTCCAAGAGGTTTTGCACATGGCTTTGTAGTTCTTACTGAAACTTGTACTTTTGCCTATAAAGTCGATAACTACTATTCTCCGCAGTGCGATAGAGGCATAGCCTTTGATGATAAAGACCTTAGAATTGATTGGCAAGTTCCAAAAGAAGCAATGCAACTCTCAGAAAAGGACACCAAACAACCCAAACTTTGGGAAACCAATGATCTCTTTGACTATAAAGTAAACTACTATGTTTAATATCTTAGTAACAGGCTCCAATGGACAACTAGGAAGTGAGATCAAAGAACTCTCTTCTTTGTATCCTCACAACTTTTTCTTTACATGTAAAGATAATTTAGATATCACCAATGCTCAAGCTATCGAAGCGTTTATCCTTAAAAACAATATCACAGCCATTATCAATTGTGCAGCCTATACAGCAGTAGATAAAGCAGAATCAGAAAGAGAAAATGCCGACAAGATCAACCATCAAGCAGTCAAATATCTTGCAACCATTGCAAAAGAAAATAATATCAAACTGATTCATATCTCAACAGACTATGTTTTTGATGGAACAAATTATAAACCTTACAAAGAAACCGATAGCACAAATCCTAAATCAGTGTATGGCAAAACAAAACTCTTAGGTGAACAAGCGCTGTTACATGTAAACCCTCAAAACTCACTCATCATCCGTACTTCATGGGTATATAGTAGTTTTGGCGCTAACTTTGTAAAAACGATGTTAAGACTAGGCCTTGAAAAGGAAAGTTTAGGGGTAATTAATGATCAAATTGGAACACCAACCTATGCAAAAGACTTGGCAAAAGTAATCCTTGAGATAATTCAACATCCAAAATTCAACATTCAAAATTCAAGCGCTCATACTGAAATTTACAATTTCAGTAATGAGGGCGTAGTGTCTTGGTATGACTTTGCAAAAGAGATCATGAAGATGGCAAAACTACCATGTAACATTAATCCTATCGAAACGAAAGACTATCCCACACCCGCACAAAGACCACACTATTCATTGCTCAATAAATCAAAGATAAAAAATGATTTTGGTATAGTTATACCTTATTGGAAAGATAGTTTAGATGAGTGTTTACGACAGATGGGAAAAAGAAGATGAAGGAATGTCAAATGAAAGTAGTATTGCTAGCAGGAGGATATGGTACGCGCATATCTGAAGAAACCGATCTTAAACCTAAGCCTATGATTGAGATAGGTGGTAAACCTATACTTTGGCATATAATGAAGATTTATTCTCATTATGGATTTAATGAATTTGTAGTGCTTCTTGGCTATAAAGGCTATTACATAAAAGAGTATTTTGCTAACTATTTTCTTCATCAAAGTGATGTTACGATCGATCTTCAAACAAATAGCTTGCAAGTACATAACAATAATAGTGAACCTTGGAAAGTAACGCTTGTTGATACAGGCTTAGATACTATGACAGGTGGTCGTATTAAGCGAGCACAAAAATATATAGGAGATGAGCCTTTTTTACTTACTTATGGTGATGGCGTAAGCGACATTGATATCGCAAAAACCGTAGCATTTCACAAAGAACATGGAAAAGCATTGACAATGTCAGCCATTCAGCCAGAAGCTAGATTTGGAAATCTTGCGATTGATGCGCAGATGAATATTAAAAGTTTTATCGAGAAGCCAAAAACAGAAGCAGGATGGATCAATGGAGGCTTTTTTGTTTGCGAGTCTAAAGTATTTGATTATATAAGTGAAGATGAAAACTGTATCTTCGAACAAGCACCTCTACAAAATTTAGCCAAAGATGGAGAAATGTTTGCCTATAAACACGATGGTTTTTGGCAACCAATGGATACCCTAAGAGACAATCAAAAACTTAATAAACTTTGGAAAGAAAATAAAGCCCCATGGAAAACTTGGTAATGCAACATCTGTTTTGTGGAATTTATAAAGATAAAACCGTATTGGTTACAGGCCATACGGGCTTTAAAGGGTCTTGGCTTGTCTATTGGCTCAAGCAAATGGGAGCTCAAGTTGTTGGATATGCCTTAGAAGCTCCAACAATTCCCAATCATATAGAGCTTTTAAATCTTGATATTATCTCCATCGTTGGAGATATAAGAGATTTGGAAAAGCTTGATAAAACATTTGCAACTTATAAACCCGATATCGTTTTTCATCTTGCCGCTCAACCTTTAGTACGACTTTCCTATGAAAATCCCATCGAAACCTATGAAACCAATGTTATGGGAACACTTAAAGTGCTTGAAATATGCAAAAAACACCAAGTTAAAGCCATCGTCAATATCACCAGTGACAAAGCCTATGAAAATAAAGAGTGGGTTTGGGGATATCGGGAAAATGATCCCATGGGTGGATATGACCCATATAGTTCTTCTAAAGGATGTGCTGATTTACTCGTCAATTCTTATAGAAACTCTTATTTTAATGTCAAAGAATATAAAAAATCTCACCATACTCTTATTGCCTCATGTCGAGCGGGCAATGTTATTGGCGGAGGAGATTGGGCGCAAGATAGGCTTATGAGCGATATTATGCTCTGCGTCTCTCAAGGTAAAAAAGTAAGTATCCGTAACCCAAGAGCAACCAGACCTTGGCAACATGTTCTTGAACCACTTAGTGGATATTTACATGTAGGGCAAAAACTCCTTGAAGAACAAGTAGAATATGGAGAAGCATGGAACTTTGGACCAAGCGATGAGGGAAGTATATCTGTCGAAGAAGTCGTGCAGCATGTCAAAAAGCATTGGGATAAAATAGACTATGAGATCAAAAAAGTAGATAACCAACCCCACGAAGCCAATCTTTTAAAGTTAGATTGCTCCAAAGCACATATACAGCTTCACTGGAAAGATGTGTGGAATAGTGATGTAACATTTGAAAAAACGGTTAAATGGTATAAAGCTTTTTATGAAAAAAATGAAATTTTGAGTCAAGAAGATTTAGAGACTTATATTGCTGATGCTAAAGTTAAAAATATTGAGTGGACATTATAAGCCGATGAAAAAAGAACTTTCATCTATAGACCAAAACTTCACTACTTTCGTAAAAGAGAGCAATCAGCCAATAGGAGTTGCTACTTACAAACTCACAGAATCATTACCAAGTGAATTTAAAGACTTGTTGCCAACTCCAGCTGAGATAAGCGAGAGACTGGAAAACTTACTTGGGGACCATTTTTTAACTCAGGCAATTAAATGAGATTATCACAAAGATATATTGCAGTAATCAAAAACTACTTTAAACAATTTTTTAAAAACGGAGAAATATATCTTTTTGGAAGTCGTGTGGATGATAGCAAAAAAGGTGGCGATATTGACTTGTATTTTGTGCTTAAAGAGCATTCAGATCTTTTTGAAAAAAAGATAAAATTTTTATCAAGAGTAAAAAGAGAATTAGGTGAACAAAAAATAGATATAATATTTAATACAGACAATACAAGACTTATAGAAAAGGAGGCGATACAATGGGGAATAAAACTGTAGTGTACAAACAAAAAGTAACTGATAACTTAACTGAAAGCTACAAACATCTTACTAGACTTGAGAATGCTTTTGAAGCCTTGGGAGAAAAATACACATTTCCTGTTGTTGCAGATGATTTTAAGAAAATACTAGCTATCACCCAATATTTGGCTTACAGCGACCAAATCATGTATAGATTTTCCAAACTTCAAGATTGTATGGGGGCTAAACTTTTCAAGTCGGTACTTTTGTACGAAGGAGAAAATGTCAATAAACCATTTTTAGATATCCTCAATCGGCTTGAAACCATAGATGTCATCAATGTAGATGAATGGTTTGAGATACGAGACCTCAGGAATGCAATAGCCCATGATTATGAAGATAATGATGAAACAGCTATCAATATACTAAATGCAATCTATAAACTAAAAAAGGATTTGAAAGAGACTTTGGACACTATAAAAGAGCTAGTAAGATGATGCGCAACCAATCTGATAATTTAAAATTCACCATTAGCACACTAAACGGCTTACATGTAAAGAAAAGTAGCCTGTCACGATTTTTTAAGGCTTTTTATGAGAATAAAGCGATTTTGAGTCAAGAAGATTTAGAGACTTATATTGCTGATGCTAAAGCAAAAAATATAGCATGGACTATCAAATGAAAGCATCTGACTATATCGTACAATTTTTAATCGATCAAGAGATTGACAAAGTGTTCGGATATATCGGTGGTGCAGTTGCTCATTTGTATGATTCTTTGGATAAACATGATGGTATTGAAATAGTTAATACTATACATGAACAAGGAGCAGGATTTGCTGCTGAAGGATATGCCAGGGTAACTGGAAAAACAGGTATAGCGACGGCAACAAGTGGACCAGGTGCGACAAATCTCATAACTCCAATTGGAAGTTGTTTTTTTGATTCGATTCCAACACTTTTTATTACAGGGCAAGTTAATACCTATGAATATAAGTATGATACTCCTGTAAGGCAGATAGGTTTTCAAGAAACGGATATTGTTAGTATAGTAAGGCCTATTACTAAATATGCTGTGATGATAGATGATATTAGTAATTTACGATATGAACTTGAAAAAGCTTTCTTTTTAACACAATATGGTAGAAAAGGACCTGTACTAATAGATATTCCGATGAATATTCAACGAACAGATTTTGATCCAATTGAACAGAAATCCTTTTTTGAGAGTGCTGAATATAAAGATTTAACGATGGATTATGATTTTTCTAATTTTGAAAAAATTGTTGAAATGTTAAAAACTTCCAATCGCCCCATTTTTCTCATTGGTGGAGGAAGTCGCCTTTCATCTTTAGCACCAAAAGTTATTAATCAATTATTAGAAAAATATAACTTACCAGTTGTTTATTCATTGATGGGTAAAGATGTTGTTAAAGATGATTATAAGTACAATTTTGGACTTATTGGTTCTTATGGAAATCGATATGGTAATTTAGCTTTAGCCAATGCTGATTTGATTATAGTATTGGGTTCACGCCTTGATACAAGACAAACAGGCACAGATCTAAAAACTTTTGCAAGAGAAGCAAAAATCATACAAGTAGATATCGATAAAAATGAGTTGAACTCAAAAATTAAGGCAGAGGTAGCACTTCATTGTGATATTGCTTACTTTGTAAATGAGTTATTGAAACATGATTTTAGTCATAATATTGATATATGGCACGATAAACTTGCACTCTATAAGCGAAAATATTCATCAACCATTGGTATTGATGGCAAAGAGAAAGTACCTAATAAAATAATTGAAGCTATTTCCAAAAGTTCGTCGGATGATGACATTGTTTGCGTTGATGTAGGGCAACATCAAATGTGGGTTGCACAGTCTTTTGATACAAAAGCAGCTCAGAGAGTTCTCTTTTGTGGAGGAATGGGAGCTATGGGATTTGCATTACCTGCAGCCATAGGAGCAACCATAGGAAGTGGTAAACGCGCTATTGTTATTGTCGGCGATGGAGGATTTCAGATGAATATTCAAGAACTAGAAGTCATCAAAAGAAGAAATTTACCCATCAAAGTTTTTATTATGAATAATGCTAATTTAGGCATGGTTCGGCAATTTCAAGAACTTTATTTTGATAAAAGATACATAGGTACTCAAAAAGATTATAGTGTCCCAAATTTTGAAAGTATTGCCAAAGCATATGGTCTTAGCAGTTGTACAGTTTCAAATAATGATGAAATTCATCAAAAAATTCGAGAAACATTAACTCATAACCAACCAGAAATTATCAATATTTGCCTAGAAGAAGAGATGACAACGGTAGAGCCAAAATTAATTGTCAATAAGCCCATTGAAGACATGTATCCATTTTTAGATAGAGAAGAGTTTAAAGCTATGATGATTGTTAAGCCTTTGGATGTGTAAGTTATGAATATATTTATCACAGGCTCTAACGGTTTTTTAGGAACACATCTTAAAGAGTATTTTGAAGGTGTGTTAAGTTGAAAAACAATCTTGAAATTATAAACTCTATCATCTCGCAAGGAGAGAGTCTCCGTGTTGAATTTAAAGAGTCAAAAACACAGCTCAATAAAGATGTGTATGAAACGGTATGTGCATTTTCAAATCGTGCGGGTGGTCATATTTTACTAGGGGTCAAGGATGATGGCGGTATTGCAGGAGTAGATAAAGATGCAATTGAGAGTATAAAAAAAGATTTTGTGACAACTATAAATAATCCTCAAAAGTTTAGCCCGCCTTTGTATCTAAACATTCAAATGATAGAGATAGAGGAAAAAAATATTTTACATATTGAAGTTCCCATGAGTAAGTCAGTCCATACTTTAAATGGCAAAATATTTGACAGAAACAACGATAGTGATATAAATATCACAGGACAAAATGCAAATATTGCAAATCTTTATCTTTTTAAGCAAGACATTCATACAGAAGATAAGATATTTCCTTATGCGACAATGGATGATTTTGATCTAGAACTTATCAAACGGATACGGATAGTAGCCTCAAATAGACGAGCAGATACCCATCCTTGGGAGGGGTTGAGTGATTTTGAACTTTTTAAAAGCGCAGGACTTTACAAAGTAGATAAAATGACCAATAAAGAGGGCTTTACACTTGGAGCAATATTGCTTTTCGGGAAAGATGAAACCATCATAAATGCCTTGCCTCATCACAAAACTGACCTTATACTTCGCAAAGCAAATCTTGATAGATATGATGATAGAGAGATAATCACAACCAATCTCATAGATAGCTACTATAAAATGATGGAATTTGCAAAAAAGCACTTAAATGACCCATTTTATTTGGAAGGTGATGTGAGAATAAGTTTAAGAGATAAAATCTTTCGTGAAGCAGTAGCAAATAGCTTAATCCATAGGGAGTACAGCAGTGCTTATGTAGCAAAGATGATTATAGAAAATGGGAAAGTAGTTTTTGAAAATGCAAATATTCCGTACACTTATGGAGAACTGAAACCTTCGCATTTTACACCATATCCAAAAAATCCAAATATTGCAAAAGTATTTCGAGAGATAGGATTTGCTGATGAGTTGGGAAGTGGGGTTAAAAATCTGTATAAATACTCAAAAGCCTATGGTGGAAGCGACCCAGTCATAGTTGAAGGTGAGATTTTCAAAATAGAAGTTGCAATCGAATCTGAAACCACCCCAATCACCACCCCAATCACCACCCCAATCACGACAAAAGAGAAACTCATGGAGACTCTAAGAATGAACCCAGCCATCACTCGTGAAGAGTTGGCAAACACTCTTGGAATAAGTATAAATACAGTAAAAGAGTATATCCTGAAATTAAAAAAAGAAAATCTTTTGGAACGAATAGGTGACAATAGAAAAGGGCGATGGAAAATAATATGAATATTTTTATAACAGGTTCTAGTGGTTTTGTAGGAACACATCTCAAAGAGTACCTTCTCAAAAACTATAACTATTCACTTTTTACACCATTAAGCCAAGAGCTTGATCTAAGTGATGAAAAAGCGGTAGACAAGTATATTTTAGAAAATAACATAGATATTATCATCCATACTGCCAATCGTGGAGGTGGGCGAGATACTGCTGATATGAAGAGCATTACAGAGTACAATTTACGCATCTTCTTCAATATTGCCAAACATGAAAAAAATGTGAAGAGGATTATCTCTTTTGGAAGTGGTGCGGAGTATGGTAAGCATAAACCCATCATCGAGGCAAAAGAAGAAGACTATCTTGATGCTTTGCCACTAGATGAATATGGATTTTACAAGTCAATTGCATCACGCTATATTGAAAAGTCTGAAAATATAATACAGCTTAGGATATTTGGAGCGTATGGTGAGTATGAAAATTATCGGTATAAATTTATTTCAAATGCGATAGTTAAAAATCTTTTGCATATGCCCATAACCATTAATAAAAATGTTTTCTTTGACTATATTTATGTTGATGATTTGGTTAGAATGATAGACTTTTTTATTCACAATGATGCCAAAGAAAAGATTTATAATGTTACCACGGGGTCAAAAATAGATCTTATAACTTTGGCTGAATTAGTCAATAGTACGAGCGATTTTCAATCAGATATAAAAGTACTCAATGATGGATTGAATAACGAATATACCTCAAACAATCAACGAATTTTAAAAGAACTAGGAAATTTTCAGTTTACATCGCATCAAAATGCAATAGCTAAAATGAGATGTTATTTTAAAGAAAATTTAGATAAATTAGAAATAGAAATGATTAAAGAAGACCCTTACTTAAAAATAATAGACAATATGTGGAAAAAGGAGTAAAGATGCAAGCCATTAGAGAGATAGTGTCTAGAGATATATTTATAAATTTTGAGATACCAAAAGAGTTTGGTGATAGATTTGAAATGATTCTTCTTCCAGCAACAAGGTTGGATGTAAAAGATGACCTTGCTCATGAAAATAAAACAATGATGCAATGCCAGTCTGAGAATGGTTTTTCAAAAAATGTACTAGCTGCCAAAAGTGAGGATATATGGAATGACATCTAGAAAAATATATAAATTACCTTTTCCATTTACAGATTTAAGTGGAGCTAAGGCAAGACCGGCTTTGGCTTTATCTGAGCCAGACGAATATGGAGATATAGAATTTTTATTTATCACATCAAGGGATTCTAGAAGTTTTGGATTGACTATCGATATTCCTGAGGGATTGTTGAAATACAGTTCAAAAATCCATATCGATAAAAAATATTTACTCAATAAAGATATTATTATTAAAGAGTTAGCCGAAGTCAACGATCTGCTTTTTGAAAAAGTTTTAAAAAGTCTAGCGCTACAAGATGTAAAACATTATTATAATTCAATTCATAAGCCGGCCCAAACAAAACCATTTGTAGCAGGTAAAAGTCGTGTAAACTACGCTGGGCGAGTGTTTGATGAAAAAGAGATGATGAATCTTGTCGATAGCTCACTTGATTTTTGGTTGACTTATGGGGATTATTCCAAAAAATTTGAAAAAGAGTTGGCTAACTTTTTAGGAGTAAGATGGACATTTTTAGTGAATAGTGGCAGTAGTGCTAATCTTTTAGCATTTTATGCACTAACTTCACCACTTCTTAAAGAGCGACAAGTAAAGCGAGGCGATGAAGTCATCACTGTTGCGGCAGGATTTCCAACAACGGTAGCACCAATTGTTCAGTATGGAGCTGTGCCTGTTTTTGTAGATATGGAGCTTACCCACTTTAATATTGATGTCACACAGTTGGAATTTGCTTTAAGCCCAAAAACGAAAGCTGTCATGATAGCTCATACCCTTGGCAATCCTTTTAATATTAAAGCAGTAAAAGCATTTTGTGATAAACACAATCTATGGCTCATTGAAGATAACTGTGATGCACTTGGCTCAACTTATGACAATAAACCTACAGGCACATGGGGAGACATAGGAACAAGTAGCTTTTATCCACCACACCATATGACAATGGGTGAGGGAGGAGCTACTTATACGGACAATCCTTTACTTAAAAAGATAATGCTCTCTATGAGAGACTGGGGAAGAGACTGTTGGTGTGAAAGTGGTGTTGATAACACTTGTGGGTGCCGTTTTTCTCAGAGTTTTGGAACTTTACCAAAAGGTTATGACCATAAATATATTTACTCTCACTTTGGTTTTAACCTTAAAGCAACAGATATGCAAGCAGCTATTGGCTGTGCACAGCTTGAAAAGTTTCCAAGTTTTGTAGAAAAAAGAAAAGAGAACTTTAAAAAGCTTTATGATGGGCTTAAAAACATTAAAGAATTAACTTTAGTAGAAACTCAGCCTTTGAGTGATCCAAGTTGGTTTGGCTTTATGATGACACTCAGAGATAGTGTAAGATTTACAAGAAATGAACTCGTAGAACATCTCGAAAATAACAATATTCAAACCAGAAACCTTTTTGCAGGAAATATGCTCAGACATCCTATGTTTGATAGTTTGATAAAAGATAAAGAGTATAGAGTCATTGGAAATCTTCTTAATACAGATAAGATCATGAATGATAGCTTTTGGATTGGACTTTATCCGGGCATGGGTGATGATGCTATTCTTTATATGATTGAGAAAATTAGAGAGT
>JAFLKZ010000028.1:30911-44137 GCA_019162915.1 Campylobacteraceae bacterium
AAAACACTATTAAGTCACGATTTTCGGCATACTGCTATAAATCAGCTGTGGAAACTTTTTTCAGGTCCAGCACTACTTGTTTTAATTCCTCTTTATCTTAGCGCTGAAGCACAAGGGTATTGGTATACATTTGTGAGTCTTGCTGCTTTAGTTGTTTTCGCTGATATGGGATTTTCTACAATATTGCTTCAGTTTTCAGCACATGAATTTGCACATCTAAAGTTTGACGAAAACAAAACTCTTTGGGGAAGTCAAAAACATTTAGAGAGATTGGCTACATTGCTAAGATTTGCTATGAAGTGGTCTGGTGGTATGGGGCTTATAGCATTTCCCATGATCTTGGTGGTTGGTTTTTTTATACTCGGTCAAAATCAAACAGAGATCAATTGGGTAATGCCATGGGTGATATATGGTGTGGCTTCTGTTTTTGTTTTTACAAATAGTATGTTGCTTTCTTTTATAGAAGGATGCAATAGTGTAGGCGAAGTTCAAAAGATACGATTTTTGATATCATTTGCTACCGTGGTATCAACTGTTTGTTTGCTTCTTTTGGGAGCAGAACTTTATGCTTTGGCAGTTTCACTATTTGTTGGAGCAGTGAGTGGTACTATACTTATTTTATACCGATATATTGGTATGCTTAAACAGCTTTATGTTATCGGTTCAGAAACATTGCATGATTGGAAAACTGAGATACTTTCTCTTGTAGGCAAGTATGCTATTAGTTGGGTTAGTGGTTATTTTATATTTTATATTTTTACCCCTATCGCATTTCATTATTATGGGACGATAGAGGCGGGTAAAGTTGGGCTAAGTATCGCAGTTTGCACAGCTATATTTGGTATAGCAAATATTTGGATGACTATCATCATACCCAAAATGAATATGCTTGTGAGTCAAAAAGACTATGAGACACTTGACCCTATTTTCAAAAAGCACTTGATTTTATCTGTCGCTACATATATTTTAGGAATAATCACACTTTTTACAATTATCACGATTTTCAAAGATTATGTTCCATTTGACGAAAGACTTGTGAGCCCATTTTCTCTTATGATTATTTCTACGGGTTGGCTATTGCAGATAATCATTAATAGTTTGGCTGTCTATATGAGAGCTCACAAAGAAGAACCGCTGGTGATCCCATCTTTTGTTAGTGGGATATATATTAGTTTGGCAACTTTATTGATCGCTATTTATTTACCATTTGAGTATTTTTTCTTAGGTTTCTTGAGCAGTTTTATATGGGGAATGCCGTGGGTGATGGTGATATTTGAAAAGTATAAAGGTGGAAAAATTGGAACAAAATAAACAACTATCAATAGTAATTCCTACATACAATCGTGCTGACTTTTTGGATTATAGTTTAGAAGTGCATATCCCATTGCTTGAAAAATATAATATACAAATCTTTATATCCGATAATGCATCGACAGACAATACTAGAGAAATAGTTTCAAAATGGATGAAAGAATATAAATTTTTAAGCTATTACCAAAATGAAACCAATATTGGTCCTGATGCAAATTTTGAGAAAGCTCTAAAATTACCAGATACTGAGTATATTTGGTTGCTGAGTGATACTTATCAAATACCTGACGACGGGATAAGTTATTTGCTTTCTACTATAGAGAAATCTGGACAAGATTAAGTTCCCTAGTCAAAATTATACAGATAAAAATGAGTTATTAAGTGATTTGGGAGCAGTAATGACATGTGCTGCTGTTAATGTATACAATAAAAAACTTCTTGATGATGCTGATTTTCCAAGATATTATAATAGTTCATTTATTCAGACTGGGGTTATTTTTGAATTCATCTCAAATAAAGATTTCAATATCCAATGGATTCAAAAACACTCAATCACTTCACTCAAGTATTCAACATTAAGAAAAACAAATTGGAGTTACACTCCAAAAGCTTTTGAAATAGGTTGTGAAGATTGGATAAATTTTGTTATGTCCCTGTCTCTATCTTATAAGTTAGAAAACAAGATGAAATGCATTATGGATTTTGGAAAAGTTTCTGCACTTTTCTCTCTAAACAATTTAATAGTGCTGAGAATTCTAGGATTATTAAACAAAGAAGTTGTAAAAAAATACAAAAAGCTTTTGCCATTAACTATTGACTATCCGTCGTGTCTAATTTTTGCTATAGCAATTACTCCAAAAGTGGTTTTTAAGATTTTAGCAATAAGCATAATTTTTGTTTTTAAGCGAGATAAAATTAACAAAATAAGTGTAATATGGAACAGATAATATGAAAAAACTAATCAAAAATATTGTAGTGATGATTTCAAAAATGATAGCATTTTTTATTCACCCTTTTATTGTAAGGGCTATATCGTTTTTAATTACAAGTTTACATACTCAATATGTAGTAAAACAGTTCAAAAGTGGTGGTAAAAATCCCAAGATAATGTTTCCTCTTGTATCACATGGCTTAGAATATGTATCGATTGGAGATAATTTTGATGTGTGTGCGAGGCTCAGGCTTGAAGCGTACTCAAAGCATCTTGATAATATCTATACTCCAGAACTCATAATTGGTGATAATGTCAGTATAAATTATGATTGCCACATAGGATGTGTAAATAAAGTTGTTATTGGTAACAATGTTTTGATAGCAAGTAAAGTGTTTATTACAGATCATTTTCATGGAGAAATTACCTATAAATCTTTGAAGTTGGCTCCAAATTTGAGAAAAGTAATCTCAAAAGGACCTGTAATAATTGAAGACAATGTTTGGATAGGAGAGGGTGTGGCTATCATGCCAAATGTAACAATAGGGAAAAATTCTATCATTGGAGCAAATGCTGTTGTGACAAAAGATGTACCAAAAAATAGTGTAGTTGGTGGAAACCCAGCAAGACTAATTAAAAATATAAACATAAATAAATATGAATCATAATGTTTACAAATGGCTAGTCATTCCAGTTTATTAGTATAAACTAGTTAATTATATTTTAAAAAAAGTTGTAAAAAATGTCTAAAATTGTAGATTTGATTATTGTAACATTCCAGCCAAATATAAAAGAACTCAGTACATTGCTCAATAGTATTCAAAAACAAGTGAATAAAATATATATTGTTGATAATACTAAAGGGTTGAAAAATCATTTAGATAAATTAATGAATGAGAATATTAATATTATTTATCTTTATGAAAACATGGGTATTGCATACGCTCAAAATATTGGTATAAAAGAAGCTTTAAAACATCAGGCTGACTATATTATGTTATCAGACCAAGATACTATTTATCCAGAAAATTATATAGAAAACATGCTAATTGCATTTTCAGAAGAAGGCAATATCTCAGCTGTTGCACCACTTTTTAGAGACATTAATCAAAAAAATCCAAATGAAGGTTTTAGACAAAAAACATACTTTAGTTCAAAACAAATTTATCCTACGAAAGGGTTTCACGAGGTGTACCAAGTAATAGCATCTGGAAAAATAATTTTTTCGAATAGCTTACTTAAAATTGGATTTATGAACGAAGCTTTGTTTATTGATTATGTTGACTTGGAATGGTGTTGGAGAAGTAAAAGCAGTGGCTACAAGATATTGGGTAACGCTAATGTTGTAATTACGCATAAACTTGGTGATGATGTTGTAAGTCTTGGTGCAAAGAATGTAACGTTGAGAAGTCCAATAAGGCATTATTATATGGTTAGAAATTCTTTATATTTATCACTGACAAGTACAAGTTTAAATTATTTAAGGAGGTTACATCTGTTTTTTAGATCATTTTATCTAATGATAGGATTTTCCATTCTATCTACACCGCATTTAATTCATATCAAATATACCCTTCGAGGTATCATTGATGCTCTTGCTAGAAATACCGGTAAATATAAAGGTAATATTAATGATTAGTGTTTGTATTGCTACATATAACGGTGAATTATATATTAAACAACAACTATTATCTATCTTATGTCAACTAGAAAGTAATGATGAACTCATCGTTTCCGATGATCACTCAACCGACAATACTCTTGATGCAATAAATAGTTTAAAAGACAATAGGATCAAAATATATATAAATGAAAAAGAAAAAGGATATACGCGAAACTTTGAAAATGCTTTAGAAAAAGCTTCAGGGGATATTATATTTTTATCTGATCAAGATGATGTTTGGATGGATAACAAAGTAAAGAAAAGTTTGATATTACTAAAAGACAATGATTTTGTTGTAAGTGATGCTCAAGTTGTAGATAATGATTTAAAAATTTTAGATAAATCTAATTTTGAACTACGAGATGTTAAACATGGATTTTTTAATAATTTTATTAAGTGCAGATATTTAGGAGCTTGTTATGCTTTTAACAAAAAAGTATTAAAAAAATCTCTACCTTTCCCCAAAACATCAGAATATATACCACATGATTATTGGTTGTATATGGTTGCAATAAATTTTTTCAAAGTAGCCGTTATTAACGAACAATTAATCAAATATCGACGACATAATCTAAACACATCTAGTGGTGGTGATAAAAGTTCTAATTCATTAGCAAAAAAAATTAAAATTAGAGTGTGTTTATTGCAGCAATTATTCAAAAGGTTTTTCAAATGATATTTAAAATATTTTGGATTTTAAGAGGATTGCTATATAAACTATTTTTTGGAAGGTATGGATTTCTATCATACATAGGTAAGCCAGTATATATAGGAAATTTTAAAAGAATATTTATAGGCACAAGAGTAAGAATTTTTCCAGGAGCAAGGATAGAGGTGGCAGATCAAAGATCTTCTATTGTTTTTGAAGATAATATTTCGATTGGGCAAAGTCTACATATTATTTCAGGTGGTGAGCAAGAGTTGAGAATAGGGAAAAACACAACTTTTTCAGCAAATGTTTTTGTAACAAATATAGATCATAATTATAATGAGATAAATAAGCATATCTTAGAACAACCACTTGAACATGCAAAAACACAAATAGGTGAAAATTGCTTTATAGGTTATGGTGTTGTTATTCAAGCAGGAACAGTTCTTGGAAAACAATGTATTGTAGGTGCTAATGCAGTAGTGAGAGGACATTTCCCTGATTATAGTGTGATAGTGGGTATCCCTGCAAAAATTGTCAAGCGCTATGATATAGATACTTTGCAATGGCGAAAAACAGATAGTAAAGGAAATTTTATAAATGAAGTATAACACTATTTTAATAACTGGAGGGGCAGGATTTATAGGCTCAAATCTAAGTTTAAAACTTATTGAAAAAGGTTACAATGTAACAGTCCTTGATAATCTTTCCCCTCAAATACATACTGAAGATTCACCTCTTTACCATGCTATTAAAGATAAAGTACGATTTATCAATGGAACAGTTTTAAGTTATGATGATTGGAAGATGGCATTGGAAAATGTTGATGTTGTTGTCCATCTTGCTGCTGAAACGGGCACGGGTCAATCCATGTACGAGATAGAAAAATATACAGATATCAATATCAAAGGAACCTCGATTTTTTTAGATAACTTGGCAAATGAGGTACATAGTGTAAAAAAGATTGTTATAGCATCTTCTCGGGCTATCTATGGAGAAGGGAAATATACATGTAAAGATCATGGGATTGTTTATCCAACTGCGAGAGTTGATAAAGATATGGCTAAGGGGCATTTTGGTGTTAAATGTCCGTATTGTAATGATGATGTAAAACTGATGCCAACAGATGAAGAAAGCAAGTTGCATCCAACTTCTATTTATGGAATTACCAAGCAAGTTCAAGAGCAGATGTTTATGCTCATGGGACAATCTTTAAGTATTCCTGCCGTTGCGTTTAGGTATCAAAATGTCTATGGTGCAGGGCAATCACTTTCAAATCCTTATACGGGAATCCTCTCTATATTTTCGACACGGATTAAAAATGGCAATGATATTGCTATTTTCGAAGATGGATTAGAAAGTAGAGATTTTGTGTATGTTGATGATGTAGTGGAAGCTACTATTTTAGGCATTGAAAAAGATGAAGCCAATGGCGAAGTCTTTAATGTTGGACTTGGTCAAGCCATTGATGTGTTAACTGTTGCAAAGACACTTATCAATGCTTATAAAAGTGATTCAAAAATTACCGTAACAGGTAATTATCGTTTAGGTGATATTAGACATAATTATGCTGATTTAACAAAGATAGCGCAAAAACTTGGTTTTAAGCCAAAAGTTTCTTTTGAAGAGGGCATCAAAAGATTTACTTCATGGGTTGAAAATCAAGATATTATGGAAGATAATTACGAAAAAAGTATTGTTGAGATGAAAGAAAAGGGTCTTTATAAATGACCAATAGTGAATTGCTCGGGAAAGAAATTTTATATATTGCTCCAAAATTTTTTGGCTATGAAAAGGAAATAAAACAATCTCTTATAAATGAATTTGGGGCTTCTGTAGATTTTTATGATGATAGACCTTCTTCTGATATTTTGACAAAGATTTTTATTAGGTTAAAGTTAAAATTGTTTGTAAAACGCAAAATAGATCTTTATTATAAAGCTATTTTTTGTGATATTGAAAAAAAAGTTTATGACTATATTTTTATTGTTTCCCCAGAGACTCTAAGCCAAAAAGAGTTGAAAGTTTTAAAAAATTTGCAACCACATGCAAAATTTATCCTTTATATGTGGGATTCTTTTAACAATAAAAATAGTCTGGATACGATAAATATTTTTGATAGAGTGCTTTCTTTTGACAGTAGAGATGTTGCTCAGTATAATTTGTTTTTTTGTCCTCTCTTTTATTGCGATAGCTATACACTTAGTACAAAATCCAATGAAATATTTTATGATTTATGTTCAATTGCTACAGCACATAGCGATAGATATAAGCTTGTTTCAAAAATAAAAAAACAACTAGAACAGGCTGGATTTAAGATGTTTAGTTTTTTATATTTACCAAGTAAAATAATGTATTGGGGGCGAAAAGTATTTCTTAAAAAATATCAATATGGAAATTTAAACGAGTTTGCATTTATACCCATGCAATCTAGTAAAATAGTATCTATGATATCTCACTCTAAAGCTATTTTAGATATAAATCACCCAGCACAGCATGGTCTCACCATGAGGACATTTGAAGCATTTGGAATGCATAAAAAATTGGTAACAACAAATATAAATATAAAAAATTATGATTTTTACAATAAATCTAATATTTTAGTAATAGATAGAGAAAATCCTATTGTAGATACCGAATTTTTCACTACACCATATGTTTTTCCTAGTCAGGAATTATATGAAAAATATTCTTTGCATAGCTGGATAAAGTTTGTATTTGAATGGTAAACTTTAAATTTTGAAAATAGCAGGGTCAGAGGTCAATTTTTTACTCAAGATAGTTTAATGAAAAATATATTATGTTTTTAGTATTATGTAAAAAACATAAAGAGAGAATATGATGCAGTTAAACCCTTTCTATTATGGTGGAATTATCGAAGATGAGTACTTTTGCAATAGAGTAGAAGAGCTCAAAGATATAAAGCTAGATATATTAGCAGGACTAAATACCTTAATCTATGCACCAAGAAGATTTGGCAAGACCTCTTTGGTTCTCAAAGCTTTAAAAGAGTTGGAAAAAAAAGATGAGGTAAAATATGTTTTTTTTGATCTCATGTATCTTTCAACGGTTGAAGAGTTTATCAATAAATACTTTAACGCTCTAGCCAAGACTTTAGAAGAGCCAACAGATAAAATCATAAAGTTTTTCAAATCGATTTTGAAAATACGACCAAATATTAATGTATCTTTTGATGTGACTGGCAGTTCCAGTTTTTCTTTAGCATTGGGTGGTGAAGATGTCGATAAAACATTGGAAGAAGTTCTCAATATTCCACTGGCTTTTGCTCAAAATGGCATAAAAATAGTCATAGTATTTGATGAGTTTCAAGAGATAACCAATCTAGATCTTGAGTCGAAGCTCAGAAGCATCATACAACTACACTCCAATAAACTAGCGTATATTTTTATGGGAAGCAAGAAAAGTTTGCTTCATCAAATGTTTTTAGATAAAAATAGACCATTTTATAAATCCGTAAAACACTTTAAGATCAAAGAGATCAATGCTAACTCATGGTATGAGTTTATCGAATCAAAGTTTTTAAATACAGGCAAAAAGATAGATCATGCGGTTGTCGATAAGATACTAACCATTACAAAAGGCTTCCCCTATTATACACAGCAGTTTGCCTATGAGATATGGAATATCACTCAAGATAAAGCCGATGAATCGCTATTTGAAAAAGCACTCAAAACGATACTTAGCAGAGAAGAAGATTTGTTTTCAGTAGAATTTGACAATCTAACATCAAATCAAAAAAAAGCTCTCAAGATCGTCATCGAAAAAAATGGGCAAAATGTATACGATGAACAGTATCTTGCAAAATATAAAATCAAATCAGGTTCATTACAAATATCACTGAAAAACTTGACAGAAAGAGATATCCTAGATAAAACTAGCTCAGGATACTATCTCCAAGATCCATTGTTTGAGTATTGGTTGAAACAAATGAGTCAATGTTAATAGGGTCAGCGTGGAATGTTTCATTGGATCAAAAATTTTGGGTTAGCTAATTTAGCATGGCGATTTTCTATTTTGCGGTATAATTTTTACATAAATATAAGTACATAAAAGGAATTAAGTATGGGAGTAGTTGTGCGAAAAAACTTTGTTTTTGATCAAAATGTGGCAGACCATCTTGAAGAATTAGCTTCTAGTATGAAAACATCTTTGACAAAAACGGTGCAAGAATTAATCGAAGAGCGCTATGCGCAGATAGAGCAAAAGAAAAAAATTGAGGCAGCTGAAAGTATCGTGGGTAGTGCTACGGGAGTTTTTGGGGAAATGAGCATTCAAGACATAAAAGCTAATATGCAATGATCTATCTTTTCTTATTTGTATTTTCTCTTGGGCTAACTTATGTCATCAAGCAAATTGCCATAAAAAAATCTCTTCTATCTATACCAAATGAGCGCAGTTCACATTTAACACCTACACCACACGGTGGCGGAATCGCTATCGCGATGACTTGGTTTTTCGGACTTCTTTATCTCTTTACATGTAAAGAAATAGATACACAGTTATTTTCAGCATTGATGGTTGGGGTGGTTCTTTCACTTGTGAGTTTTTTAGATGATTTATATGAGCTAAGTCCTCAAAAAAGATTGCTTACGCAAGCTTTTGTAAGTATTGTTGGACTTTATTTATTGGGCGGATTTACGAAAATTGATATAGGTTTTTTTGTTATTGAAAATCAAATCGTGACCAATGGATTGGCTTTTTTGGGGATAATGTGGTTTATAAATCTCTATAATTTTCTTGATGGCATTGATGGCTATGCGGGGAGTGAGGCAGTCTTTTTAGGCGTAGCCGGCTGGATGCTATTTGGAGGAAATTATTTTTTAGTATTAGTCGTTTGTGTACTTGGCTTTTTGGTTTGGAATTGGCATAAGGCGAAAATCTTTATGGGAGATGTAGGAAGTACGCTTCTTGGTTACAATGTCGCTATATTTGCACTTTATACTCAAAATAATGGCACTTCCATCCTTGTGTGGTTGATACTTTTTGGTCTCTTTTGGTTTGATGCGACTTTAACGTTGTTTCGCAGATACAAAAATGGCGAAAAACTCTCCCTTGCTCACAAAAAACACGCGTATCAAAGACTGACACAAAGTGGTTGGAGTCATGAAAAAGTAGTTGTTTATTCTATTTTCCTTAATATGCTTTTAGTCCTTTTAGGATATATTGCATTTGTATTTCAAGGTCTCTCTATTGTGTGTTTTATAGTGACGATGGCACTTTTATATGGCGTTATCAAATGGGTAGATACTAAAAAGAGGTTTGAGTGATTTTTAATATAGACAAAAGAATTTTAAATATACTGGTTATTTTTTTTCTCACCGTAGTGACTTTTGCATGGACATTTTGGATTTTTCATCTTGATATGGATTGGCAATTTGTTGTAGTGGTTATTATGGTACGTATCTTGGCATCAGCATTTATCTTTCAAGATTTTTCACTCTCTTGGTCAAAGGTAACGCAAAAGACATTTTTGCTTAAAAGTGTTGTGTATATCTTGGCATTTTGTGTTTATACTCCTTTTTATTATGGGGATTTACGCCTTTCTTTTATGCTTTCTGAACTTTTTTTATATCTATTTGCGATCAATTTTTCTATGTATTTTTATTATCTTATTATCAATCGTAGCCATACACACAAAGATAAAACATTGGTTATCTATGGTGCGGGAAAAGCGGGTTTAAAACTTGAAGAAGAATATCGTAATAGTGCGTATAAGATAAGATATTTTGTTGATGATGATAAGGATTTACAAAAGCGAAGTATTGATGGGATTCGTATTATTTCTAAAGAAAAGTTGAAAGAAACGATAGGAAATTCTAAATATGATCTATTAGTTATCGCGATTCCCTCCGCGGATCAGAGTAGAATCAAAGAGATATACGAAAAGCTCAGTGATCATTTTCAACAAATTAAGATACTCCCTTCCTTGGGTGAAATTCTTCGGGATAAAGAGTTTAGTGCACAACTCAAAGAGATATCGGTTGAAGATTTACTAGCAAGGCATCCTAAAGATTTGGACAAAGTTGCTATATCTGGATTTATCAAAGACAAAGTAGTCATGATAAGTGGTGCAGGTGGAAGTATAGGTTCAGAAATAACAAGACAATGTTTGAAGTATGGCGCAAAACAGTTGATACTCCTTGACCATAGTGAATATAATCTTTATGCGTTGAGTGAAGAACTTGGGAGTGCAAAGATAATTCCTATCATGCAAAGTGTTTTAAATGAAGCGTTGCTCCATAAAACGCTAGGGCTTTATAAACCCACCATTTTTATCCATGCCGCTGCTTATAAGCATGTTCCTTTGGTGGAGTGCAATGTTGAAGAGGGCATTATTAACAATGTTTTGGGGACAAAAAATTGTATTGATTTGGCGATTAAGCACGGTGTCGAAAAATTTATCCTTATTTCCACCGATAAAGCAGTTCGCCCTACCAATGTGATGGGTGCGACGAAGAGAATTTGTGAGTTGTATGCACAAAATGTAGAATCACAAAGTACGCAAATCGTCTCAGTGCGATTTGGCAATGTTCTAGGAAGTAGTGGTTCTGTTATCCCAAAATTTAAAGCTCAAATTGAAAAGGGTGGTCCTGTGACGGTGACGCATCCAGACATCACACGGTACTTTATGCTTATCCCTGAAGCGTGCGAATTGGTCTTGCAAACAGGGGCCATTGGTCGAAATGGGGAGCTTTTTATCCTTGATATGGGTGAACCTATCCGTATAGCTGATTTGGCGAGTAAGATGATAGCGCTTTGTGGAAAACAAGATATAAAGATAGAATTTAGCGGACTGAGGGCTGGTGAAAAGCTTTATGAGGAATTGCTGATCGATGAGAGTGATAAAAAGACGCAGTATGAGTCTATTATGGTAGCGCATAAAACGGATTATAGTATCCGAAAATTGGAAATTGATATGCAAGAACTCTTTACATGTAAAGATAAAATCAGCAAACTAAAAGAGATCGTTCCTGAGTTTGAACACAAGCCTAATACTTAAAAGGTCAAAAGTGAATTTATTTAAAATAGAAAAAAGTAGTTTAACTATCATTGGGCTTATTGTTTTGGCTTTTGTGTTTAGCATGTTGGTCAGGATGATTTGGGTTTATCAGTTTAGTGATTTTGAAACTTTTAAGTTTGCAGGTCAGTTTATGATTAACACCAATGATGGTTACTTTTGGGCGGAGGGTGCAAGAGATTTGCTTATGGGTACTTCTCAGTTACATTCACTTTCTCCTATTATGGAAGCCCCATCTTGGCTTACTTATGTCATCGTGAAGTTGTTACCCTTTTCTTTTGAAAGCATTATCTTTTATATGCCAGCCTTTTTGGGTTCATTGATTGTGGTGCCTATGATTTTGATAGGTCAAAATTTGAAAATCCCAGAAGTTGGTTTTTTAGCAGCTCTTTTAGCTTCTATCGCCGTGAGTTACTACAACCGCACAATGGTCTGATACTATGATACAGATATGCTCAATATCGTCTTCCCCGTCTTCTTGTTGTGGTCGCTTATTTTAGCACTAAGAAGTCACGAAGAGAAGTATCTGCTGATAACCGCGCTAGAAATCATCGCTTATCGCTGGTGGTATCCACAAAGTTACTCGTTGGAGTTTTCTTATTTTGGGTTGATACTTTTGTATGCGCTTATTTTTGATCGAAAAAATGCGTTTAATTTTAAATTACTTGCCATTATGATGTTTGCCATGATGGGATTACCTAGTTTGGTGCGCTTTAGCATTGTTATCGTCGCTTATATGGTGTTTAAACAAAATAGATTTGAAAAATATACCTTTCATTTATTGGCATTAGCCGTAGGATTATTCTTTTTAACAGGAGGAATAGATCCTATTTGGGCACAACTTAAAGGGTATGTGTTTAAAGATTTGGTTGAAGTTAGCAAAGATGTTTTACCGCTTCATTTTTTCTCAGTCATGCAAACGGTACGTGAAGCGGGGCAGATAAGTTTTACGACTTTTGCAGAGCGTATTAGTGGGCACACTATTACTTTTGTATTCTCTCTGGTTGGTTGTGCTTTGATGGTATGGCGTTATCCTGTTATGCTTTTAGGGCTTCCTTTGTTGGGACTTGGATTTTTAGCACTTGTTGCGGGACTTCGATTTACGATTTATGCGGTGCCTGTTTGTGCTTTTGGCATTGCTTATTTACTTTTTACATGTAGCGTATATTTGCAAGGATTATTTATCAACAAACGCGTAGGACAAGTTGTTAAATCAAGTATGGTGATCCTTAGCACCCTTGCGATTTTATATCCTAATATTTTACATGTGATAGAGTATCGCGTTCCTACGGTGTTTACAAAAACAGAAGTGGAAATTTTAGATAAGCTTAAAAAGGTAGCGGGAAGAGAAGATTATATTGTTTCGTGGTGGGATTATTGGTATCCTTTGCGCTATTACGCCGATACTAAAACGCTGATTGATGGGGGAAAGCATAGTGGTGAGGTGAATTTTCCTGTGAGTTATATGTTGACTAATCCCTCTGAAAAAGCGGCAAAACTAGCAAGACTTGAAGTAGAATATACGGAACGTGCTTTTACTATGGGTGAGGAAAATGAAACTAAACCAAGTGAACAGCACATTAAAATTTTAAGTAACACCGTGCAGATGAGTTTGGACTATGGGTTTCATAAT
>JAFLKZ010000028.1:44254-47295 GCA_019162915.1 Campylobacteraceae bacterium
AACATTTTTCCTACGGTGGCTCAGTTTAGCAACCTTGATATTATGAATGGTAAAGTGGCGAGGCAACCTTTCTTTTTTCAGTCAAACCGTTTTCAAGACTCCGCTACTAAGCTTGACTTTGGACAGGGTGTTGTGTTGGATAAAACCAAGGGTATGTTGAAGCTAGGCAATCAAGAAGTTCCTTTGAAGTATTTTATGAAAACTGTATATAACCAAGACAAGAAGCTGATGAGGGAAAAAAATGTTGTGCATGAAAATGGGCAATTTTCCATCATTTATATGCAATCTTACAATACGTTTTTGATATTGGATGATGCTATGTTAAATTCACTGTTCATTCAACTTTTTGTATTGGAAAATTATGATTCGACATTGTTTGAGCCGATTATATTAGATGTAAATTCAAAAGTGTATAAGCTCAAAATTTAGCTAAAATACGACAAAAGTTTAACAAAGGCGTATGATGGTTATTCGTGAAATACAACAATTTTCAGAAGTTAGAGCAAGAGCAAGGGCATATTTGTGTTACCTTTTCACAAGAAATATGCCAAACCGCCTTCCTGAACCTGATATCGATGTGATTAGTTCAGGGCTTGATAAGATAGTTCATGAGGTGGAAGATTTTGAAGCACTTTACCTTTTAAATTACAAGGGTGAGCAAGTTATCGATAATATCACCAATGACCCACATAACAAAGGGGGCATGGGGCTTAATCGTAGTGCAAAGTCTTATTATTACCGTGCAGTGCGAGAGCGTAGATGTGTTTTAAGCGATCCTTATCCCTCTTCTTTAACCAATGATTTGACAGTCACAGCCTCTTTTCCTATCTACGATGACCAAAATAGTCTTAAATATATCGCATGTATCGATGTTTCTTTGGAGCATATCTTAAAGATTGCGCATCCTTCTTCTTTGCAATCACTGTTTGGTAAAACATCGCAAGTAGTTTATTCTGTTTTTTCACTGTCTCTTTTTGCCATTGCCTTGCTATTGCTTTTCAATGGCATGAGAAGTCTCTTTACCCACGGTCTTCAGTTTGATTTACTTGACATTAAAGCGATGTTTGAATCAACCATCCTTATCACGCTTTCATTAGCAATTTTCGATTTGGTAAAAACTATCTTTGAAGAAGAAGTTCTTGGGCGTAATGAACGGGATGATAGTACGGGCATGCATAAAACGATGGTGCGATTTTTAGGCTCCATCATCATAGCCCTTGCGATAGAAGCATTGATGTTAGTCTTTAAATTTGCCATTATTGATGCGGCACATATCTTGTATGCAGTTTATCTCATCGGTGGTGTGACCATGCTTCTTTTTGGTCTTGCTTTTTATCTTAAATCATTGCCTCAAAAGAGAGATTTATGATCGGCTTAATTGATTACAATATGGGAAACTTAAGAAGTGTCGTTAACGCTTTTGAGAAGCTTGGCGTTCCTATACAAGTCGTCAAAAATGCAGATGAACTTGAAAAATTTGACAAGATTATCTTACCAGGAGTTGGTGCCTTTAAAGATGCGATGGAATGTCTTGAAAAAGAGGGTATGCATGAAGCCATTAAAGCTTTTGCGACTTCTGGAAAACCGCTTTTAGGTATTTGTTTAGGGATGCAACTTCTTTTTGAAAGTAGTGTTGAATTTGGAAATAGCAAAGGGTTAGGCCTGATAGAAGGTGAAATCATCAAGTTTGATACATCACGTTTTAAAACCAGACTAAAAGTTCCGCATATGGGATGGAATGAACTATTTGTGCAAAAAGAATCTCCTTTATTTAAAGGGATGAGTGAGGCTTTTTATCTCTATTTTGTGCATAGTTTTCATGCCGTATGTGACGATAAATATGTGATAGGAAAGACGATGTATGGCTATGAATTTGCCAGTGCCGTGCAAAAAGAAAATGTGTTTGGTTTTCAGCCTCACCCGGAGAAATCTCATACTAATGGGTTGGCGATTTTAAAGAATTTTATGGAGATGTAATGGATATTTTACCTGCGATTGATTTGAAAGATGGAAAAGCTGTAAGACTTACCAAAGGGCTTATGGAGAGTGCTAAGATATATTCTGATGAGCCTTGGATGGTGGCAAAAGCGTTTGAAGAAATGGGGTCAACTTGGCTTCATTTGGTAGATTTAAATGGTGCATTTGCGGGTGAGCCAAAAAATCTTGAACAAATTGAGAAGATTAGAAAAAATTGTAATTTAAAATTGGAATTAGGTGGCGGCATTCGTGATGAAGAAGTTATCCGTCGTTATGTCGATTTAGGAATAGATAGGGTTATTTTAGGTTCTATTGCCCTTAAAAACCCAGCATTTGTAAAGCAGATGTGTAAATCTTACCGCGTGGTGGTCGGAATCGACGCCATTGATGGTTTTGTAGCGGTTGAGGGTTGGGCGGAAAAGTCAACGATGAGAGCAACAGATCTGGCGTACGAGTTTGCAAGCGCTGGGGTTGAAGCTATTATCTGTACCGATGTGGGAAGGGATGGCATGTTAAGCGGCGTCAATATAGACTTCACGTTAGAAATAGCCAAGGCTTCTGGCATAGACACGATTGCAAGTGGTGGCGTTAAAGATATAGAAGATATCAAAGCGCTTTTAGAGACTAAACGAGTCAGCGGGGTCATTATCGGAAAAGCCTTTTATGAAGGAAAATTAGACTTAGTAGAAGCTTTTGAACTCGTTTCTAGTAGCAGGCATTAAAGTAAGTTCAAAGTAAAATTAGCTAGAATATAATCATTAACAATAATTTAAAATAAAGGAGTGACATTGAAACTGCTAGTAGTAGATGACAGCTCAACAATGCGCCGTATTATTAAAAATACATTATCAAGACTCGGATACAACGATATTTTGGAAGCGGAACATGGTCTTGAAGCTTGGCAAATTATGGAAAAAACAGGTGATATTAATGTATTGATTACAGATTGGAATATGCCTGAAATGAATGGGCTAGAGCTAGTGCGCAAAGTAAGAGCAGAGAAAAAATATGAAAATATACCTATTATCATGGTTACAACAGAGGGTGGAAAGACTGAAGTTATT
>JAFLKZ010000118.1:0-11070 GCA_019162915.1 Campylobacteraceae bacterium
GAAATAGTTTTATACTACAATTAGTGTCTGCTTCGGCGACACTAATTGTTATTTTTTCCGTTATTCTCTACAACTACATTAAAATCTCCGTCTTTGAAGACATTACCCAAGAATTAACCAAACAGGCTTCTATTATAGCTACCTCAAGAGCTAGCTCTTTAGAGAGAATGGGGGTAAATATGTTTGACCCATCATTTAGTTCTATTAATAATCCCGTAGACGTACAAGTAACTGTTGCCATTAGGGTCAATCAAGGGAATGTTACTTCCTTTGAACATAGTGAAAAAGAGGGACAAAAATTTCTCACCATTTACTATCCTCTCGAAAAAAGAAAGTTTAATTTTATTTCAATCACTAAAAATATTTCAAACACCGATACGCTTTTAGATAAAATTTTAAAAAATATTCTTATCATCAATTTTACTGCTATTTTTCTAATACTTTTTTATGCACTTTTTTTATCGCGAATGCTTCTGTTACCGATTCGTTCCTTAACCAACAAACTAGCAACGATGAATGAAAATTTTCTTCAAATTATCGATACGAAAATTCTTCCTAGTGAATTTCAACCATTGGGAGTGAGTATTAATAAACTCGTTGATCGTATTCAAATTTTTGTTAACTCACAAAAAGAGCTTTTTATTGGGGCTGCCCATGAATTAAAAACCCCTCTTGCTGTCATGAAAACTAAAAATGAAGTCACCTTGCTCAAACCAAGGGAATGCGAAAAATACATAGAAACTATCCAAAGTAATAATAAATCAATTAATGATATGAATAAGATGATAACAAATATTTTAGAAATTGGGAGGCAAGAGAGTGCTCAATTTGAAAAACCAATTGAAATCGATCTTATTAATTTCCTAAAAGAGCAAAACAATAATTACACTATTTTGGCAAAAATGGAAGAAAAAAATATTATTGAAAAAATTACGCCCAAAAGTTATAAAATGACGATACAACCAACACTTCTTGTCCATATCTTACAAAATTTCGTTCAAAATGCTATCAAATTTACTTCCAAAAATGGTAATATCACAATACAATCTTATGCCAACAACGAAGGATTTTACGTTTTAGTCATCGATGAAGGCATAGGTGTTGATGAAAGTAAAGATCTTTTTGCCCCTTTTAAAAGATACGGTAATTACTCAGGAGCTGGACTTGGACTCTTTTTGGCTAAAAGTGCAGCTGATGCTATCGGTGCGAATATAACGATCAAAAATAGAGTTGATAGACAAGGAACGGTAGCAACTCTGCATATACCTTCTAAAAAAACTGCTGTTTAAATTTTATTAAAGTATTTTTAGTGTATAAACTTGTCAAAAATTAGAAACAATAATAAGGAAAATATATGTCATTAATGATAACCGAAGAATGTATTGCATGTGATGCATGTCGCGATGAGTGCCCAACTGGAGCCATAGAAGAGTCAGATCCTATCTATATCATAGATCCAGATATCTGTACTGAGTGTGTTGGGCACTATGATGAGCCTTCTTGTATAGCTGTCTGCCCCGTAGAGTGCATTATCCCTGACCCAGACAACATAGAGAGTGTTGAAGAGCTAAAGCTCAAATTTGAACAGCTTAATAGCGAAGAATAATGTCGAAACGTACTGCCATTATCGACATAGGGTCAAACTCTGCGAGAATGGCAATATTTGAAAAAAGTAGTCGCTTTGCTTTCCATCTTATTAGCGAAACAAAGAGTCGTGTTAGAATTGGTGAGGGTGCTTACAACTTTGAAGGAGTGCTGCAAGATGCTGCACTTCAAAGAGCTTTTAATGCGTTAGAAGAATTTAATCAAATCATTAAAAGTCTCAAATGTACAAAGATACTTTGCATCGCAACTTCTGCGTTAAGAGATGCTCCCAACTCCTTTGAATTTATCAAGAGAGTCAGTGACAAACTCAACATTAACATTAAAATTATAGATGGGAAAAAAGAAGCCTATTACGGTGCTGTTGGCTCTTTAAACTATCTTAAAGAGACAAAAAATGCTGTTACCATAGATATTGGAGGAGGTTCTACCGAACTTGCTAAAATAGAAAATGGCAATATTGTCGAAACTATTTCCTTAAACATCGGTACAGTGCGGCTAAAGGAACTCTATTTTGATAAAAAAATATCTTTAGAAGAAATTCGTTATGCCATTGCTCAAGAGATTGATACTATCCCTAAGAGATTTTGTTCAGATACCATTATAGGCATTGGAGGGACACTTCGCTCTTTATCTAAGATGATTATGGAAAAAATAAACTATCCTTTAAAAACTGTCCATGGATTTGAATATAGCGTTGAGAGCCATGCCGAACTTGTTGAACGTATCATTAGTTCTGACGTTTTAGAGTTAAAAAATATTGGTGTTAGAAAAGATAGATACGATACTATGCGAGAAGGTTGTATCATTTTTCAATCTATCTATCAAGCACTTGCTTCAAAAAGTGTTATTACCAGCGGTGCGGGAGTGAGAGAAGGAGCTTATCTTTGTGACTTACTTCGCTCAAACAACCATAAGTTTAGCCCTGGATTTAAACTTAGTCTAAGAAGCATGAAAGATAGATTTTCTATTCATGATAAAAATGACTTGTTTGTTAAGAAAATTGCAAGTTTATTATTTGACACACTTTCACCCGTTCATAATATACCAGAAAAATATAAATTCGAGCTCTGTGTTGCAGCTGAACTGTATAATATAGGAACAAAATTAGGATTTTACCAAAATCAACTTCATAGCTTTTATTTTGTAGTCAATAACTTAAACTATGGATTTTCGCACGAAGAAAAAATATTAATAGCAATACTGATAAAATATCATACAAAAAAATTACCTACTGATGAAGATGCACAAGAGTACAAAACACTTCTTCCAGATATGCAAATTGTTAATTGGCTAAGCTTTTTACTTTCTTTAGCAAAAGCTATTAATACAGATCTTAGCATGGGGAAAATAGAGTTTAGCTACCAAAATCATACACTTAGTATTCAAGCAGAAAAAAAGCTTTTTTTAGCAAAAGAGAGTATCAAACAACTGATCAAACCTGCGTCATTTGCAATTATTATAAAGTAAGTAAGAAAGATAAAGTAACGCGTAGAAGAAAGTAGAAGATTTTGGCTTCTTGCAAAAATGATTTTGCAAGAAGCTTTTTTTATATTAAAACTTTTGCCCAATAGTAAATTCAAATGATGCTGTTCGATCACCCACTTCTTCCATCACTGGCTGAGAGAAAACTAAACCAATTGGTCCTAAAGGTGAAATCCATTCAAGTGCGACACCTGTGCCTGCGCGTTTAATATCAAGATTATCTTGCCCTATCACACCATAGTCAAAGAATATGGCAGCACGCATTTTAAGTCGCTCAATAAGTGGGAAACTCGCTTCTACTGAGTTTACAAACATCATATTTCCACCTAACAAAGAACCATCTACATCTTTAGGGGCAATAGAATTTGATTCATATCCACGAATCGTTCGGACACCACCCATATAAAACTTCTCACCAAATGAATTCTTTTCAATACCACTTATTTCTAAATATTTAGCTTGTGCTTTATAGCGCAAAATCAAATCATAATCAATCAGGTCATTTAAACCATAGTAAATTGCAAACTTATTCACACTACTTACAAATTCTTTATCTCCACCAAGTCCTGCGATTTCTAAACTCGAACTAGCACTAATACCATGTCGTGGTAAATAAAAATCATCGGTATTATTAAAAGAAATTGAAGGAACAATTGAACTTTTAAGTATATTCCCTTCTGGAAGAAGTGCGGCAATAGTACTAGTACTTGGATTATAATCCTTAGATTGCTCTAAAATATATCCAATAGAAGCACCCCAATTTCGACCTAATTTTCTACCAAGAACTACATTAAACCCTTGCTTATCTTCATCATAGTAAAAATAATCACTGTTAGACGCATAAATTCTTCCACTTAAGCTATAAATAGAATCAAATAAACGTGGATTGGCTAAAGAGATAGCACCACTAAGCTGACTATCTGAACGCTCAAGATCGATACCGGCTCTAAGACCTGAACCAAAGATATTGCCATCTGAGAGACTTGCACTAAGCAATAAACCATCAGATGATCCATATCCTATGCCACCACCAATTGAACCTGTTGACGCTTCTTTAACATTAACCACTAAATCCATAGAATTTTTAGTAAGTCTCTCTTCTTTAATCTCGACATCTTCAAAATAACCTGTTCTTTTTAATGCACTTTTAGAATCAACAACATCTGTTCTTGTATATTGATCCCCATTTGCTAGGAAAATTTCTCTTCGTACTACTCTATCTATCGTTCTACTATTACCCGCAATCCTGACACTATTGATGTAAACTTTTTCACCAGGAAAAACGCGATATGTTATATTTGCTAAGTGTTTTTCTTTATCATTTTTGACATCAGGGCTAACTTTGACAAAAGCGTATCCAAGGTCTGCTACTTTTGTCTCAATAAGTGTTATATCTTTTCTAAGTTTTGCCACATTAAAGACTTTTCCATTTTGCAAGAACATCTCTTCGATGACAGCTTTAGCGTCTATTAAACCATCCATTATCTCTATATCAACACTTCCTACTTTATACTGCTCACCTTCTTTAACGCTATAAACTAAATTCGCAGTATAACTATCCAAATAAGTTTTCATGAAAGGAGCACTGACTTCAGAGTCGAGATAACCATGTTGCATATAGACATCTTTGATTCTAGCTGAGTCATTTTCTAAGTCACTCATTCTCAATTTACCATCATTAAACCCCCACAACCAAGGAATCATCTCTTCTGATTTATTGGCAATGCTTGGTTCTACATCTTTATACTTTAGCTCCTTAGCTCCACAAATATCAACTGTTTTAATAATAATGTTTTCACCACGATTAATAATAAAATCAAGAGAGAGGGAAAGCTTTTCAGCTAATGGTTCTGTTTTAATTTCAACAACTGTATCAAAGTAGCCCTTGTCTTCAAAGAATTTTACTATTTTCAGTTTTGAAATTTCTGCTTTTTGTTCATCATAAACTTCACCTTTTTTAATAGTGGCAAGTTTTGCAATCTCATCCTTATCGCTCTCACTTATACCTATAAAATCAATCTTTGCGATAACTGGTTTTTCTTTTACATGTATAACTAATTGACCTTCTCCAACTTCTTCTACCCACACATCTTCAAAATAGTTTTGCTTATAAAGCGTTTTAATCGCTTTATCTATCTTTTCAATGTCAATAGAATCCCCAACAGAGATATCTATCATCTCCATCGCACTTTCAGGGGAAAGGTGAATCATACCATCAAACTTTAGACTCTTTAAGGTAGCTGAGTACAAAGATGTAGCAACAATGAGACATAATATGGCTATTTTTTTTATCATGATTAACCCTAGAATAGTATTTTTAGATATTTTGAAATATAATACTATTTTTAGAATTAAGTGCCTATTAAATAACTTTGGCATATTTGCAAGGAGTATAAATGACGATTGGAATTGTTGGACTAGGTTTGATGGGAGGCTCGCTCGGATTAGCATTACAAAACACCAAATTAGTCTCAAAAATCGTAGGATTTGACCACAATCTGACGCACTGCGAAGAAGCCTTAAAGTTAGGGCTTGTTCATGAAATCGTCTCCTTTAAAGAGATTAAAACATGCGATATTGTTTTTTTAGCCATTCCTGTTGGAGGCATCATTCGAACACTTCAAGAACTCCAAGATATCGCACCTAATACGACGATAGTTGATTTAGGAAGTACTAAAGAAGAAATCATTAAAGCAACGCCCCCAAGAATAAGAGCTAACTTTATTGCTGCGCACCCGATGACCGGTACAGAGAGATTTGGGCCTAGTGCTGCTATCCAAAATCTTTACCATGATAAAATTGTTGTCCTTTGCGATACTGACAATAGTGGAGATTTACATAAAAATCGAGCCATTCAGATTTTTTCGCATATTGGTATGAAAATCGTCTTTATGGACGCCATTTCTCATGACACTCATGCCTCTTTTATCTCTCATCTCCCCCACGCGATAAGCTACGCTTTGGCAAATAGCGTTATGGGACAAGAAGATCCTAAAAGTATTTTACTGCTTGCGGCGGGTGGATTTAAAGATATGAGTAGAATTGCGAAAAGTTCACCTCAAATGTGGGCAGATATCTTTAAACAAAATAAAGAAAATCTCCTCAATTCAATTAATCTTTTTGAAAAGGAACTCGCAAAATCAAAAAAAATGATTCAAGAAGATGACTGGCAAGGGTTAGAAGCGTGGATGAGCAAAGCTACCACGCTACACAAGATTCTCTAAGATAATTTTCACTTTTCGCTTATTTATGGGATGTTTAGCACTCCCATAAATATTTTCTTCTAACTGCAAGATAAGACTCTCTATCTCATCATTTTGACCACGATACTTTAAGAGTTTTTGCAAAAGTTCGCGCTCACTCACGTTAAACTTCGGCAAGTTTATTTTTTTATGATACGTCAATACAAAAGCCAAAGTTACGCAAATACCCAAGAAGAAACCTAACAATAGATTAAAAATATCAAATTGAAATGTTTTCTCTATCTCTTTTTTTTCTTCTTGAATTTCACTTCTTATGGAAGTTTGCATTGTCGTTTGACCCAACACAGCAATAGCGATTTTTTCGCTTTTAAACTGCTCTAATTTTTGCTTTTGGGCATCAAAGTACGTTAAGACTATAGGTTCTATGACAAAATCTTTTGGAGAGGTGAGTGAAAACTTTTGGATGAATTCTCCTTTGAGTTTATCCCCTTCCATAAAAGTCTTTATTTTTGGCAAATCTTCAAAAATAGTTGCCCCCTTTGCCTCTAACTTAAAAGGCTCAATATCATCAAAATTACCCTCACCTGTTATCTTAATGGTCATATTAAGCGGACTATTTGGTTCTATTGTTTGTCTATCAACATTCACATCAAATGTAAAGTTTCCTAAAATATTGGTTCCCTCAAGCGGCTTTACATGTAAAGTTATTTCATTGGAAAGAATGCTTTTCCATTTAATTTGATTGGCAAATATATCTTTAGCCATCACTTGTCTCGCAATCTCTATTTTGGCTTTAGGGATGGTTATCTCACCACTTTTTTGAGGAAAAATATAATAACTAATCGTATGAACTATATAATTTCCCTCAACAAAAGGTGTATCTTTTTCAGCCTCTTTGAGCCAGAAACCTTCCATTTGTGGCTTTAAAAATTTCATATCAACCAAATTTTCATTCTTATCTCTTTTGAAAACAAAGGAGAGTTTGACACCTTCTTGTTGCATTGGATTCATTTTAGAAACTTTCATTTCAAACAAGAAAGTCTCGTTATTATCTGTTTTCACCAAACCTTTTTGGACAGTTAACGCCAAAAGAGGTGTTGCTTCTTTTTTACCATCCACTATGACTTCATAACTAGCTGTCGTAATGTTTTTATCAGGATAAAAAGTCAAATATTGATCTAACTGTTTAGTAACTTTGCCATTTAAAAATTCCATACTCTGACGCGTTTGATGCGAAATAATCGGAAAATCTCCTATCTGCGTAATAACGGGAAACTTAATGCTTTCGCCTTGTGCACTCAGCACTAAGGTGGCACTTTCCCCTTCTTCAATCGTTGATTGCAACCAATATACTTTTGCACCAAAAAGCTCTATCGTACATATCAAAACAAAAATTACACTACCAAGTAATCGCATTTTTATTCTCCATTTTTTCACCTTTGAAAATTTGTACTGGCTTTGTTTGAGGAGGCGTGTCGTTGAGCATTTTCTCCCACTTTTTAGCCTCTTGTTCGCTCATCTTTTTGGGTGATTCTGATTCTTTTTGGTTTTCACTCTTACTTTCTTTTGATTTCTCTTGAGATTCGTCTTTGGGTTCTTGTTTTTCTTGCTTATCTTGAGTATCTTTCTCGCCCTTTTGGTCGTCTTTTGGCTTCTCTTCTTTGGTCTCATCCTTCTCTTTTTTTTCTTCTTCTTTTTTTTGTTTCAAAAGCTCTAAATTATACTGTGTATCTGCATCTTCACTTATTTTCAACGCTTCCTCGTAAGCCTTTATTGCTTCATTAATTTGATTCATATTGACAAGTGTATTTCCTATATTGTGGAGTTTTTTGTGTTCCAATGCTGGTTCTTTACTTTTTATCTCTTTATAGAGTTCCAACGCTTTATCATATTTTTTTTCTTGATAAAGAGAATTAGCCAGATTATATTTTGAAGCATCGCTCTTTTTTTCATCTACTATTTGCGAAAAATAATGTGTTGCTTGCTCATACGCTTTATTTTCATAGGATTGTTCTGCCTCTTTGATAGTCCAAAAATCTAAAATGCCACTATGAAGATTTTGGACACCTAACAAGAAAAATGACGAAACTAAAATACGCTTTACATGTAAAGAGTTGAGTGCCAAGAAAAGTAGTGCAAGTGCCACAATAAGAGGATAGTAAAAAAGCTCTTTTGCATTGTCGTAACTCTGTTTAGATACTTCATTTTTTTCACTTTTTTGTACAATTTGCGCACATAACCACGCTATATCTGAGCTATCTCCACTTGTCGCCACATAAACGCCTCCCGTTTCAAGTGCTAATTTTTCTAATTGATCAGCCCTTTTGGTAATCACCAAATTGCCGTGAGCGTCTTTTAAAATTTCTCCTTGCGCATCTTTGATAATGGTACCTTTAATCGTCCCCACCAAATAAAGATGCACTCTAAAATTCTCTTTCTTTGCCATCTTGATAGACTCTTCTATCTCTTCACCATCAGCACCATCGCTCACAATAAGGATATCTTTAATCCCAAGAGGAAATGGCTCATAAAGTTTTTTGGCCGATGCCAAGGTTGAGAGAATGGAGCTTCCCTCACTCGTCATAGAATTTTGATTAAGGTGTTTGAGCAAGAATTGTAGGGTTGCTTTATCTTCACTAAAAGGGGCAACTAAAAAACCATCTTTTGAAAAAGCATTTAACGCGATTTTGAGGCTACTCAAATGGTTCAACATCGTTTCGATGGCAACTTTTGAAAAAGTAAGCCTATTGGGGTAAATATCTTCCGCCAACATCGATTTTGAAACATCAAGACTAATGACCAAATATCCCATCTGCTCACTTTTGATTTCTTCTTTTGGATTTACGACAATAATCGGTCGACATAACGAGAGAATAATACAGCTAAGTGCGCCAAGCAGTAACCATTTTCGAGATTTTTGAACGATACTTTGGTTGGCAACTGCTAATTTTTCTCTTATTGCAGGGGTGATAACCTCTTTATTTGTAGATTCGTGCTTCATCAAGACTAAAGCAAAGCCCAATAAAAGGAATAAACCTAAAAAATAAGGATAAACCAATATCATATATGTTCCTCTTTAAGCGTGAGTCCCATGTAAAAAAGTAATGTGAAAAAACCCAAGATGAGTGAGTACATGTAAAGATAATCTACGCTCACTTTTGACTGCGAACTTTGTAAACTTTTTTCCATTTTATCTATTCTAGAATAGACTTCTTCTAGCATTTTTCCGCTACTGGCTTTAAAAAATGCTCCTCCACTTTGGTGTGCTATCATGTTTAAAACTTCTTCATCATATTCACCATTTCGTCCAACACCGATGGCATAAACCTTTATTTTTTCACTCTCAATGGAGCGAAGCGCTGCGTCTAAAGAGATCTTTCCTGTCGTATTAAAGCCATCGGTTAGTAAAATAATCACCTTTTCTTTGGCACTATTTTTTTGAAGTAATCGTGCTGCTAAAAAAAGGGCATCATACATCGCCGTTTTTTTTCCCGCACTATCTTTATCGATATTTTGTACAATCATCGAGGCACTTTGATGGTCAAAGGTCAAAGGGGTTGCAACATAAGCAAAATCCCCAAAGACAATAACCCCGATATTGTCATTTTCTCTTTGTTTGACAAAAGAAGAAGCTATCTGTTTGGAGAGTGTAAACTTACTTTGAAATGCACCATTACTGCTACTAAGTCCCCCTCTGCTCATCGATTCACTGACATCCATCAAAAGCATCAAGGCGTGTGAAAAGTGCAAAGACTCTTCTTTATTTTTCATCACAGGCGAAGCCAAAGAGAAGATAAGCAGTCCAATGCTCAGCCATTTTAAAAAACTTAATAGCCTATTTTTCTTTACATGTAAAGGCATTGCCAAGAGGTGCGGTATGTAAATGAGCGAATTTTTACCTTTGCAAAAATAGGCACACACAATAAATACAATGAATAAGAAAAAAACGTAAGGATATTCAAAACTAAAATTAGACATCTTTTTTACCTAAAAATGCTCTCAATAAATCTTTATCTTCTTGTATAAAGGGAGGCGTTTCTTTTTTATATTTATATTTTTCAAAATTCTTTAAAAGTTTCTCAAACTCTTCTTTTTTTGCTTCTTCGCAAAGATAAATTCCCCATTGCGAAATTGCGTAAGCACATGCTTTAGCATCATTAAAATCCAACGCATTAAGATGACTTAGCGCTATCTCTTTGGGACTAAGTATCTTCTTTTTATTCCAATATTTAAAAAGAGTCCAGACCAATAAAAGAAATAATACCCCAGCTAAAATCAAAAGATATAAAGAATAATCTTCTATTTTTTCAAGCCCTTTAATGTCGCGTAACGCTTCCACTAAAATGTCCCTAGAAAAGAAGAAAGCTTACTATATGGATCTTCATTGGTATAAATTGTAAAATTTTTAATGCCATTTTTTTTAAAATAACTCTCTAATTTCACGTCAAAAATTTTCTGCTTTTTAGTATACGCCTTAACAAAACTAGCATCAACTATAACTTTCTCTTCTTTAAGCGTTTGGGGGTCTTTGACAAAAATACCTCCCGCGATAAAAGGTTCTTCTTCAAAGTGGTCTCGTATTTTAATGGCAATAACTTCATGTTTTTTAGCAATTGCCGCCACTTTTGGCATATCAAAAAAATCACCAATGATAAAAAGTAAGGAGGGTTTTTTAATGTGATGAAGTGCATATTTTTCAACAAAATCCCAATCAATAGTATTGCCAATTAAAGGTGTTTGTAGTGTTGTTTTAATGGCTTCCCTCACCATGGCTTCTTTT